>NZ_CP034689.1:6058548-6373185 GCF_003994415.1 Achromobacter spanius | reverse complement strand
TCCACTTGCGGATCCAGCAGCAGCGCGAACATATTGTTCGTTGCCACGCCGTTGCGCGGGTGATCGGGCTGGATCGTGCCTCCGCCTGACAACACCCCCGCCAGCAGTTCGGCCACCAGGCCCAACGCATAGCCCTTGTGTCCGCCAAAGGGCAGCAGGGCGCCCGGCGGGTCGGCGAACAGCGCGCCGGGGTCCGTCGTGGGGTTGCCGTCGGCGTCGATCAGCGACCCGGGCGGCGCCTGTTCGCCCTTGGCCGCCAGCACCCGCGCCTTGTTCACCGCGATGGAACTCGTCGCCATGTCCACGATGAAGGGCGCCCGTCCACCGGGCAGCGGGCCGGCAAAGCACAGCGGGTTGGTGGTCAGGCAGGCCTGCGCGCCACCAAATGGCGCCACAGTGGGGGCGCGATTGATCACGTTGGTGAAGGCCAGCAGGATCAGGCCCTTGGCCGCCACCATTTCGCCAAAGTGGCCCATGCGGCCCAGGTGATGGCTGTGGCGCAGGGTCACGATGCACTGCCCGTGTTCCTGCGTGCGCTCGATGGCCTTTTCAATGACCACCTTGCCCACATATTGGCCCAGGCCGTGATGGCCGTCATAGGCCAGCATGGCGCCGCGGTCATTGACCAGCTCGGGGCGGCCGTCCGCCTGCGCCAGCCCCTGCGACAGCACGCGGCGGTAGTTCGTCAGGATGGACAGGCCGTGGCTGGTGTAGCCCACCCGGTCGGACTCGACCAGGTGTTCGGCCACGTCGCGCGCGATGTCTTCCGGTACGCCTTGCGCCATCAGCACGCGGCGGCCGTATTCATTGGCTTGGGCTAAAGAGAGTTTCATGACGCGTTCTCCCTACAGCCAGCCGAGCCAGCGCCAGTAGGTCATGCCCATCAGCAGCATCAGCAGGTAGCCCACGATAGTGACGATGATGCCGACTTTCGCGAACTGCTTGGCGTTGAAGGTTTCCGTGCCCAGGCACACCATGTTCTGCGGGGCATTGATCGGCAGGATGAAGCCGTAGCTGACGACGAAGCCCAGCAGCATCGTCATGCCCAGGCGGCTGAAATCGCCGGGCAGCGTGGCCAGCACCGAGATCAGGATGGGCAGCATGGCCGAGGTCAGCGCGGTGGCGCTGGCAAAACCCAGGTGGATGATGATCAGGAAAGCGGCCAGCACGGCGAAGATGGCCAGAGGCCCAAGATGGTCCAGCCCGGTGTGCGCAACGACCTGGTTGCCCAGCCATTGGCCGGCTTGGGTGGTCAGCAGGGCGGTACCCAGGCTGATGCCCACGCCAAACACAATCACGGTGCCCCATGGAATGCGCGACTGCACGTCTTTCCACGTCATCACGCCAAAGCGCGGCAGCAGCAGCAGGACCAGGCCGAAGTAGGTGGTGGATGTGGTGTCGAACTTGTGCAGCTTGCCTTCGGTTGCCCAGAACAGCAGCAGCATGAGCGACACGCCCATCAGGCGCTTTTGCGCGCTGGTCATCGGGCCCAGTTCAAGCAACGATTTTTCGACCGCTTCCTTGCCCCCGGCGATGCTGTCGCTTTCCGGCGGCAGCAGCTTCAGCACCACCACGATCAGCACGGCCGACATGATCAGCGACCACGGCGCGCCGGCGATCAGCCAGTCCGACCACGCCACGCGCTCGCCCAGCATCTTTTCCATGAAGCCGACGGTCAGCAGGTTTTGCGCGGCGGCGGTCTGGATGCCCACGTTCCAGATGCTGGTGGCTTGCGCCACGATGATCATGATGCCGGCCGCGATGTTCGACCGCTTGTCCACGCCGAAGGCGGCGATGACGCCCATCATGATCGGCACGACCGCTGCGCTGCGCGCGGTGGCGCTGGGCACGACCAGGCTCAGTACGATCGTCACGGCTATACATCCGATCAGGATGCGGCGCGTGCTGGTGCCCACCCGCGACAGCGTGACCAGCGCAATGCGCCGGTCCAGCCCGGTGAAGGTCATGGCGGCGGCAATGAACAAGGCGCCGGTGACCAACGCCAGCGCCGAGTTGGCAAAGCCTGTCAGCGCCATGCTGATGGCGGCGGACGTGCCGTAAAGCACGTTCGGGTCTTTGATTGTCGGAGCCGTGCCCAGCAGGAAAGCCATCAGCGTCGTGATCATGATCGCGCTGGCTTCGTAAGACACGGCTTCGGTAATCCAGACCACCACGGCGAACGCCAGGATAGCCAGCATGCGGTGGCCCGCAACCGGCAGGTCGGCGGGCAGGGGCATCATCAGCACCCCGATCATCACCAAGACGCCGGCGATGAGTCCGATGGGTATTTTTACTTTCTTGGGGGCTTGCGAGGCAGGGACAGCGACTGGCGCGGTCATATCCATCTCCGGTTGAGGTCAAACCGTCGACACACTTCCCGCGAGCACGGGTTTATTCAATTCGATGTGTCGACGCTACAGGACGATCGTGACGGCATTGAGGAAAACCCGCATTGATGTGGATCAAGCTGATGGAAATCTGGGCTTGAGCAAACCCATCCGGGGCATTATGCTCGACCGCCCTTGTGGGTCGCAAGCAAGGACTGTTGCATGAATGCACACGAATTGTGCCAGCGCCCTGCGGCGTTGGCACCTGATTTCTACTTGAATTCGTTCGTGTTATGCCGCTAATGGGGGGGCGTCGCTCAACCCAGGGCCAGGCGCAGTTGCTCATCCAGGTGCAGCGTCGGCGCCACGCGCCAGCCGCTTTGCGCATAGCGCAGCCAGCGGCCCAACACCAGATGCGTCAGCAGGCTGGCATGGGCAGCCACGTTGGCGTCCGCCGGCAAACCGCCGTCGGTGATGGCGATGCGCAGCGACTGCTTCAACGACGTTTCGATACGGTCATTGATGTGGTTGATGCGCTCTTGCAGCCGGTTGTCTTCCGTGACCAGGGCGTCGCCGGTCAGCACCCGCGTCATGCCTTTGTTGCGCTCGGAAAACGTCAGCAGCATTGCCACGGTTTTGTGCGCTTGCGGCACGCCGTAGGGTTCCACGGTGGCAATCTGATTGACCAGCGTGAAGATGCTGGTTTCGATGAATTCGATCAGCCCTTCGAACATCTGCGCCTTGCTGGCGAAGTGCCGGTACAGCGCGGCTTCCGAAACTTGCAGGCGCGCGGCCAGCGCAGCCGTGGTGATGCGGGATGCGTGCGGTTGCTCCAGCATCTCGGCCAGGGTCTGCAGAATCTGGGTCTTGCGCTCGCCGGGTTTGCTCGCCATGGAAGGGACTGCTCTCGCGCAGGCTTGGACGGTGAAGGGAAGGGGAGGAGCGCGCCGCTATCCCCGCAGGGGACGCCGACGTAACAACAAATCACTGACGGAGTTTACCCGCAAGTCGACATAGGGCGGACGATGCGATTGGCCGCGTGAAAAGGGTGTGCCGGGGTGATACACGTGCACCGTGCGCACGCCCACGCTGCGCGCGCCGCGCAGGTTGGCCAGGGTGTCTTCGACCAGCACGGCGCGGTGGGCGGGCACGCCTTCGCGGGCCAGCACGTAACGCAGCAGCGCGGGTGAGGGCTTGGGCCGGAATTCACCGTGCAGTTGCATGTGTTCGATGGCCCACAGGCTATCGAACTGGTTCAGGATGCCCAGGCGTTCCAGCACGGAACGCGCATAGCGCAGCGGTGCGTTGGTCAGCAGCACCTTGCGGCCGGGCAGGCGGCGCAGCTTGTAGGCCAGCGCCTTTTCGCTGCGCACCAGCGGATTGACGTCAAAGTCGTGGCTGCGATGCAGGAAGTCGTGCGGATTGACGCCGTGATGGCGCACCATGCCGATCATCGTGGCGCCGTAGCGGTGCCAATACTGCCTGCGCAGATCGTTGGCGGTGTCGACGTCTACATTCAGCGCCTCGGCCACCGCCATGGTCATGCCCAGGTCTATCTTCGGAAAGATGGCATGCGAGGTGTCGTGCAGCGTGTTGTCCAGGTCGAACAGCCACAGGCGTTCGGAAACGCCCGTGGCCACGCGGCGCGAGCGGCGCAGGCGCACCGCCGGTCGCAACAAAAGACGCTGTGCTCGCATCAATGCGAGCTGATCATCGTGCCCACGCCCTGGTCGGTCAGAATTTCCAGCAGCAGGCAGTGCGGCACACGGCCGTCGACGATGTGCACGGAATTCACGCCGTTCTTGGCGGCGTCCAGCGCCGACGAGATCTTGGGCAGCATGCCACCCGAGATGGTGCCGTCGGCGAAGAGTTCGTCGATGGTCTGGGCCGACAGGCTGCGCAGCAACTTGCCCGCCTTGTCCAGCACGCCCGGGGTGTTCGTCAGCATCAACAGCTTTTCGGCGCCCAGCACTTCGGCCATCTTGCCGGCGACGACGTCGGCGTTGATGTTGTAGGCGGTGCCGTCTTCGCCATAGCCAATGGGCGAAATCACGGGAATGAACTGGTCGTCTTGCAGGGCCTTGACCACCGCGGGTTCAACCAGCGTGATGTCGCCCACGAAGCCGATGTCGATGGGTTCGGCGGGGTTGTCCTTGTTGGCCATCAGTTTTTTCTGAGCCTGGATCAAGCCGCCGTCCTTGCCGGTCAGGCCCACGGCCTTGCCGCCGACCTCGTTGATCATCATGACGATGTCTTGCTGGACCTGGCCGCCCAGCACCCATTCAACCACTTCCATGGTTTCGGCATCGGTCACGCGCATGCCCTGGATGAAGGTGCCTTGCTTGCCGATGCGGCGCAGCGCGTCGTCGATCTGCGGACCGCCGCCGTGCACCACCACCGGGTTCAGACCCACCAGCTTGAGCAGCACGACGTCGTGCGCGAAGCTGCGCTGCAAGCGCTCTTCCGTCATGGCGTTGCCGCCGTACTTGACCACGATGGTCTTGCCGTGGAATCGTCGGATATACGGCAGTGCTTCAGACAGCACAGCGGCTTTGACAGCGGGGGACGAAACGGCAGCAGGGTCGGGGGTGTCGGTCATGGCAGCTAAGTCGGCAAATAGATATGAAAAGGTTAGAAAAAATGCCTGCACAACATCGCGTTCGGAACGCGGTAGCGCAAGCATACGACGGATTGTAGTACCCCCGCGTTTCATATGCCTAAAACCCATGTCCATATGCCCGACAAATAAGCGGCATTCAGGTAAATTGGGTGCGTTTTCCAGGCAGCGGAGCCCCGCACAAGGGGGTGAATCCGGCTCGCTGAGACTCAGTCCCCTATTTTCATCCTATAAAGAGGCAACACATGCGTTTGAACTTCGTCCGGTCTGCCCTGGTGGCATCGGCCTTCCTGGTGGCGGCCCATGCCGCCCATGCAGAAAAAGTGGTGGTGGGCGCGACCCAGGTTCCCCACGCCGAAATCCTGGAAGTGGTGAAACCGCAGTTGGCCAAACAGGGCGTCGAGCTCGACATCACGGTGTTCAGCGATTACGTGCAGCCCAACCTGCAACTGGTGGACAAGCAGCTGGACGCCAACTTCTTCCAGCACAAGCCGTACCTGGATTCCTTCAACAAAGACCGCAAGGCCACGTTGGTGCCGGTGGCGCTGGTCCACGTTGAACCCTTTGGCGGCTATTCCAAGAAGATCAAGAGCCTGGCCGAGCTCAAGGACGGCGCCACGGTGGCCATCCCGAACGACCCGTCCAACGGCGGCCGCGCGCTGGTGCTGCTGCAAAAGCAGGGTGTGATCAAGCTGAAGGACCCGGCCAACATTCTGGCCACCGCGGCCGATGTGGTCGACAATCCCAAGAAGCTGAAATTCCGCGAACTGGAAGCCGCGATGCTGCCACGCGCGCTGGATGACGTGGACCTGGCTCTCATCAACACCAACTACGCGCTGGAAGCCGGCCTGGTCCCCACGAAGGATGCGTTGTTCATCGAGGGTGCTGATTCGCCCTACGCCAACATTCTGGTTACCCGGTCGGACAACAAGGATGCACCCGGCATCAAGAAGCTGGTTGACGCGCTGCACTCGCCAGATGTGAAGAAGTTCATCCAGGAAAAGTACAAGGGCGCGGTCATTCCGGCGTTCTGAGTGTTGCAGGCCCGTTTGATCGGGTAGGCCCGCCGATTCAGCCGGGCAAAAACAAAACCGCCCATCGGGCGGTTTTGTTTTGGGGGGCGGGGAGCAAGACTCAGCGCAATCAGCCTGCCGCCAGCGCCTTTTCCACCGTGGCGTGGAATTCGGCCACGTCGTATTCACCCAGATAGCGCTTGATGATGTGCCCCTGCTTGTCGATCAGGAAGGCGGTGGGGGTGAGCCGGATGTCGCCGAACGCGCGCGCGATCTCGCCTTTGGTGTCCAACGCCACCGGGAAAGGCAGCTTGCGCTGCTCGGCGAAGTTCAGCACGTAATTGGGCGGGTCGTAGTCCATGGCGACCGCCACGGCCTCGTAGCCCTTCGCGGCGTATTCCTTGTAGGCCGCGATGGTTTCCGGCATCTGCTTCACGCAAGTGACGCAGCTGGTCGCCCAGAACTTGACCAGCACCACCTTGCCCCGCAAGTCCTGCATTGAAAAGGTTTTGCCTTCCAGCGTGGTGAAAGTGACGTCAGGCGCGGTTTGGGCAGGGCGCCAGACGAACCAGGCGCCAATGCCAACGGCCACCAGGACGGCCAGGGCTACGATGGCTTTTTTCATTTGATGGGCATCGCTTCTACGCCGTTGCTCGTGCCGGCCGCGTTGTTGTCGCTGGGTGCTGCGCCGGCGCCGCTTTGAATAGGCGCTTTGGTTTCTGTGGAGGCGTCCCGGGTGCTGCTGTTGGACAGCCGGATCGCTTCTTCGCGGCTGATGGTCTCGAAGAGTTTAACCACCTTGACCACGCCGCCGACATCCGCCGCGGCGTTGGCGGCATAGTCGCCTTCGGCCTGGGTCACCTTGCCCATCAGATAGACCACGCTGTGGTCGGTCGTCAGCGCGATGGTGCCGGACGGCACGTACTTGGTATTGATCAGCGCGGTCTTGACCTTGGACGTCAGCCATGTGTCGTTCGAACGTGTGCCGAACGAGGCGATGGGGCCGACGTTCAACTGGTTGATGACCTGTTTGACGTTTTCGATGCCTTGGGCAATGGTGGTCGCTTCGGCTTTGGCTTGCTCGGTGGGCACGTCGCCCGTCAGCAGCAGGTGGCCGCCATACGCCATGGCATTGACGCGGGCCGTGTCGCCCAGCTTTTGCGAGATCTGGCTTTGCGCCTTGAAGGCGATGTTCTGGTCTTCAAGCTGGATGCCGGAGGTGCGGCGGTCGGTGATGACGACCGCCGTGGTGGCGGCAGCGCCGCCCACGATCAGTGGCGCGCAGGCCGACAGCGACAGGGCGGCGGTGGACAGCGCCGCGGCGAGCATCAGGGGGCGAACTGCGGTTCTGACGTCAGAAATCATTCGGTGTCTCCAAGCAGAAGAGCGTCGATGCCATCGCACAGCGCGTGCAGCAGCAGAATATGGACTTCCTGGATCCGCATGGTGCGGTCGCTGGGAACACATAGATGGACGTCCATGGGCGTGATGAGTTCCCCCATGACGCCGCCGCCCTTGCCCGTGAGGGCCAGCACGTGCATTTCGCGGGCGCTGGCGGCTTCCATGGCGCGCACCACGTTGGGCGAATTACCGCTGGTTGAAATGGCCACCAGCACGTCGCCCGCCTGGCCGAAGGCGTTGACCTGGCGTTCATAGATTTCGTCAAAGCCGTAGTCGTTACCGACGGCGGTGAGAATCGAGGTGTCGGTATTGAGCGCGATGCCCGCCAGCGGCAGGCGTTCGCGTTCGAAGCGGCCCACCAGTTCGGCGATGAAATGCTGCGCATCGGCGGCCGAGCCACCGTTGCCGCAAGCCAGAATCTTGCCGTTGTTCGCCAGGGCGCCGAACAGCACGTCGACCGCCACTGCCAGCGGTTCCGCCAGGACGTTCATACTTTGTTCGCACGCAGCCATGGCGTCGCGAAAGTGCGACGTCATACGAGAGGTCATATCCATGGGCGCGATTATCTCACGGGGCCGTCGCGCCGTTCTGTCCATGCGTAACGACTGTGCGGCAGCGGGTTACGGACGTGTCCGGACCCTGCAAGCGCCGCCGGCTACGGCAGCACAAAGGCGGCACGCAGCCATTGCGGCTCGCCAGCGTCGAAGACCACGGCATCAAAGCGGGCCGGGGGCGCCACCCCCTGCCAATGCCGCCGAGCCAGTTCCGGCAGCCAGTGCGCGGCGGCGCGTGCCAGCCGCGCCTGTTTGTCGCGGCCGATGCTTGCCGCCGCGCCGCCATAGTGGCTGTGCGCGCGGGCACGGACTTCAACGAAGACCAGCGTGTTGCCATCGCGCATGACCAGATCGATCTCGCCCGCGCGCGTTTGCAGGTTGCGCGCCAGCAGCACCAGCCCGTGAGCCACCAGCAAGCGCAGCGCGGCGTCTTCGTGGTGATCACCCCGGCGCTGCATGGGTGAGCGGCGCACCGGCGTGTCGCCAGGCGCGGCCGGCCGCCGGATGCGTCGCCGCCGCTTGTCCGCGCGGCGGCGGGCAAGCAGCGCCAGTTCGCAGGCCAGGCGCAAGGTGTCGTCCGTCATGCAGGCTCCGAAGATGGCAGGGATTGGCGGCTACACTGACATGGTTTTTCGTGTCAGTAGGCTGCAATGAATCAAAATGTCTCACCCTCGCCCGCCGGCGATGCCTGGAGCCGCGTGGCCGACCGCGTGGCGGGGCAGCATTGGCCCGCGTCCACGCTGTACGTCGTGGCCACGCCAATCGGCAACCTGGGCGACCTGGGGCTGCGGGCCTGGCATGCCCTGCAACGCGCCGACGTGATCGCCGCCGAAGACACGCGCGCCAGCCGCACCTTGCTGGATGCCTGGGGCGTCAGCACGCCGCTCATGGCCGCGCATCGCCACAATGAAGCCACCGCCGCCCAGGCCATCTGTGAACGCCTGGCCCAAGGCCAGCGCGTGGCGCTGGTGTCGGATGCGGGTGCGCCCGCCGTCAGCGACCCCGGCGCGCGCGTGGTGCGCGCTGTGCGCGACGCCGGCTTCGCGGTGGTGCCCGTGCCGGGGCCTAGCGCTGTCATTGCGGCGCTGATGGGCAGCGGCGTGACCACCGACGAAAATCCCGCCTATGCCTTTGCCGGCTTCCCGCCATCCAAGGCCGTGGCCCGCCAGCGCTGGCTGCGTTCGTGGTGCGCCTTGCCCGCCCCTGTGGTGATGTTCGAATCCCCCCACCGGCTGGCCGCCACCATTGCGGATCTGCTGGAAGTCTGCGGCCCCGACCGGCAACTGACCGTGGCGCGCGAGCTCACCAAGCGCTTTGAAGAAATCGCGACGCTCACGCTGGGCGAAGCGGCGGCCTGGCTGGCTGCCGACTCGCACCGCGAGCAGGGTGAATTCGTGCTGATCGCGCATGCCGCCGTCGCGCAGGAAATCGACGCGGACGCCGACCCGCGTACCGATGTGTTGTTGGACGCACTGTTGGAGTCGCTGTCGGTGCGCGACGCCGCGCGCGTCGCCGCCAAGGTCACGGGCCAGCCGCGTGACGTGTTGTACAACCGGGCGCTGTCGCGCAAGAAATCGGCGGAGTAAGCCATGGCGTACCCCACAATCGTGTCAAAAAAGCCCGCCGATCCGCTGGAATCCCTGACATACCGCGATATGCCCACCCCGTTAGGTGAGTTGCGCCTGGTCGCCAGCCCGAAAGGCTTGCGTGGCGCCTGGTTCACCGACCAAGAATCGCTGCCATCGCCTGAAGGCTGGACGCACACGGACGCCGATCCCATCCTGGAGCAGGCGCGTCGCGAACTGGACGAATGGTTCGCGGGCAAGCGCCGCGCTTTCGACGTGGCCCTGGATCCCGTCGGCACCGCGTTCCAGCACAAGGTCTGGCAGTCACTGTGCGCACTGGATTTTGGCAAGCTTGCCAGCTATGGCGATCTGGCCCGCAACGTGGGGCGGCCCAAGGGCGCGCAGGCGGTCGGCGGCGCGGTCGGCCGCAACCCCATCATCATCATCATTCCGTGCCACCGCGTGATTGGCGCCGATACCTCGCTGACGGGGTTTGGCGGCGGGCTCCCGCGCAAGCAGGCGCTGTTGGCCCACGAGGGCAACCGCTATGTCAGCCGCAACCCGCGCGCGCGCCGCGTCTGCGACGGGCAAGCCGAGCTGCCCTGGTAAAGCAGCGTCGGTAAGCCCGAAAGCGCCCGCGTTTACTGCGTGGCGATGCTGGGCAGGATGCCGATGCGGTCCGACACGACCGGCACTGCGTTCAACGCGCTCTGGCGGTCGGGGTACGGACCGATCCTGACCCGGTACAGATTGTTCGATTGCTCAACCTGGGCAGGCGGCGCGCCCACCGCGTTCAGTTGCGGATTGATGCGGGCAACCAGTGATTGCGCGTTGCCCGCCTGGCTGAATGCACCCACTTGCAGATAGACATTGCCAAGGCCGGTTGCCGGCGTCTGGCGTACCGGCGCTGAACCCGCGGCGGGGCCTGGCAAGGGTTCAGCCGTCAACGCTACTGGCGCGGCGCTCAACGGCGCCTGGACGGGCAGCGAGCCAGTGGCGGAATCGGGTTCCGGCGCGGGCGCCGCTGGCGTTCCTTGCGAGGCCAGGCGACGGATCTCTTCCTGCGGAATGCTCTCCACCACGACCTGGCCGCTGCCGGGTCCGATGATGCCCAGCTTGTACGCGGCCACGTAAGACAAATCCATGATGCGATCGCTGTGGAACGGCCCGCGGTCGTTCACGCGCACGATGATGGTCTTGCCGTTGACCAGGCTGGTGACGCGTGCATAGCTGGGAAGCGGCAACGTGGTGTGGGCCGCCGTCATGGCGTACATGTCGTAAGACTCGCCGATGGACGTGGAATTGCCGTGGAACTTCTTGCCATACCAGGAGGCGATGCCGCGCTGCTTGTACGGTTGCCCGCTGGTGTCCGGCACGTAGCGCTTGCCGAAGACCACGTAAGGCCGGTTGGCGCCGCTGGCGTAGGGTTCGATGCGGGGCACCGCGTCGGGCACCTGGTCCAGGTTCGACGGCGGGTTGGCGTCCGGGCCATCATCCTTGTAGTACCCGCCGCCCTTTTTGCCGCCACCGGTGGAAGAGCAGCCCGCCACGGCAATGGCCAGCAGCAGCATCAGGATCAGGTGTAGCGGGCGAGGCAGGATCATGCGGGTTCGGTGGGCAGTTGGTTTCGGTGGCGCACCAGCAAGGGATCGTGGTGGGCGAAGCGCAGCGCCAATTGCTCCACCACATACACCGAGCGATGCTGGCCGCCCGTGCACCCGATGGCTACGGTCAGGTAGTTGCGGGTGTCTTGCGTGTACTGCGGCAACCAGCGGTTCAGGAAGCCGGCGATGTCGTCCACCATCTGCCCCACTTGCTCGTAACCGGCCAGCCAGGTGGCAACCGGCTCATCACGCCCGGTCAGCGGCCGCAGGTTGCGGTCGTAGTGGGGGTTGGGCAGGCAGCGCACGTCAAACACCAGATCGGCGTCGCCGGGCACGCCGCGCTTGTAGGCAAAGGATTCGAAGGTCAGCACCAGCGGCGCGCGGTCGGCCTGGATCAGGTCGCGGATCCAGGCGCGCAATTGGCCTGGCGTCAGGTCAGAGGTGTCGATCACATGTTCCTGCTCGCGCAGCGGCGCCAGCAGTTCACGTTCCAATGCAATGCAGTCGGCCAGCGACGGCGGCGTGCCGCCGCGTTGCAGGCGATCGGTCAGCGGGTGGCGGCGGCGCGATTCGGAGTAGCGCTGAACCAGTGTTGAGGTGTTGGCGTCCAGGAAGACCACGCGCAGGCTGGTGCCCATGGCGCGCAAGGCGGTAACCACATCAGGCAGTTCGGCCAGTTCGCCGGGCGATCGCACGTCGATGGCCACGGCCACGCGCTCCAGGCCTTCGTCGCGCGCGTTGGCGATGAATTCGGCCAGGAAGCGCACCGGCAAGTTGTCGACGCAGGTGTAGCTGGCATCCTCAAGCATGCGCAAGGCAACGGATTTTCCCGAGCCAGAGATACCGGTGACTAGGACGACTTTCAACATGGACATGATTGTGGCACGCTTTTCCAGGACGATGCAGGCGGGATGGCATCTGATATGGCCGTAAATTGAGAATCTGCGCCTGTACCCTTTCTTGCCCCGTCGCGTAAGCTTACGGACCGGATACTTGATCGATTCACTGACCAGCCCCGACGTCATGCTTTCGGGGATAGGAATTCGACCTAGATGTTAGCGCTCATTTCCTTTCGTAGTGTTTCACTGCCGCGGTTTGGGGCGATTTTCTCCGTATTGGCGGCAGGCGTTATTGTCTTTGCAACAAGCGTCGCGCAGGCACAGCCGACGGCGCTGCGGCCCGACACCATGGCGGCTCGCGTCGCGGCCTGTACTGCCTGCCATGGTGCGCAGGGCCGGGCTGGCGCTGACGGGTACTACCCCCGCCTGGCCGGCAAGCCACAGGAATACCTGTACCACCAGTTGCTGAATTTCCGTGACGGTCGCCGCCAGTACCGGCCCATGTCGCATCTGCTGGCCGGCCTGCCCGACGATTACCTGCGTGAGATGGCCGCGTATTTCTCCCAACAGCACGTGCCTTATCCGTCGCCCGCGCGCGCGGACGTCTCGCCCGCCACGCTGGAAGCTGGCCGCGCGCTGGCCTTGCAGGGCGATGCGGCGCGCGGCCTTCCCGCCTGTGCGTCCTGTCACGGCGCCGCGCTCAGCGGCTTGATGCCCGCCATTCCTGGCCTGCTGGGCTTGCCGCGCGACTACATCGGTTCACAGATCGGCAGTTGGAAGACAGGGCTGCGCCGTGCCGCCGCGCCCGACTGCATGGCCGATATCGCCGACAAGCTCACGCCTGCCGATATCGGCGCCCTGGCGGCATGGCTCTCGTCCCAGCCTATTACCGAGCCCTATGCGCCTGAAAGCGCGGGATCGCTGCGCTTGCCCGCGGAATGCGGCAGCCAGGCGCAACGCTGATCGGGGCCACCATGAAACTGCTGCAGAAAATCCTGTCTTTTGTGCTGTTGGCGCTGATCGCCACGGTGGCTGTCCTGTATTGGCTGGGTACGCGTGACGACACCAGTACGGGGCCTGCCGCCACAGCGGACACCGGCACGCTGGTTGAGCGTGGCCGCTATCTGGCGCAGGCCGGCAACTGCATGGCCTGCCACACCAGCCGAGGCGGCAAAGTGCTGGCGGGCGGCATGCCCATCCCGACGCCATTTGGCACGGTGTACGGTCCGAACATCACGCCTGATGAAAAAACGGGCATTGGCGCCTGGACCGCTGACGACTTCTGGCAAGCGCTGCACAACGGCAAGTCCAAGGACGGCACGCTGCTGTATCCGGCCTTCCCCTACACCGAGTACACCCGTATCACGCGGGCCGATGCCGACGCCCTGTACGCCTACCTGCGCAGCGTGCCGCCGGTCAACCAGCCCAACCGCGCGCCCGACATGGCGTTCCCCTACGACCAGCGCGCCTTGCTGGCCGCCTGGCGCGCGCTGTATTTCAAGCCGGGCGTCCAAGAGTCCGACGCGGGGCAATCGGTGCAATGGAACCGAGGCCGCTATCTGGTTGAAGGCGTGGGGCACTGCGCCGCCTGCCATACGCCCCGCAACAGCCTGGGGGCCACGCGGTCGTCCGATGCGTTCATCGGCGGCATCATTCCCGTGCTGGATTGGTATGCGCCGCCGCTCACCAACGATATGCAGACCGGCATGGGCCGCTGGACGGCGGCAGACATCGCCGCTTTGCTCAAGACCGGCATCTCGGCGCATTCCACCGCCAGCGGCCCGATGGCTGAAGTGGTGCTGGGCAGTACGCAGCACCTGACGGACGACGACGCGCTGGCGATTGGCGTGTACATCAAGTCCTTGCCGGCGACACCTCCCTCCACGCCACGGTCCACGGCGGCGGCCGCGCCTGCGGCCATGGAACTGGGCAGCAAGATCTATGGCCAGCATTGCGCGCAGTGCCATCAGCCGCAAGGCCAGGGCAGTGGCACGGCGTGGCCGGCGTTGGCGGGCAATCCGACGGTGACGGCGCCGTCACCGGTCAACGCCATACGCATGGTGCTGGATGGCGGCTACGCACCGGCTACGGCCGCCAACCCCCGGCCGCATGGCATGCCGCCGTTTGGCCAGATCCTGAGCGACAGCGACATTGCCATGCTGGTGTCCTACATCCGCAATAGCTGGGGCAACGAAGCGGGCGGCGTCACCGCGCTTGAGGTCAAGCGGGCGCGGGCGTCGTCCACGCTGAACTAAACATGGCTAGCGCGGCGCGGCCGACCGCGCGCGGGCCTGATGCTGATGCGCCAGGTCACCCAGCACGCGGATCGCGTCTTCATGCGAGGAATCCCAGGGATGGCCGTAGTTCAGGCGCACGGCGCTTGCGAATTGGCTGCTGGCCGAAAAAATCGGCCCCGGCGCCACGCTGACGCCGCGCGCCAGGGCGTCGCGATGCAACGCCAGCGCGTCCACCTCCGCGGGTAGTTCCACCCACAAAAAGAAGCCGCCTTGCGGGCGAGTCACGCGCGTGCCCGCGGGAAATGCATGGGCAATCGCATCAGCCATGCGGGCTTGTTGCGCGTGCAGGGTTTGACGCAGCCGGCGCAGGTGGCGGTCGTAGCCGCCTTGTTCCAGGTATGCGGCGATGGCGCCTTGCGCCGGGCCTGAAGCCGATAGCGTGGATGACAATTTCAAGCGCTGCACGCGCCGCGCGTATCGGCCAGCTGACGCCCAGCCGATACGGTAGCCAGGCGCCAGGCATTTGGAAAAAGATGAGCAATGCAGCACCAGCCCATCTTTGTCGTAGGCCTTGGCCGGCACGGGCCGCACAGCGCCGTAATACAGTTCGCCGTACACGTCGTCTTCTATCAGCGGGATGTCGTGGCGGCGCAATAACTCCACAAGTTGCCGCTTCTTGTCTTCCGGCATCAGGCTGCCCAGCGGGTTCTGGAATTGCGTCATCAGCCAGCAAGCCTTCGGTGAGTGCCGCTTGATGGCAGACGCCATGGCGTCCAGGTCCACGCCGGTGCGCGGATGGGTGGGCACTTCCAATGCCTTGAGACCCAGGCGCTCCAGCGCCTGCAAGGCGCCGTAGAACGTGGGTGCTTCAACCAGCACGACGTCGCCGGGCTCGGTGACCGCCTGCAGGCAAAGGTTCAGGGCTTCCAGCGCGCCGTTGGTGACGACAATGTCGCTGGCGGGCACGTTCATGCCGCCGATCAGGTAACGCAGGGCGATCTGGCGGCGCAGCCCCGGGCTGCCCGGGCTCAGATCTTCAACCGTGTCCAGTGGGTCCTGGCGTTTCAGGTGCGCGGCCATGGCGTGGGCCAGGCGCGGCAGCGGGAACAGCAGCGGAGAAGGAAAGGCGGATCCCAGCGGCGTCACGTCGCGGTTGCGCACGGAGTCCAGGATATCGAAGATGCGCTCGCTGATGGCGAGCTCGGTGGATTCGCCGCCAGGGCTGGACGCGCCGGGTTCCGGCGGCAGTGATTCGACCGGGGCGTGGACGTAGTAGCCCGAGCGTGGTTGGGCGCGGATCAGGCCGCGCGCTTCAAGCAGGTAATAGGCCTGGAATACCGTCGAGGGGCTGACGCCTCGCGTCGTGCAGGCGTGGCGCACGGAAGGCAGTTTGTCGCCAACACGCAGAACGCCGTCGCGGATCGATTTGGCGATCTCGTCGGCCAGGGTTTCGTACAGGCTCACGATGCCGCAAGGCGACGTGCGTTCACTTGCTGCTTTGGAGAATAGCCATGGCCTGGCGTTCCATGAACTCGCCCAGCGTATCGATGCCGCGCAGCTTCAGTATGGTGTTGCGCACGGCGGCTTCCACCAGCACGGCCAGATTGCGGCCGGCTGCGACTTGCAGCATCACCTTGCGCACGGGCAGGCCCAGCATGTCTTGTGTGATGTCTTGCAGCGGCAGGCGTTCGAACTTGTCTTGCGCGGTGGCGCGCACCAGGTGCACGATCAGCTTCAGGCGCATCTTCCGGCGTACCGAGGTCTCGCCGAAGATGGTGCGGATATCAAGCAGGCCCAGCCCGCGAACTTCCAGCAGGTTCTGCAGCAGTTGGGGGCAGTGGCCTTCGATCATGTTGGGCGCCGTGCGTGAGAACTCCACGGCGTCGTCGGCCACCAGGCCATGCCCGCGTGAAATCAGTTCCAGCGCCAGCTCGCTTTTGCCCAGCCCCGATTCGCCGGTAATCAGCACGCCCAGGCCCAGCACGTCCAGGAACACGCCATGCACGGTGGTGGTGGGCGCCAGCTTCTTGCCCAGGTAGATGCGCAGCAGGTCAATCAGCTGCGCGGCGGCTACCGGCGTGGACAGCAGCGGCACCTGGTGCTGGTCGCATTGGTCCACGAGATCTTGCGGGGGCGTCAGGCCATCGGCCAGCAGAATGGCGGGCACGCCGCCGATCAGCAGCTCGTCCATGTGGTGCATGCGGCGGCGCAAGTCGAAGCGGGTGTAGTACGCCAGCTCTTCCTGCCCGAACACCTGGATGCGCGACGGGTGGATCAGGTTCAAGTGGCCGACCAGGTCGGCGGCCGCCATGCCGTCATCGGGAATGGCGCGGTCGGCGGCGCCTTGGCCGGATATCCAGTTAAAAGGGATTTTGTCGGCGTTGTCGTCGACGAGTTCCTGCACCGTTAGCATGGCTGCGTGTCCGCGAGGGTCAGAGTTTGCCGGTCGTGAGCATTTTGTGGACGATGGCGGCATCAGGCTCAGTGGCCAGCGCCTCGCGCAATGCCTTGTTCGACATCAACTGCGCAAGTTCGGCCAGGATATCCAGATGCTGCTGAGTGGCTGTTTCCGGCACCAGCAGGCACAGCAGCATCGACACTGGCTGCCCGTCGGGCGCGTCGAACGAAATGGGCTGGGCCAGGCGGATGAATGCCGCCAGCGCCTGTTCCAATCCTTTCACGCGGCCATGCGGAACGGCCACGCCCTGCCCAAGGGCAGTGGAGCCAAGACGTTCCCGGGCAAACAGGCTGTCGAACACGAGCGCGCGTGCCAAGCCATGGTTGTTTTCAAAAAGAAGGCCAGCTTGTTCGAACGCCCGTTTCTTGCTCGTTGCGAGCATATCGAGCACGACGTTGCCGGCGGGTAGGATGCGCGACAAATGATTCATCGGATCATTATATGGTTATATGACGCAGTGCAATAAATTGGCCCGGCGCCGCGCCCATGGGATGGGCGTCAGGCGTTGCGGCAAGAGCGACAGCATAGTCTGATCACGGCGCATTGTGGGCTTTCCGGCATCCGGGCCAACCCGGGGGGCACGGGTTTTGGTCGCAAACACGCAAAAAGGCGCGGCGCACGGACCTGGGGCCAATGAATGCCGGAATTTCGGGGACAAATCTATGGGGCTAGGGCGGAGGGGAAATGCGGAGGGGGAGAACTGCGGAGGGGAACTGCGGGGAGCTTTGCCGATGCCCCGGCTGGACTTGCGTCTAGCGGGACACCGGGACTTAGGCAGGATTTTTACAATCGCTGTTTAGCGTATCGCTCAGAGCGAGTGATCATGAAGCGCGTTACTGCTGGGGTGGCGAAAGGTTCGCCGCTTGCCGCTTCACGGACTCCGCTGAGTGACTTCGTACCTTGTCCTTGTGCTTGATGACCTGACGGTCGACTTTGTCAGCAAGAAGGTCTATGGCTGCATAGAGATTTTCATCGGTTGCTTCACAATGAATGTCCTTACCGCTTAGACGCATGGTGATTTCGGCTCTATGCCGCAGGGGCTCTACCGAGAGCATGACCTGGGTATCGATGACGTGATCGAAATGCCGCAGCACTCGCGCCAGTTTGTTCATGACATATTCCCGGATTGCCGGGGTGACGTCGAGGTGACGACCGCAGATGCTCAGGTTCATAGTGTGCTCTCCTTCTAAAAGAGAAAAAATGGTTGCGCGAAATGCGCGGTGAGGTCGTTAGGCGTTCTCCTTGATTGGGTGGCTACGTTTAGTACTAGTGTATAGACTCGGGCCGATAAAACAAGCTGACCTACCGCAAGAACATGGCATTTTTATGGCGGAGCCCCTAGGGCGTATTTGCCCTTGTCCCCAGAGGGAACTAGGGGTCTTCCCCAGGTGCCGGTTTACATGCGGAAGTGCTCGCCCAGATACACGCGGCGCACGGCCGGATCGCCCACGATTTCGTCGGGGTGGCCGTCGGTCAGCACCTTGCCTTCGCTGATGATGTAGGCGCGGTCGCAGATGCCCAGCGTTTCGCGCACGTTGTGGTCGGTGATCAGCACGCCGATGCCACGGCCCTTCAAGAAGCGCACGATGCGCTGGATTTCAATGACGGCGATGGGGTCCACGCCGGCGAAGGGTTCGTCCAGCAGGATGAAGCGCGGGCTGGTGGCCAGGGCGCGCGCGATTTCCACGCGGCGGCGTTCGCCACCCGACAGCGAAATCGCGGCATTGCTGCGGATATGGCCGATCTGCAGCTCTTCCAGCAGGGCCTCCATCTGCTCATTGATCTTGGGCGTGGAAAGCGGACGGCCATCGGCCCCCACTTGCAGCTCAAGCACGGCGCGGATGTTCTGTTCGACCGTCAGGCGGCGGAACACGGAAGCGTCCTGGGGCAGATACGACAGGCCCATGCGCGCGCGCTTGTGGATCGGCATTGCGGTGATGACGGCGCCGTCGATTTCGATGCGCCCCGCGTCCGCGGGCACCAGGCCCACAATCATGTAGAAGCTGGTGGTCTTGCCGGCGCCGTTGGGGCCAAGCAGTCCCACGACTTCGCCACTGACCACGGACAGGGACACGTCCTGCACCACGGTCCGGCCGTTATAGGTCTTGCGCAAACCGGTTGCGCGCAGGCTGCCCTGCTTGACCCCGGAGGGGGCGGAGGTGACGGGGGTCGGCACAGAAGGTTGGTTCATCGTGGCTGCGAGTGGTGTTGCGTGGGGGACGCTTTTAGCGTCCTTTCTTGGCGGCTTGCTGCTTGCGGCATTCGGCCACGGCGGCATCGGACTTGGCGCGCGGTTCGGCAACCGAACGCACGCGGCCGCCCGCCGCGGCGGAGTTGGGGCCGCCCTGGGCTTCGTAGGTGCCCGTTTTTTCGTTGTAGCGTATCCGTTCGCCGCGAATCGTGTCGAACGGTTTGCCACAGACGTAACGGACCACGACCGCCTGTCCGATCAGGTCAAACGTGCTTTTCGTGCCATCGTATTCGGCGCGCAAGCCCTTGCCTTCGATAAGCTCAAAGGTTTCGGGGCGCTCCTGGCGGATGGTCACGACCTTGCCCTTGTTGGCGGTGGCCGTGCCGTATTGGCCGCCTTGGGCATCTTCGTGCATTTCCAGCGTGTCGGAGGTCAGCGTCATCAGGCCGCGCGTCATGTTGACGTTGCCGGTGAACACGCTTTGCTTCTTCACGTCGTCGTAATGCAGCGTGTCCGACAGGATCAGTGTGCTGGGCTCTTCGGCCGGCTTGGCCTCGGGTTCCGCCGCGTAGGCGGGTGCAAGCACCGAGGCCGACAGCAGGACGGCGCCCAGCAGGCGGGTCGTCGGGGCAAGGAGAGTCCGAAAGTCGGTCATGGTTTCTTTTGGTCAGTGTTGTTGGCGGGAATCTCGGT
The DNA here is from genome assembly GCF_003994415.1 of Achromobacter spanius. Lineage (NCBI taxonomy): Bacteria > Pseudomonadati > Pseudomonadota > Betaproteobacteria > Burkholderiales > Alcaligenaceae > Achromobacter > Achromobacter spanius. Next base: position 6,353,686 of record NZ_CP034689.1, on the reverse strand, counting down.
GCGGCGCTGTTGCCTGCCTTCGGAACCGGCAATTTCAACATCCGTCGACGCGGATACCTGCAATTGGCGCGTTTTGTTGTTGTAGTGCATGCCCTTGCCATTCATCCGCGAACGGCCCTTGAGGACTTCAGCGGGCAGGTCGGTGTAGACGACGTCTTCGTCGGGCAGGATGATCAACTGCTGGCTGCGCACGTCCAGCACGTCATTGTTGGCGTCGGGCTGGCGGTGCACGTGGGCGTCGCCATTCATGACGATGCGCTTGCCGCCTTGTTCCATGACGGCCGTTTTCGATACGCCTACCGTGACAGGATTGTCTTCACGCTGGCCCACCGCGCGCGGCGCGGTGATGTGATACGAATCGTCGTCGGGGAAGTGTTCCGCGTATTCGCCCTCCAGCCGGTTGATCGGGCGGCCGGTGGGGTCGGTGCGCAGCATGACGAAATCGCGTGACCACGCATCCATCTCGTGGGTGACGCGGCGGGGCGGGTCCACCTGGATGGCCCGCTGCGCGTAATCGGCGGCCCACCATGAACTGGTGACCAGCACCAGCAGCAGGAACAACGCGATCAGGGAAGGAAAACGTTCTTTCATCAGTGTCGCCGCCAGGGCGTGTCGGGGTTCGGGGCCGTCATTGGATGGCGCCGGGGCCTAACAGGCCCGGCGCGGCCAGGAACGCGCCCAGGCGCCCTTGGGAAGCCAAGAGCAGGTCGCAGCATTCGCGCACCGCGCCGCTGCCGCCGGGCTGCGTGGAAATCCAATGCGCCGCCTGGCTGACATAGCCGGGTGCGTTAGGCACGCTGGCCGAAAAGCCGGCGCGCTGCATGGCCGGCAGGTCGATGATGTCATCGCCCATATAGCCGGTTTGATTCAGTTGGACACCGGCGCGCTGCGCAAGTTCGGCCAGCGCCGAACCTTTATCGCGTACGCCCTGCACCACTTCCGAGATGCCCAGTTCGGCAGCCCGCCGCGCCACGATGGGGCCGGACCGGCCCGTCATCAGCGCCACCGTCAAGCCGCCTTCCATCAAGAGGCGCAAGCCGTGGCCGTCCAGGGCGTGGAAGCGCTTTTGCAATTCGCCACCTTCGCCGTAGTAGAGGCTGCCGTCGGTCAGCACGCCGTCCACGTCGAACACCATCAGGCGCACGGCGGCGGCGCGATCGCGCACGGTGGCGGGAATGCGGGCCAGGACCAGCGCTTCGGCCGGGTGAGTCACGGAAGCAGGAAGAGTCATAGTCATACCACTTTAGCGGCCATCAGATCATGCATATGCAAGGCGCCCAGCAGCGCGCCGTCGGCGTCCAGCACCAGCATCTGGCTGAGCCGCAGCTCGTCCATGTGCTGAGCGGCCTCGGCGGCCAGCGCATCGGGGGAAATGCTGCGCGGCGACCGGGTCATGCCGGCCTCCACGGTCAAGCTTCGGATATCGCCGTGCCGGGCGATCAGGCGGCGCAGGTCGCCATCAGTGAAGATGCCCAGCGGCCGGCGCTGCGCGTCGGTCACGACCGTCATGCCCATGCCCTTGTCGGACATGACTTCCAGCGCCTGCGATACGGGGGTGCCGGCCAGCACGATAGGCAGGGCATTGCCCTGGCGCATGACGTCGCGCACGTGGGTCAGCAAGCGGCGGCCCAGCGCGCCGCCGGGATGGGATCGCGCGAAATCCTGGGGGCCGAATCCGCGGGCTTCCAGGCAGGCGACCGCCAGTGCATCGCCCAGGGCCAATGCGGCCGTGGTGCTGGCCGTGGGCGCCAGGTTCAGCGGGCAGGCTTCCTGCGCCACGCTGGCGTCCAGGTGCACATCGGCCAGCAGGGCGAGTTCGGATTGCGGGTTGCCCGTAATTGCCACCAGTTTGGCGCCCATGCGCCGAGCCACGGGCAGGATGGTCAGCAGTTCCTGGCCCGCACCCGAGTACGACACAGCAATCACCACATCATCTTGCGTGATCATGCCCAGATCGCCGTGCACGGCTTCCGCGGCGTGCACAAAGAAAGCGGGCGTGCCGGTCGAGGCGAACGTGGCGGCAATCTTGCGTGCAATGTGCCCGGTCTTGCCAATGCCCGTGACCACGACGCGGCCCTGGCAGGCCAACAGCAAGGCGACGGCCTGGGTGAATGAGTCGTCCAGGCGTGCGGCCAAGTCCAGCAGACCCTGACTTTCGACTTGCAACGTTCTGCGTGCAGATGCCAGCGCGGCATCGGACGATGTGATGGGATGATCAGTCATTCAGGGATTTTAATATCAGTGGGCGGGTTTGCCCCGGGCAGGGGCGTATGGCATCCTGGCGGCTCTTTTCAATGGCTTTCAAATTCTTCTATCCCGGCCCACTCCATGTCCAGCATCTCCAGCCCCGTTCTTGGCACGCCCCTGTCTCCCCTGGCCACCCGAGTCATGTTGCTCGGCTCCGGCGAATTGGGCAAAGAGGTCATCATTGCCCTGCAGAGACTGGGCGTGGAAGTCATTGCGGTGGATCGTTATGCCGACGCGCCGGGCCATCAGGTGGCGCACCGCGCGCATGTGGTCTCCATGACCGACGCGGACGCCCTGAAGAAGATCATCGAGCAGGAACGACCGCACGTTATTGTCCCTGAAATCGAAGCCATTGCCACCAGTTTGCTGGTGGAACTGGAAGCGGCGGGCGTGGCCCGCGTGACGCCGACCGCCCGGGCCGCCCAATTGACCATGAACCGCGAGGGCATCCGGCGCCTGGCGGCCGAGACGCTGGGACTGCCCACGTCCCCCTATCATTTTGTGGACACGGAAGAAGAATTGCGCGCCGCCATTGACGGCGGCATCGGCTATCCCTGCGTCATCAAGCCGGTGATGTCGTCGTCCGGCAAGGGCCAGTCCGTGATCAAAAGCGCCGATGACGTGGCGCAATCGTGGCGCTACGCCCAGGAAGGCGGGCGGGTAGGCGGCGGCCGCGCCATCGTTGAAGGCTTCATCCGTTTCGACTACGAAATCACGCTGCTGACGGTGCGCGCCCGGGGTGCGGACGGCACGGTTGAAACCCGTTATTGCGAACCCATCGGCCACAAGCAGGTTGATGGCGACTACGTGGAAAGCTGGCAGCCTCACCCCATGTCGCCCGCCGCGTTGGCGCGCGCCCGGGAAATCGCCCTGGCCGTCACGTCCGACCTGGGCGGCCTGGGCATCTTTGGCGTGGAACTGTTCGTGGCAGGCGACCAGGTGTGGTTCTCGGAAGTCAGCCCGCGTCCGCACGACACCGGCATGGTCACCATGATCACCCAGGCCCAGAACGAATTCGAACTGCACGCGCGGGCCTTGCTTGGCCTGCCGGTCGACACCAGCCTGCGCCAGCCGGGCGCCAGCAGCGTCATCTATGGCGGCGTGGACGCCGCCGCCGTGTCGTTTCATAACGTGGCCGAAGCGCTGGCCGAACCTGGCACCGACATCCGCCTGTTCGGCAAGCCGGAATCCTTCGTCAAGCGCCGCATGGGCGTGGGCCTGGCCGTGGCCGAAGACGTGGCCGCCGCCCGCGCCAAGGCCAAGCGCGTTTCCGCCGCCGTCGCCGTCAAGGCGGGCTGACCTGCCCAATTGAATCCCGCAGGGGCTTTTGTCCCTGTTTACAGCCACCGCGCCTTCGGGCCCGGTGGCTGTTTGCTGTTTGCTGTTTGCGACACTATTTGCGCTGATGAACAGTTTGTTCGATAATTTCAGAAATTTCTGGAAGCGGTGTAACGTTATTTGTCAGTGACGCCGCCATATAGTTTCTCTGGCGTCGATCACTTCATGTTTCTTACCCCGCAAAACGAGCGTTTCATCCTGCACTTCGGCGAAATGGGCAGCCGTTGGGGCGTGAACCGCACGGTGGGCCAGATCTACGCCCTGTTGTTTTTGCATCCAGAACCGCTGAATGCAGACGAAATCGCCGAGACGCTGGGATTTTCGCGCTCTAACGTCAGCCTGGGGCTGAAAGAGTTGCAGTCTTGGCGCCTGGTCAAACTGGTCCATCAAGTGGGCGACCGCCGCGACTACTTCGAGACGCCCAAAGACGTCTGGGAAATCTTCCGCATCCTGATGGAAGAAAAGCGCCGACGCGAAATCGATCCCACCCTGACCTTGCTGCGCGACACCCTGCTGGAATCGCCTTCAGGGCCCAATGACGCTTACGCGCAACAACGCATGACCGAAATGCTGGAGCTTATTGAACTGTCTTCCGGATGGTTCGATGAGGTTCAACGCCTGCCCCCGGAGACCTTGCAAAAGCTCATGCGACTGGGTTCGCAAGTGCAAAAGGTGCTGGGCTTCGCCGGCAAACTGCGGGGCAAGGACTGAGTTGCCATGCGCCCCGAATTTTTCAGGAAACCGCTATGAAGTTGTATCCATCGCCCTTAAGATGGCGCCAGAGTCGGCCTGGGAACCATGCCGGTTGCCGCGGTGTCTCGACTGCTTGGGAGCGCCCCAATGATTGATCTCGACGTCGTCAACCTGTCGCGATTCCAGTTTGCCGCGACCGCGCTTTACCATTTCTTGTTCGTCCCTCTCACGCTTGGCCTGTCGTTCATGCTGGCCATCATGGAAAGCGTGTACGTCATGACCGGCCGCCCCATCTGGAAACGGATGACCATGTTCTGGGGCACGCTGTTCGGCATCAACTTCGCGCTGGGTGTGGCCACCGGCGTGGTGATGGAATTCCAGTTCGGCATGAACTGGTCCTACTACAGTCACTACGTTGGCGATATTTTCGGCGCGCCGCTTGCGCTGGAAGGGCTGATGGCCTTCTTCCTGGAAGCCACCTTCGTCGGCCTGTTCTTCTTCGGCTGGAATCGCATGTCGAAGGTCAGCCACCTGGTGGTGACCTGGCTGGTGGCGTTCGGCACCAACTTCTCGGCGCTGTGGATCCTGATCGCCAACGGCTGGATGCAGAACCCGGTGGGCGCCATCTTCAACCCCGACACCATGCGCATGGAGATGACCGACTTCGCTTCGGTGATCTTCAACCCGGTGGCGCAGGCTAAGTTCGTGCACACGGTCAGCGCTGGCTACGTCGCGGGCGCCATGTTCGTGATGTCGATCAGCGCCTGGTATCTGCTGAAGGGCCGCCATACCGACCTGGCCAAGCGCTCGATGGCGGTGGCTGCCAGCTTCGGTCTGGCCGGCGCCTTGTCGGTGGTGGTGCTGGGTGACGAAAGCGGTTACCTCACCACCGAGCATCAGAAGATGAAGATCGCGGCCATGGAGTCCATGTGGGAGACCGAGCCCGCGCCCGCGTCCTTCAACCTGTTCGCCATTCCCAACCAGGCCGAGCGCAAGAACGACTTCGGCATCGAGATCCCGTACGTCATGGGCATCATCGGCACCCGGTCGCTCACCACGCCGCTCTTGGGTATCAACGACCTGATCCTGCGCGCCGAAAACCGCATCCGTGACGGCATGGTGGCGTATGACGCCTTGCAGAAGATCCGCGCCAATCCCAAGGACGTGGACGCGCGCATGGTCTTCGACAAGACCTGGCCTGACCTGGGCTATGCGCTGCTGGTCAAGCGCTACCAGGACGACATGAGCAAGGTCACCGAGGCCGACATCAAGCAGGCCGCGATCGACACCGTGCCAAATGTGGCGCCGCTATTCTGGGCGTTCCGCATCATGGTGGCGGTGGGCATGTACCTGATCCTGTTCTTCGGCGTGGCCTTCTGGCTGGCCTCGCGCGGGCGTCTGGACAGCCGTCCGGGCCTGTTGAAGGTGGCGCTGTGGAGCCTGCCGCTGCCCTGGGTCGCCATTGAAAGCGGCTGGTTCGTGGCCGAGTACGGCCGCCAACCCTGGGTGATCGAAGGGGTGCTGCCGACGTATTACGCGGCATCCGGCCTGACCATCACCGACCTGGCAATCAGCCTGGCCATCTTCCTGGTGCTCTACACCGTTCTGCTGATCATCGGCGTGAAGGTCATGTTGCACGCCATCAAGGCGGGTCCGAAATCCGATGGGCCGGTGGCGGGCAACGCCGCCGCCGATCCTGTGCGCGCCGCCGTGCGCGCCTAAGGGGAGAGAAGCAGATGGATACCCTTATTCCTTTCGACTATGGCACCTTGCGGGTGATCTGGTGGGTGCTGCTGGGCGCCTTGCTCATCGGTTTTGCCGTGATGGACGGCTTTGACCTGGGGGTGGCCGCCTTGCTGCCCGTCGTGGCCAAGACCGACGCCGAACGCCGCATCGTCATCAACGTTGTCGGCCCGGTATGGGAAGGCAACCAGGTCTGGCTGATCACGGCGGGCGGCGCCATCTTCGCCGCCTGGCCCTTGCTGTACGCCGCGTCATTCTCCGGCTTCTACCTGGCGATGATGCTGGTGCTGATTGCGCTGATCCTGCGTCCCGTGGGCTTCAAGTACCGCAGCAAGATGGAAGGCACGCGCTGGCGCAACCGCTGGGACGCCGTGCTGTGTTTTTCGGGCGTGGTGGCTTCGTTGGTGTTTGGCGTCGCCATGGGCAACATCATCCTGGGCGTACCGTTCACGTTCGACCCGGTGACGCTGCGGCCTATCTACGAAGGGCATTTCTATCAGCTCTTTGCGCCGTTCGCCTTGCTGGCCGGCGTGCTCAGCGTGGTGATGCTGGCCATGCACGGCGCGGTGCTGCTGGCCTGGCGCACGGACGACCCCGTGTCCTCCCGCGCGCGCAACTGGGGCCGGCTGGCGGGTTTGCTGACTGCCGCGCTGTTCGTTGCCGGCGGTTTCTGGGTTGCCGGCGGCATTGGCGGGCACACCATTACCAGCGCGGTCAACGCGGGTGGGCCGTCCGACCCCATGCTCAAGACCGTGGCGGTGCAGACCGGCGCCTGGATGGCCAACTACACCACCTGGCCCTTGATGTGGATTGCGCCCGCGCTGGGCGTGGGCGGCGCGCTGTTGGTGGTGCTGCTCTTGACCGTGCGCGCGAATATGCTGGCCTTTCTGTCGTCGGCGCTGTCGATCACCGGGGTGATTCTGACGGTGGGCTTTGCGCTGTTCCCGTTCGTCATGCCGTCGTCGACCAAGCCGCAGGCCGGCCTGACCATCTGGGACGGATCGTCCAGCCATCTGACGCTGTGGATCATGGTGATCGCCGTGGCCGTCTTCCTGCCGATCGTCACGCTGTACACCGCCTGGGTGTATCGCGTGATGCGCGGCAAGGTCACCCATGAATCCGTGGGCGACACGCCCAACTCATACTAAAAGGAGTCCAATCCATGTGGTATTTCTCGTGGATACTCGGTCTGGGTTTGGCGTGTGCCTTCGCCATCCTGAATGCAATGTGGTTTGAGCTGCGCGAAGGTCATACGCATGACCCGCGCGCCAGCCGTGACGACGAGTGAGCAGCGGCGCTAGCAGCCTAGAGCACGATCCTTCGGCCAGTTTGCAGAAACCGCCGCGCGAGCAGTCGCGGTGGTTGATGGCGCTTGCCAAGGCGGCCAGGCTTCCCTTGATGCTGGCGGGCGCCGCCCCGCTGGTCAGCGGCGCCTTGCTGGTGGTTCAGGCGTGGTTATTGGCCAGTGTGCTGGATGCGGCAATCGTGCGCGATGTGCCGCGCCAGGAATTGCTGGCCAGCATTGTGGGCATTGCCGCCTTGATGCTGCTGCGCGCCACCATTACCTGGGCGGGCGAGCGGGCGGGTGCGGACGCGGCTGAACGCATCAAGCGCCATGTGCGCCAGTCGTTGTTCGCGCGCATGGTCGCCAAGGGGCCGTACTGGAGCCGGGGCAAGGCGTCTGGCGAACTGGCCAGCGCGGTGGTGGATCAGGTTGAAGCGCTGGACGGCTTCTTTGCCAAGTACCTGCCCGCCATGGCGGCCGCCGCGATGTTGCCGGTGGCGTTTTCGGTACTGCTGCTGCCGGTGGATGTCATCGCCGGGCTGGTGCTGCTGATCACGGCGCCCTTGATTCCCCTTTTCATGGCCCTGGTCGGGTGGGGCGCGCAAGGCGCCAGCCGCCGACATCTACGTGCGTTTGCTCGCCTGTCTGGCTTCTTCGCGGACCGTCTGCGTGGCTTGTCCACGTTAAAGCTCTATGGCCGTGCCGACGCCGAAGCGGCGTCTGTTGTGGCGGCCAGCGATGCGTTGCGTCAGCGCACGATGTCGGTGCTGCGCATTGCCTTCCTGTCGTCAGCCGTGCTGGAGTTCTTTGCGGCCTTGGGCGTGGCGGGAGTGGCCGTTTACATCGGCCTGACGTACCTTGGCTTCCTGGATGTGCGTTGGTCGCCGCTGACCTTGCAGGCGGGCCTGTTCTGCCTGTTGATGGCGCCGGAGGTCTATGCGCCGTTGCGTCAGTTCGCGGCGCACTATCACGACCGCGCCACGGCGCTGGCCGCCGTGACGCAGATCGCCGTGTTGTTCGATGGCTTGCCGCAAGAAGATGCCGCCACTCCCTTGCACCCGGATACCGCCCGCATGGTGGCAGCGTCTGGGGGCGCGAGTCTGGCGGTGTCGGGCTTGACCGTGCTGGCCCCGGGTCGTGCGCAAGCCGTGTTGTCCGATGCCGCGCTGACGCTGGCGCCCGGCGAGCATGTGGCGCTGATGGGCCCCAGCGGTATCGGCAAGTCCACATTGATCGAAGCGCTTGCCCGCCTGCGCCCCAGCCAGGGCGATATCCGTATCGACGACCAGCCCTTGACGGACTGGGACGAAGCCGCGTTGCGCAGCCGGGTGGCCTTGATCGGTCAGACGCCGCAACTGCTGGCGGGCTCCATCGCCGACAACATCCGGTTGGGCTGTGCTGACGCATCCGACGCCGACGTGCAGGAAGCCGCGCGACGGGCCTGCGTGCTGGAGTTCGCGGCGGCGCTACCGCAAGGCCTGGATACGCTGCTGGGTAGCCGGGGGCAGGGCTTGTCGGGCGGGCAGGCGCAACGCGTAGCGCTGGCACGCCTGTTCCTGCGCGACCCCGGCCTGATCCTGCTGGACGAGCCCACCGCGCATCTGGACGAGGCGACCCAGGCGCGGCTGCTGGATGAAATCCTCGCATTTTCCGAGGGCCGCACCTTGCTGCTGGCGACGCATTCGGCCGCGGTCGCGGCGCGTCTGGGTCGAGTATGGCGGGTGGTGGACGGAAAAGTGGAAGACGTATGAAAAACCTGTTGTTGCTCTTGCCTCTGTATGCACGCCGTAAAAGCGGGCTTTTGCTCGCATTGTTCTGCGCGCTGGCAACGGTGGCGGCGGGTGTTGGGCTGCTGGGTGTTTCCGGTTGGTTCCTCACCGGCGCCGCGCTGGCGGGCGCGGGCGGTGTCTTCAATCTGTTTGCGCCGTCCGCGCTGGTGCGCGGGCTTTCCTTCCTGCGTATCGTGTCCCGTTACGCGGATCGCGTGGTGGGCCATTCCGCCACCTTGCGTCTGCTGGCGGACTTGCGCGCCACGGTGTTCGGCGCCTTGATCCGTTTGACGCCTCGCCAACTGGCGCGCTATCGAAACGGCGATCTGGTCGCGCGCATGACGGGCGACGTCGATGCCTTGGATACGGTGTTCCTGTTTGTGCTGGCGCCTTTGGCAACGGCGGTGCTGGCCGGTGCGGTGCTGACCGCGGTGTTGGGCATGTGGGTGCCTGCCGCCGCGCTGGCGTTCGCGCTGGCACTGCTGACCGCCTGCGTGTTGGTGCCCCTGTGGCTGCTGCGCGCCGCGCGCAAGCCAGGCGCGGCTGCGCAGGAAAGCGCGGCGGGATTGCGCGCGGCAACCCTGGATGCAGTGGACGGCCACGCGGACATGGTGGCGTTACACGCGCAAGCGCAGACGGCCGAGTATTTTGAACGTTTGTGCGAGGCCAGCGCGCTGGCTCGCCGCAGCCAGGCGCGCGTTGCCGCAAGGGGACAGTGGTTCTTGCAGGTGGCCGCGGGCGTGTCGGTGCTGGCATTGCTGTGGTTCGGCTTGGGCACGCACGAAGCGGGCGACATCGAAGGGCCGGTGCTGGTGGGGCTGCTGCTGGCGGTCATCGGTATTTTTGAAGTGGCGGGGCCGATCATGCGGGGCGCATCCCGCATGGGTTCCGCCATGACGGCGGCGGCACGCATCCGCGAGGTGACGCAGGCGCAGCCCGACATGCTCGACCCGACCGCGCCACGCCCCTTGCCGGCCAGCGGTGCGCTGGAACTGGACGGCGTGAGCTTTCGCTACCCCGCTCGGTCGGCGGGGGCCAGCCCGACGGTGCTGGATGGTATCGACCTGCGGGTGGAATTCGGCGAGCGCGTGGCGATCCTGGGCGCCAGCGGGGCGGGCAAGTCCACCTTGTTGCACTTGATTCTGCGCTTGGAAGACCCGCACGCCGGGCAGGTGCGCTTTGGCGGCTGCGATGCGCGCGCCTGTACGCAAGGTGACTGGCATCGGCGTATTGCCTTGCTGTCGCAGGATGCGCCCGTGTTTCTGGGCACGTTGCGCACCAATTTGCTGATTGGTGACGCCACAGCCGACGACGCGGCGTTGTGGCGTGCGTTGGACGCCGCCCGTCTGGGCGATTTCGTGCGCGCGTTGCCGGAAGGACTGGACACCTGGGCAGGAGAAACGGGGTCGCAGTTGTCGGCGGGGCAGGCGCGCCGCCTGTGCCTGGCGCGCGCATTGCTGTCACCAGCTGCCGTTATCGTGCTGGACGAGCCGACTGCCGGGTTGGATGCCGTCGCCGAGGCCGACTTCTTGAGCGACCTGGAGCGCGCAGTGCAGGGACGCACCGTGGTGCTGGCCACGCACGCGGCGCTGCCGCCCGGCGCGGTGGACCGTTGCCTGCAATTGCGCAATGGACGATTACATGACGTGTCATCGCGGGCGGCAATCCTGGCTTAAGCGCGGTGGCAAGGTTATAGTTCGCCTTGCTTCAATTCTTCAGGCCCGCCTTTCATGCAGACCGACAACGCCGAGGCCATCCGGCGCACCATCCGCAGCGTTCCGGACTGGCCCCAACCCGGTGTCACTTTCCGCGACATCACGCCCGTCCTGCAGGACCCGCGGGCGTTCCGGGTTCTGATCGATCTGTTCGTTTACCGCTATATGCGCCAACGCCTTGACCTGGTGGCGGGCGTGGACGCGCGCGGTTTCATCGTGGGCAGCGTGCTGGCCTATGAGCTCAACCTGGGTTTCGTGCCGGTGCGCAAAAAGGGCAAGCTGCCTTTCCGTACCGTGGCCGAGGAATATTCGCTGGAATACGGCAACGCGGCGGTTGAGATGCACACGGATTCCGTGCGCACCGGTCAGCGCGTACTGCTGGTCGATGATTTGATCGCCACGGGCGGCACGATGCTGGCCGCGATCAAGCTGCTGCAACGCCTGGGCGCGAATGTCGTGGAGGCTGCCGCGATCATTGATCTGCCTGATCTGGGCGGGTCAGCGAAAGTGGCGGCGACGGGTACGCCGCTGTTTACGGTTTGCCAGTATGGGGCGGATACGCCTTAGGGGGTGCTGTTCGCGGCGGGTTGATGGGTTTCGCGCGAACCTCGGTGGGGTTCTTGGCGCGGGTTGCTCGCGCTGCACCCATCCTACGAGTTGCCGTTTATTTGCCGTTGCTTGATGGGGTTCGCGTGGATGGGGTGGGGGCTTGGCGTGGATCTCTCGCGCTGCACGCAGCCTACGGTTGTTGGTAGGATGGGTGTGGCGCGCGATGGTGTGCATTGGGAATGCAATGCTGATCGCGCGAACCCATCAGGCGACCGTCGCGTTGTGGGTGAATTTGCCAGGTGTTCATCGCTGCGGTGTGGCTGAATTTTTGTTTGTTCAGCGGCTGCTTGATGGGTTTCGCGCGAATTGCGGTGGGGTGCTTGGCGGCGGATTCCTCGCGCTGCACCCATCCTACGAATCGGACAGCCTCGGTTGGATGAAATCCAGGAACGCCTTGGTTTTTGCGGGCAGCATGCGCGAGGGCAGCAGGGCGAATAGCGGCAGGGGCGTCAGGCTCCAATCGGGTAGCACGCGCACCAGGCCCGCTTGATTGATGGCGCGTTCCATCGCGTCGAATACCAGCAGCGGCGTAATGCCCAAGCCCTGGCCGGCCAGGCGTCCCAGCATGCCTACATTGTTCGCCGACAACCTGCCCGACACTTGCACGCGCTCTACCTTGTCGCCGGAATGCAGCATCCAGAACGACGATTCTTCGCGCATCGTGGGGCGCAGGCATTCGTGGTGGGCCAGGTCCGCGGGCACGCGCGGTTCACCATAGCGCGCCAGATACTCCGGCGACGCATACAACTGGTGCGCCATCAGCACGATCTTGCGCGAAATCAGGCTGGAATCGGGCTGCTGTCCGAAGCGCAGAACCAAATCGAACGGATTGCTGATCGGGTCGATCGGACGCATGCTCAGATCGAAATCGCATTCGATGTCGGGGTGCTGTTCGCGAAACTCGCGTATGACGGCGGGCAGGAACAATTGCGCCAAGCTGGTGGGTAGTGAAATGCGCAAACGCCCTTTGGGCTGCACCGCCATGTCCAGCAATTGGTCATGCGCAATGCGCGCTTCCTCGACGATGTGCCGGCAGCGCTCGAAATAGATGGCGCCAGCTTCGGTCAGATCGATTTTGCGCGTGCTGCGGTTCAGCAGCCGCATTCCGACGCTGCGTTCCAGTTCACTGACGCGGCGCGAGAGCGTGGATGTCGGAATATTCAGGGCTTCGGCGGCGTGGCTGAAATTCTTGCGCTTGGCGACTTCGACAAAGAGCGCGATGTCGTTAAGCTGGATATCCATGGGGCCTCAAATCTCTAAATTCCATTTCTGGCAGGTTTGTATGATAAATGGATTTATTGTCCCGCCAGCGAAAATGTCTATTCCCGCCTGAGGAACATCGGCGCCCCTGCGGCACCCAGCCTGGGTTTTGCGTCCATTCTTGCGGCAAGCTGAAACCCTGCAAGGGTTGCGGCGCTTCGCCATGCCCTGCATTGCGCAAAGATCGCGCAAATTTCTTCCCCATTTGGCCGATATGGCCGGTAATTATCCCGTCTGTGAAAATATGTTCACCAAAATAAGGGTTTTTACTAGTCTCGAAACCCCAGATACTTCGTCCCAGCAATCAAACAGTCACAAAGCCGTTGCCATTCTGGCAGCAGACGCTGTGCAAGGTTTAGGATGGAGTCATCACAATGAAAGCACTAGCAAGCGCACTTATGGTCACCGCAACCCTGGTTGGCATGTCCGCCGCCCACGCCGATGGCAAGACGCGTGAGCAGGTTCAGCAAGAACTGCAAGCCGCCAAGGCCGCCGGCCAAGTCACGTTTGGTGAACTGGATTACCCGCCCGCCACGGTGCAGCAAACCAGCCTGACGCGCGCTCAGGTCCAACAAGAACTGCAAGCCGCGAAGATCGCCGGCCAAGTCACTTCCGCCGAACTGGACTACCCGCCCAAGGCTGCCGTGTCGCAAGCCGGCGGCAAGACGCGCGAACAAGTGCGCCAGGAATTGGCCGAAGCCAAGGCCAGCGGCGAATACACCTTTGGTGAACTCGACTACCCGCCCCAGGGCAAGTAAGGCTGCAAGCCAGGCCTGGCTATTCAGCTTGGCGCCTACACCCGGATGGTCACGAAACCCCTTGAGACGCCAAGGGGTTTTTTTGTCCTCGTCGAAGCAAGGGTGGCCGCGATGGCGTGGTGATTGTGGGGCGACACTGTGGTGTTTACGCCGCAACACTGTACGCAGCCACCAACAACTGCTGTCGAGAATTCTTGTGCCGTGACGCTACCGCGTCTTGCGCCCCTCTCAATAGCGAGCAAACATTCGTATTTGTTTTCAAGGCGTTAAAGAGAACCTGCGGAGAGCCAGCCGGTCTTTTGACATGTCAGCCGACTGTCATTATCCCAACCGTGGAAAGTAGTTCGTCGAAATCCGTGTTACTTCAAGTTGCATCAGGATGGACACTGGATTTAGTGCAGACGCCGCTTGCGGATTGCAGCGGCACGCAGAGCCCCGTCACCTGGACGGCGCGACTGCGCATGCCTTTATCTCGCCATTTTGGGGACTTACATGAAGAAGACGCTATTGGCCGTTGCGTTGCTGGCAGGCTTTGCCAGCGCCGCGCAAGCCGCTGACTCCGTAACGCTGTACGGCTTGATCGACGCGGGTATCGGTTACGAGCAAGTGAAATTCAATGGGGTGAAGCAAAGCCGCGTCGGCGGCGTGCAGGGCGTAAGCAGCGGCTCGCGTTTCGGCCTGCGCGGCACGGAAGACCTGGGTGACGGCCTGCGCGCCGTGTTCACCCTGGAAGGCGGCTTCGGCCCCATGAACGGCAAGTCGGCCCAGAACGGCCGCCTGTTCGGCCGCCAGGCCACCGTGGGCCTGGACAGCGATTCCTGGGGCCGTCTGGAATTCGGTCGTCAGACGAACCTGGCGTCGAAGTACTTCGGTTCGATCGACCCGTTCTCCACGAGCTACAACACCGCCAACATGGGCACCACGTTCGGCAGCGCCAACACGATGCGCCTGGACAACATGGTGCTGTACCAAACCCCCAGCCTGGGCGGCTTCAAGGCCGGCATCGGCTATTCGTTCAGCGCCGACGACACCGTCAGCGACACCACGCAGACCGGCTTCGCCACCGGCGACAACAACCGTGTGCTGACCGTTGGCATGCAGTACGTGAATGGCCCCTTGAACCTGGCCGCGGCCTATGACCGCTTCGATCCGACCAACGACCGCGTTGGCGGCAAGAGCGCGGCTCGCATCCAGGAATACATCATCGGCGGTTCGTACGACTTTGAAGTCGTGAAGCTGGCGGCCGCATTTGGCCAGACCCGCGACGGCTGGTTCGTGGGCCAGAACATGGGCACCACGCCGGAAGGCATGAACACGCTGGGCTCGTTCAAGCTGGCCGACGGCTTTCGCGCCAACTCGTACATGATCGGCGCCACCGTGCCTTTGGGCCGCCACGCCGTGTTCGGTTCCTGGCAGCGCGCCACCGCCGGCAACGACAAACTGACCGGCGATGACGCCACGTTCAACGTCTACAGCCTGGGCTACACCTACGACTTCACCAAGCGCACCAATCTGTACGCCTACGCGTCTTATGGCGACAACTACGCGTTCCAGCACGACGCGCGCGACACCGCCGTTGCTGTCGGCATGCGCCACCGTTTCTAAGCAACGGGGCGTCTGACCGGACCTTGCTGAATGCGTGGCTTATCTCCGTAGGCCGCCGAGTGACAGCACCCCCCCCGCCTGGGTCCGGTCGGGCGCATTCGATGCCCAGAAGGGAAGGGCCTCCATCAGGAGGCCCTCTCGCATTCCGGCGCCGTGTTGTCTACAGGAACAGCTTGTAGGCCGGGTTCTCGGTTTCGTTCCAATGCGGGTAGCCCAGTTCGGCCACAAACGTGCGGAACTGCTTCTTGTCCGTGGGCGGCACCTGGATGCCGATCAGGATGCGCCCATAGTCCGCGCCTTGGTTCCGGTAGTGGAACAGGCTGATGTTCCAGTCCGGGTTCATCGCGTTCAGAAAGCGCATCAGCGCGCCGGGACGTTCCGGGAACTCAAAGCGATACAGCAGTTCGTTGCGCGCCAGCGCTGAACGCCCGCCCACCATGTGGCGCAAGTGCGTCTTGGCCATTTCGTCGTGGGTCAAGTCCAGCGTGTCGAAGCCATGGCGGCGGAAGTTGGCGGCGATTTTGTCGGGCTCGGTCGCGGACGACACCTGGATACCGACGAACACGTGCGCTCGGTCCGCGTCGGAAATGCGGTAGTTGAATTCAGTGACGCTGCGTTCACCGACCAGTTCGCAAAAGCGCCGGAAGCTGCCGCGTTGCTCGGGCATGGTC
This sequence comes from Achromobacter spanius, assembly GCF_003994415.1. NCBI lineage: Bacteria > Pseudomonadati > Pseudomonadota > Betaproteobacteria > Burkholderiales > Alcaligenaceae > Achromobacter > Achromobacter spanius. The sequence goes on along the minus strand of NZ_CP034689.1, from coordinate 6,337,993 downwards.
ACGGCGAACACGGCTTCGCGCATTTCGCCGACCTCGGCCCGTTCGGCCACGAAGCGCAGGCGGTCGAAGTTCATGTTGGCCCCGCAGGCGATGGCCACCAGCGTCTTGCCTTTCAGATGGTGCTCGGCCGCGTATTGCTTGGCGCCGGCCACCGCCATGGCGCCCGCCGGTTCCAGGACGCTGCGCGTGTCCTGGAACACGTCCTTGATGGCGGCGCAGATTGAATCCGTATTGACCACCACGAAGTCGTCCACATATTGGCGCGTGAGCTTGAAGGTTTCAGCGCCCACCATCTTGACGGCAGTGCCGTCCGAAAACAGGCCCACGTCGTTCAGCTGCACGCGGCGACCGGCGCGCACGCTGCGCAGCATGGCGTCGGAATCTTCGGTCTGCACGCCAATGATCTTGATCTCGGGCCGCAGTTGCTTGATGTAGGCGGCGACACCGGAAATCAGCCCGCCGCCGCCGATGGCTACGAAGATGGCGTCGATCGGCCCCGGATGCTGACGCAGGATCTCCATGCCCACCGTGCCCTGGCCGGCGATCACGTCGGGGTCGTCGAAGGGGTGGACGAACGTCAGCTTCTCTTTCTTCTCAAGGATTTGCGCATGCGCGAAGGCGTCGGTGAAGCTTTCGCCCGCCAGGACCACTTCGCCACCCAGGCGGCGCACGGCGTCGATCTTTACCTGCGGGCTGGTGGTGGGCATGACGATGACGGCGCGGCAGCCCAAGCGGCTGGCGGCCAGCGCCACGCCTTGGGCGTGGTTGCCGGCAGAGGCCGCGATCACGCCTCGGTTCAAGGCGGCTGGCGGCAGATTGGCCATCTTGTTGTAGGCGCCGCGTAGTTTGAAACTGAACACCGCCTGAGTATCTTCGCGCTTGAGCAGCACCGTGTTTGAAATCCGCGCGGATAGCTGGGGCGCGGCTTCCAGCGGCGACTCGACCGCTACGTCGTAAACCTTCGAAGTCAGGATGCGTTTCAGATAATCAGTGGACATGGACCGCGCAAGAGCAAGAGTGAGGACTGGGCCAGATTATTGCAGGGAATGCCGCGCTGCCTGAAAAGCTTTGTCGGGGAGATCGTGCGGCATGGACGAGTCGCGCCTGAATCGATTCCCGATCGTCATTCGCTCGCGCGCGGCTACACTCGCTCATCATGGAAGAAAGCCTCTTATCAGCGGTTCACTGGCTCATGGGCACCTTGGCGCTGCCCTCGGTGGGTTTGTCCGCCATCTTTACGGTGTCGCTGGTGTCCGCCACTTTGCTTCCGCTGGGCTCCGAGCCCGCGGTGTTTGGGTATATCAAGCTGTCGCCCGATATGTTCTGGCCGGCCATCCTGGTGGCAACGGTGGGCAATACCGTGGGCGGGGCCATCAGCTACGCCATGGGCCTGGGTGCTGGAAAAGCGGTGGAACGCTGGAAGGAAAAACATCCCCATCCTCATCCCGACGCCACGGAAAGCGGAAGGATGCGGGGTCGCTGGAACGAGCGCGCCCACGATTGGTTGCACCGCATGGGGCCGCCGGCCTTGCTGCTGTCCTGGCTGCCCGCCGTCGGTGACCCGCTGTGCGCCGTAGCGGGGTGGCTGCGTCTGTCGTTCTGGCCGTGCGTCATCTACATGGCCATCGGCAAGTTTCTGCGGTATCTGACCATGACGGCCAGTCTGTTGTGGTTCTTCCCGGGCCAGATCTAAGCACTGACATCGAACTTAAATGGGGACGGTATGTGCCGTTTTCCCCGTGCCGTGAGCCGGCTTCCCAGGGGTATTTGGGGTCAAGTCCGGCCAATGGCATAAAATAATTTTTTATGGGCCCCTCTTGCTGCCATGAACGCCCCACTCGCTAGCCACATTTTGAACGGGGCGATGCCGCCCGCAACGCCCGCGCGACTGCGCGAAATCCCCTACAACTACACGTCGTTTTCCGACCGCGAGATTGTCGGCCGGTTGCTGGGCGATGACGCCTGGAGCCTGCTTACCGACCTGCGCGGGGAACGCCGCACGGGCCGTTCCGCGCGAATGCTGTACGAAGTGCTGGGCGATATCTGGGTGGTGCGGCGCAACCCGTACCTGCAGGACGACCTGCTCGACAATCCCAAGCGGCGCAAGCAGCTCATCGATGCTTTGCACCATCGCCTGGGCGAGATCGACCGCCGCCGTGAACCGGGCATCCCCACCGAAGCAGGCCATGATCCGCATCGCGACGAAAAGGTGGTCGGCCTGCTGGCCCGTGCCCGTTCCGCGATTGCCGCCTTCGAAGGGGAATTCGACCAGACCACCATGATGCGCAAACAGGCGCAGAAGGTGCTGGGCCGCATCACCGCGCGCGACAACATCAAGTTCGACGGCCTGTCGCGCGTGTCCCACGTGACGGACGCCACCGACTGGCGCGTGGAATACCCGTTCGTGGTGCTGACGCCCGATTCCGAAGATGAGATCGCCGCGCTGGTCACCGCCTGTATTGAACTGGGCCTGACCATTGTTCCGCGTGGCGGCGGCACGGGCTATACCGGCGGCGCCATCCCACTGACCTGGAAGTCGGCCGTCATCAACACCGAAAAGTTCGACAAGCTGGGCAAGGTCGAGTCCTGTATCTTGCCCGGGCTGACCGAGCCCGTGGCCGTCATCCACGCTGGCGCCGGCGTGGTGACCAAGCGCGTGTCCGAAGCGGCCGAGGCCGCGGGCTTTGTATTCGCGGTGGACCCGACGTCGGCCGAAGCATCGTGCGTGGGCGGCAACATCGCCATGAACGCGGGCGGCAAGAAGGCCGTGCTGTGGGGCACCGCGCTGGACAACCTGGCCTGGTGGCGCATGGTGGATCCGGACGGCAACTGGCTGGAAGTCACCCGCCTGGAACACAACATGGGCAAGATCCATGACGTGGAAACGGCGCGCTTCGAACTCAAGTGGTTCGATGGCAAGGGCAAGCCCGGCGAGCGTCTGTTGAAGACCGAACTGCTGGAAATCAAGGGCCGTGTGTTCCGCAAGGAAGGCCTGGGCAAGGACGTTACCGACAAGTTCCTGGCCGGCCTGCCCGGCATTCAGAAGGAAGGTTGCGACGGCCTGATCACGTCGGCGCGTTGGGTGCTGCACCGCATGCCGCGCCACACGCGCACGGTCTGTATGGAATTCTTCGGGCAGGCGCGTGACGCCATCCCGTCGATTGTCGAGGTCAAGGGCTACCTGGACGGCGAAGGCAAGGCGCGCGGCGCCATCCTGGCCGGCCTGGAGCATCTGGACGAACGCTATCTGCGCGCGGTGGGCTACGCCACCAAGAGCAAGCGCGGCGTGCTGCCCAAGATGGTTTTGATTGGCGACATCGTCGGCGACGACGATGACGCGGTGGCCGCCGCCGCCAGCGAAGTCGTGCGCCTGGCCAACACGCGCCATGGCGAAGGCTTTGTGGCCGTCAGCCCCGAGGCGCGCAAGAAGTTCTGGCTGGACCGCTCGCGCACCGCCGCCATCGCGCGCCACACCAACGCCTTCAAGATCAACGAAGACGTGGTGATTCCGCTGCCCCGCATGGGCGAATACACGGATCACATCGAACGCATCAACATCGAACTGTCGACCAGCAACAAGTTGAAGCTGCTGGGTGCGCTGGACGCCTACCTGTGCACGCCGCTGCCGGTGGGCAAGGCGGATGATGCGGACATCGACAGCACCCGCGCCGAAGTGCTGGCCGAACGTACGCGCCAGGCGCTTGAAGTGCTGGGCAGCGTGCGCCAGCGCTGGCAATGGCTGCTGGACAACCTGGACCTGCCGCTGGCGCAGGCGCTGCCTGAACTGCAAGCGCTGGGCCTGGGCGACGTGCAAGCCGCGCTGACCGACCGCCTGGCCGCGCAACCCACGGCGCGCCTGTTCGACGTGGTGCAGGACCGCACGATTCGTGTGTCGTGGAAGATCGAAGTGCTGCCCGGCCTGCAGCGTGCGTTTTCGGGCGCGGCGTACAAGAAGATCGTCGATGAGCTGATCGCCATCCACGGCCGTGTGCTGAAGAGCCGCGTGTTCGTGGCGCTGCACATGCACGCCGGTGACGGCAACGTGCACACCAATATCCCGGTCAACTCGGACGACTACGAGATGCTGCGCGAGGCCCACCAGGCTGTCGACCGCATCATGCAGATTGCCCGCGACCTGGACGGCGTGATTTCCGGCGAACACGGCATCGGCCTGACCAAGTACGAATTCCTGACCGACGCCGAGCTGGCGCCGTTCCAGGATTACAAGCGCCGCGTCGACCCCAATGGCCACTTCAACGCGGGCAAGCTCATGCCCGGCGCCGATTTGCGCCACGCCTGGACGCCCAGCTTCAATTTGATGGGCCACGAGTCGCTGATCATGCAGCAAAGCGACATCGGCGCCATCTCGGAATCCATCAAAGACTGTTTGCGCTGCGGCAAGTGCAAGCCAGTGTGCGCCACCCACGTGCCGCGCGCGAATCTGCTGTATTCGCCGCGCAACAAGATCCTGGCGACCTCGCTGCTGGTCGAAGCCTTCTTGTACGAAGAGCAGACTCGGCGCGGCGTCAGCCTGAAGCACTGGGAAGAATTCGAAGACGTGGCTGACCACTGCACGGTCTGCCACAAGTGCTACAACCCCTGTCCGGTGGATATCGACTTCGGCGACGTGTCGATGAACATGCGCGCCGTGCTGCGCCGCATGGGTCGCAAGTCTTTCAACCCGGGTACGGCCAGCGCCATGTTCTTCTTGAACGCGAAGGACCCGGCCACGATCAACGCCACGCGCAAGGCGATGGTGGGCGTGGGCTACAAGGTGCAGCGCGCGGCGCACGACCTGTTTTCGGGCCTGGTGAAAAAGCAGACGGCCAAGCCGCCAGCCACCGTGGGCAAGCCGCCGCTGCGCGAGCAGGTCATTCACTTTGTGAACAAGAAGATGCCGGGCGGGCTGCCGAAGCAGGCCGCGCGCAAGCTGCTGGATATCGAAGACGCGAACTACGTGCCGATCATCCGCGACCCCAAGGCCACGACCGCCGATACGGAAGCCGTGTTCTATTTCCCGGGCTGCGGTTCAGAGCGCCTGTTCTCGCAAGTGGGCCTGGCCACGCAAGCCATGCTGTGGCATGCGGGCGTGCAGACGGTGTTGCCGCCGGGTTATCTGTGCTGCGGCTATCCCCAGCGCGGCAACGGCATGACGGACAAGGCCGAGCAGATCATTACCGATAACCGTGTGCTGTTCCATCGGGTCGCCAATACGCTGAACTACCTGGACATCAAGACGGTGGTGGTCAGTTGCGGCACCTGCTACGACCAGTTGTCCGGCTATGAATTCGACAAGATCTTCCCGGGCTGCCGCTTGATCGACATTCACGAGTATTTGCTGGAAAAGGGCATCAAGCTGGAAGGCGCCAAGGGCGTGCGCTACATGTATCACGACCCCTGCCACACGCCGATGAAGCTGCAAGAGCCGATGAAGACGGTGCGGGCGCTGGTGGGCGATGAAGCCATCAAGAGCGACCGCTGCTGCGGGGAATCGGGCACGCTGGCGGTCAGCCGGCCGGACATTTCCACGCAGGTGCGTTTCCGCAAGCAGGAAGAACTGCTGAAGGGTGACGCGGCGCTGCGCGGTGATGGCTTTGCCGGCGACGTGAAGGTGCTGACGTCATGCCCGTCGTGCTTGCAGGGGCTGTCGCGCTATGAAGGCGACGTCAAGATGGAAGCGGATTACATCGTCGTCGAGATGGCCCGGCACATTCTGGGTGAGGGGTGGATGGAAGATTACGTGAAGCGCGCGAACGCGGGTGGGATTGAGCGGGTGCTGGTGTGATGGGTTACGCGCGAAATTGACTTGGGCTTTTCTCGACGGTGGTGCGCGCTTCACCCATCCTACGGATGGTCGTCTTATGTAGGATGGGTGAAGCGCGAGAGCTTGGTCAGAAGGACCGAATCGCGAATCGCGCGGAACCCATCTTCGCGGTACCAGGCAACTTCCCGACAGCAACAAAAAAAACCCGCGTTCAGCCCAAGCTGAACGCGGGTTTTTTAATGGCTGGCCGGATTACTCCAGCTTGATGTTCGCCTTCTTGATCACGTCTGCCCAAGTGCTGCGCTCTTGTTCGGCGTAGGCCTTGAAGTCTTGCGCGGACATCGGCATCGGGATCACGCCCATGTCCAGCATCTTCTTGGACACGGCGTCGCTTTTCAGCGTGGCGTCCAGGTCGGCTGACAGCTTCTTCACCACCGCTTCCGGCAAGCCGGCGGGGCCGACCAGGCCTTGCCAGGCGTAGGCCGTGAAATTGGCAACGCCTTGTTCTGCCATCGTCGGCGTGTCGGGCAGCACCGACAGGCGTTCCGGCGTGGCGGCGGCCAGGACGCGCAGCTTGCCGGCCTTGACGTTTGGCAAGCCCGAAGCCAGATCGATGAACATCACATCCACCTGTCCGCCCAGAAGATCCTGGATGGCGGGCGCCGCGCCCTTGTAAGGCACGTGCAGCAGGTCCGCGCCGGTGCGCTGCTTGAAAAGCTCAAGCGCCAGATGGTGCGGCGAGCCCGCGCCGGCCGATGCCGCGCTCAGCTTGCCCGGCTCTTTCTTGGCGGCGGCCAGCACGTCGGCCACCGTCTTGTACGGCGAATTGACGTTCACGGCCAGCAGCAGCGGGAACTTGGCAATACCGCCGATGTAGGTGAACTTGGCCGGATCGTAGGACAGCTTTGCGTACAGCGACGAATTGAACGCCAGCGTGCCCGAATCGGCCGTGCCGACCATATAGCCGTTAGGTTCGGCCTGCGCGATGGCGGTGGCGCCGATGATCGTGGCCGCGCCGGGGCGGTTTTCCACCACGATGGTCTGGCCCAGCGTCTTTTCCAGGCTGCTGGCGACCGTGCGGGCAACCACGTCGGTGCCGCCACCTGCCGGATACGGCACGATCCAGCGGATCGGCTGGGTGGGCCAGGATTGGGCGGAAGCCGTGGCGGCGGCCAGCGACAGGGCGGCCAGCGCCAACAGGCGCCGTGCGGGATTGTGCATGGGGTGTCTCCTCGTGCGGGATCAAAGATTGAGCGCGACGCGGGCGCTTTTCTGTTCTGCGCCGTCAGTCTGCGCCGCTATTTTTGCGCCGCTATTATGCTCGCGTTCGACGCGAAAAGGGGGCCGGCTGGCCCCCTGTTTTCCCGCATGCAGCTGTCCGCTTACTGGGGATCGGGGTAAGTGCGGGCGCCGAAAATCGCGGTGCCGATACGCACTTCAGTCGAGCCTTCCTCGATGGCGAGTTCGAAGTCGCCGCTCATGCCCATCGACAGGCGCTCCAGCGAAACGCCGTCGATATGCTCGGCGCGCAGGCTGTCGCGCAGCTCGCGCAGGGCGCGAAAGCAGGCCCGCACTTGTTCCGGGTCGGGCGAGTTCACCGCCAGCGTCATCAGGCCTTGCACGCGCAAGGTGGGAAATTCCGCCGCAATGCGGCGCAGGAACGCGGATACGTCCTCGGGCGCCATGCCGAACTTGCTGGGTTCGGTCGACGTCTTTACCTGGATCAGCACGTCCAGGGTGCGGCCCTCATTGAGAAGGCGACGGTGCAGGGCTTCGGCCAGGTCGGCGCGGTCCAGCGACTGCACTTCGGTGGCGTCGCGCGCGGCGTCCTTGGCCTTGTTGGTCTGCAAATGGCCGATCAGCACCCATTGCAGGCCTTGCCCGGCCAGCGCGGCCGCCTTCTGCCGGATTTCCTGGGTCTTGTTTTCGCCGAAGCGGGTCAGGCCCAGCGCCATGGCTTCGCGGATCGCGTCCACCTCGAAGGTTTTGCTGACGGGCAGCAGCACCACGCTGTCCGGGCTGCGCCCGGCGCGCGCGCAGGCATCGGCAATGCGTTGGCGGATGTGGGCGAGGCGCCCGGCCATGGTGTCTACGACGGTCATGCAGCTCTCTTGCAGGAACAGGATGTCCCATAGTGTAGGACTGTGCGGGACGGTTTCGCCACACCGCGTGCGGCCGTCGTTGACCCTGCGTAATCGGCAGGCTTAGAATTTGCAGAGATTTGTTTATATTTCAATGTTCTATGCCCTCCGGCGCCGCCCCAGCAGGCGACACGGTTCTTCCCCTTCCCAGTCTCCCCGCCATGTCCAGCGCAGCGCCAGAATACGCCTTTGCCACGCCGTTCCTGAATCCCCCCGCATCTCCCATTCGATCGCTCATGCCGTATGCCTTGCGGCCGGGCACGATTTCGCTGGCTGGCGGCTACCCCGCGCAAGAACTGTTCGACGTCGAGGGTCTGTCGGTCGCGTCCACCCAGGTCATGTCGCGCCTGGGCGCGTGCCTGCAGTATTCCAACATTGACGGCCAGGCCAGCCTGCGCAACGAACTGGCCCGCCTGTCCGCCGCGCGCGGCCTGCATTGCAACGCCGATACCGAATTGGTCGTGACCGGCGGCTCGCAGCAGGCCCTGGCGCTGCTGACCCGGGTGATGCTGCAACCTGGCGACCACGCCATCATTGAATCGCCCGCGTTCCCCAATTCCGTGCAGGCTTTGCGCTACACCGGCGCCACGGTGCATACGGTTGCGTCCGGCCCGGATGGCATCGACGTGGATGCGCTGGACGAACTGGCCGCGCGCGTCAAACCCAAGATGGTCTGCGTGGTGGCGTCGTTCTCGAACCCTTGCGGCGCCACGATCTCGCGACAGCGCCGCCTGCGCTTGCTGGAACTGGCCGTCAAGCACCGCTTCCTGATCGTGGAAGACGACCCCTACAGCGAACTGCGTTTTGCCGGCGAAGCGGTGCCGCCCATCGCCGCCCTGGCCGAGGGCGAAGCCCGCCACTGGGCCGTGTACCTGGCCAGCATGTCCAAGACCATGGCGCCGGCGCTGCGCATCGGCTGGCTGATCGCCCCGCCCGAAATCCGCCGCCGCTGCGTCAGCGCCAAGGCGGCCGACGACATGGCGTCATCCGCCTGGATCCAGGAAGTGGTGGCGCAGTACCTGGCCAACGGCCGCTACGACGAACATGTGCCGCGCATCCGCGCCGCCTATGGCTTGCGCTGCGACGCCATGGCTGAGGCCTTGGCGCGCGAACTGGACGGCCGCGTCAGCTTCAGCAAACCCGAAGGCGGCATGTTCTTCTGGGCGCGCCTGACAGGCGATGTGGACGCGACACGCCTGCTGCCCTACGCCATCGAGCATGAAGTGGTCTATGTGCCCGGCAAGGCGTTCTACGCCAACGTCGAACAGGCCGACCTGTTTGCCATGCGCATGTCGTTCGCCACCATGAACGAAAGCCAGATCGCCCAGGGCATGGTGCGCCTGGGCCGCGCGCTGGATGCCTGCCAAGCCAACGAGCCCGTGTCGATTTCGCTGGCGGCGTGACGGCATAACCGCATCGCGGCAAAGCGGCACTCGCTTGCGGGCCGCCGCGCACATACCTTAATAAGCGCTTGTTATTTGGCGCGAGCGCTTCATGTCTATAAGCTTCTTGCCTTGGCGCGTCCCCGCGCCCAGTAACACAGGAACCAGGTCATGAACATTGCAAAAGGGTTGGTGGGCGCGGCGCTCTTGATGGCGGCGGCGCAAGGTGCGCAGGCGGCAACATTGGACGTGGTGCGCGAGCGCGGCGCCGTGGCCTGCGGCACCACCACGGGCTTCGCCGGCTTTTCGGCGCCCGATGCGCAAGGCAAATGGCAGGGGCTGGACGTGGACGTTTGCCGCGCCATTGCCGCGGCGGTCTTCGGCGACGCCAACAAGATCAAGGTGGTGCCCTTGAATTCGCAGCAGCGTTTCACCGCGCTGCAATCGGGCGAAGTGGATGTGCTGACGCGCAACACCACCGTGACGCAACAGCGCGATACCGCATTGGGCATCATTCACGCCGGCATCAACTTCTACGACGGCCAGGGCTTTCTGGTGCCGAAGTCGCTGGGCGTGAAAAGCGCCAAGGAAATCAGCGGCGCCACCATCTGCCTGCAAACGGGCACGTCCAACGAAAACACGCTGGCCGATTGGGCGCGCGCCAACAACGTGACGTACAAGCCGGTGGTGATCGAAACGTTCAACGAAGTGGTCAACGCTTTTGCCACGGGCCGTTGCGATGTGTTCTCGACCGATGCGTCGGGGTTGGCCTCGATCCGTATTTCCAAGCTGCAAAATCCCGACGATTACCTGGTGTTGCCCGAGATCATCTCGAAAGAGCCGCTGGGCCCCTTCGTGCGACAAGGCGACGATAAATGGCTGAACATCGTGCGCTGGTCGCTATCGGCCATGATTGAAGCCGAGGAATACGGCGTAACGTCCAAGAACGTGGACGAGCAACTGAAAAGCGCCAATCCCAATATCAGGCGCATTCTGGGCGTAACGCCCGGCAGCGGCGCCAACCTGGGCCTGGATGAAAAGTGGGCCTACAACATCGTCAAGCAAGTGGGCAATTACGGCGAAAGCTTTGAGCGCAATGTGGGCGAAGGCAGCCCCTTGAAGATCAAGCGCGGCCTGAATGCGCAGTGGACGCAGGGCGGTTTGATGTACGCGCTGCCGATCCGTTGATCGTTCGATTGCCCTGACGGCAAGCAGGCGCCCCGGTCACCCCTGCCGGTACAACTGCGCGATCTTCACGAAAGCCGCGCGCAGTTCCCGGGTGCCGCCCTGAAGAATCACAGGCCGGCCCCGGTGCGTGAAGATCACCAGCCGTTTTGAGAACAGCATTGGCACGAAGCGGGCGTAGCGCACGTCTTCCCACGCGACTTCGCGGCGTGTGAACCAAGACTGACGCAGCCCGCGCTCGTCGATGGTGGTGATGGACACCTGCATGTGCCAGGACACGAACAACAGCCCCACAAAGCACAGCACCACCACGACGGCCAGCAAGGTGTCAAAGGGCTGCGCGGGCGCGCGGATGGCGGTGGTGACCACCTGTACGCCCAACACGGCCAGGACGACCCAGGCCAGGATCCGCACCCAATCCGGCCACGCCTGCCCCGACAGGGGCAGGGGGCCGATTTCGCGCAGCAAGGCCGCGCGATCTTCCAAAGACGGGGCAGGGCCGGACTGGCTCATGCGGCCCGTTTGGCCGCGATGGCATTGCCCGCGCGGCTGGAACCCTTGCGGTTCAGGTGGGCCGACATCCATTGGCCGATATCGACCACGGCGTCGAAGTCCACGCCCGTGTCGATGTCCAGGCCGCGCAGCATGTACAGCACGTCTTCGGTGGCGACGTTGCCGGTGGCGCCCTTGGCGTAGGGGCAGCCGCCCAGGCCGGCGACCGAGGTATGGAAGATGGAAATGTCGGTTTCCAGTGCCGCCAGGATGTTGGCCAGCGCCTGGCCGTAGGTGTCGTGGAAGTGGCCGGACACGCGCGCCGGGTCAACCACGCGGGTGACTGCCTCCATCACGTCGCGCACGCGCTGCGGCGTGCCCACGCCGATGGTGTCGGCCACGTCGATTTCATCGACCTGCATCGCCAGGTAGCGCTGCGCCACGTCCACCACGGCCTCGACCGGAACCTCACCCTGGTACGGACAGCCCAGCGCGCAACTGATGCTGCCGCGCACGCGGATGCCGGCGTCGCGCGCGGCTTGCACCACGGGTTCGAAGCGGGCGATGGATTCGGCGATGGAGCAGTTGATGTTCTTTTGCGAGAACGCTTCGCTGGCGGCGCCGAAGATGACGATTTCATCCGCGCCGGCGGCCAGCGCGCCTTCGAAGCCCTTCATGTTGGGCGTCAGCACCGAATAAATCGTGCCGGGGCGGCGCTCGATGCGCGCCATGACGTCGGCGCCATCGGCCATCTGCGGCACCCACTTGGGCGACACGAACGACGCGGCTTCCACGTTGGGGAAGCCCGCGGCCGACAGGCGGTTGATCAGCTCGACCTTGATCTCGGTCGGCACGAATTCCTTTTCATTCTGCAGACCGTCGCGGGGCGACACTTCGACGATCTTCACGCGGGAGGGCAAAGCCATGTCTCTTCCTGGTTCGATTTGGGTGACGCGGCGCGCAAGGCTGCGGCGCCATCGTCAATATTAGCGCCATCGGAACGCGCGCTGCCCAAGCGGGTGATGGGTATAGCGGATGATAGGTACATGAGCCGCATGCAATGTGCGTGGCTTGAGAGCCCACGCACCGGCCCCTACGTCAGCCGCTGATACCGCCCATCATCCAGCCGGGCGATGCGGCCCTGCAATTCCAGTTCCACCAATTGCGCTTGCAGATCGCCCACCGCCAGCCCCGAGCGAACCTGGATGGCGTCCAGGTGCAGCGGGTCGAAGCCCAGCGCGTCCAGCACGGGGTGGCTGTGCAATGCGGGGGCGGCCGGCGCCACGCGGCGCGCGCTGGGCGTGGGGCCGCCGCCAAGTTCGTCGGTGATGTCGGCGGCCGTTTCCACCAACTTTGCGCCTTGGCGGATCAGGGCATGGCAGCCGCGCGACAAGGGCGAATGGATGGAGCCGGGAATGGCGAAGACCTCGCGTCCGCTTTCACCGGCCAGCCGCGCGGTGATGAGCGACCCGCTTTGCTTGGCGGCTTCCACCACCAGCACGCCACGCGCCAAACCCGCCACGATGCGGTTGCGCTTGGGAAAGTGCGGCGGCAGGGCGCCCGTGCCCAAGGGAAATTCAGACACCAGCGCGCCCTGCGCGGCGATGCGGTGCGCCAGCTCGCGGTGGCGCGCGGGGTAGATGCGGTCGATGCCGGTGCCCATGACGGCAACCGTGCCCGCGCCATCGGCGCCCGCTTCCAGTGCGCCTTCGTGCGCCGCGGCGTCGATGCCCAGCGCCAGGCCGCTGACCACGCGCCAGCCGTGCGCGGCCAGATGGCGGGCGAACGCGCGCGCGTTCTCTTGGCCCCCTGGCGTGGCGTTGCGCGCGCCTACGACCGCCAGCGACGGCCCTTGCAGGTAATCGGGATTCCCCACCACGTACAGCAGGATGGGCGGGTCGGCGATGGTCAAGAGATTCTGCGGATAGGCCGGGTCGGCCAGCGTCACGATGTAGCGGTCGGGCCCTTGCACCCATTGCAGCCCCCCTTCCACCAGGGCAGCCATGTCGGCCGGCATGGGCGCGGCCAGTTGGCGTGCCAGCGCGTCGGGCAAATGGCGGGCCAGGGCGGTGGCGCGCTGCGCGTAGATTTGTTCGGGCAGGCCCAGCGCGCTAAGCAGCGTACAGGCGGTGGCGGAACCCACGTTGGGCTCCAGGGACAGCCGCAACCAGGCGGACAGTTCGTCAACAGTATGCGTAAGCGGCATGAGGCGGGCGGATAGCAGGCAAGCAGAGGTGGGCAAGTGTCGCATGCAAGGCGCGATACATGCCGCGGCGGCAGGGATGAAAGCGGCCCTGCAAGCCGGAAGGATGGCGCCAGCTACAAGCGGGGACACAGCAATCCCGCAATGCCGGACTTAGCCGAAAACTATTAGAAATCAAGACTCTAATGAATTAAACTCTTGCCCAAGCATCAATTACTGGCGACCCCTTTTCAATGGCTTTACTTCCTATCCTTCGCTACCCGGACCCGCGCTTGCACAAAAAGGCCAAGCCGGTAGCCGAAGTCGACGACCGCATTCGTCAACTGGTGCGCGACATGGCCGAAACCATGTACGACGCGCCGGGTGTCGGCCTGGCCGCAACCCAGGTCGACGTGCACGAACGCGTGGTTGTGATCGACGTGTCCGAGGACAGCAACGAACTGCTCACGCTGATCAATCCCGAGATCACCTGGCGCAGCGACGACCACAAGGTCTACGAAGAAGGCTGTCTGTCCGTGCCGGGCATCTACGACGAGGTCGAACGCGCCTCGCGCATCCGTTGCAAGGCGCTGGACATCGACGGCAAACCCTTCGAGTTCGAGGCCGACGGCCTGCTGGCCGTGTGCGTGCAGCACGAGCTGGACCACCTGGAAGGCAAGGTCTTCGTTGAATACCTGTCCAACCTCAAGCAGAACCGCATCAAGACCAAGCTGAAGAAGGCCGAGCGCGAAGCGCTGCGCGACTGATTCCCGTTTTCCATTCTTTGGTCTGAACCCCCATGCGCCTAGTTTTTGCCGGCACGCCGGAATTCGCTCGTATCGCTTTCGACGCCTTGCGGGCCGCGGGTCACGAGATTGCCCTGGTGATGACCCAACCCGATCGCCCCGCCGGACGCGGCTTGAAGCTGACGCCCAGCCCGGTCAAGCAGGCCGCGCTGGACGCCGGCATTCCCGTTGCCCAGCCGCGCAGCCTGCGCCTGGATGGCCGTTATCCCGAGGAAGCCGCCGAGGCCCGCGCGCTGCTGGAACAGGTGGCGCCCGACGTGATGGTGGTGGCCGCCTATGGCCTGATTCTGCCGCAATGGGTGCTGGACCTGCCGCGTTTGGGCTGCCTGAACATTCACGCCAGCCTGCTGCCGCGCTGGCGTGGCGCGGCGCCGATCCAGCGCGCCATTGAAGCGGGCGATACGCAAACGGGCGTGACCATCATGCAGATGGATCAGGGCCTGGATACGGGCGACATGCTGCTTGAACGCGTGGTGCCCATTTCTGCTGATACCAACGCCGCGCAATTGCATGACGCACTGGCGCTGGCGGGCGGCGAAGCCATTGTGGATGCGCTGAACGCCTTGGCTCAAGGCGGCCTGACCCCGCGCAAGCAACCCGAAGCCGGCGTGACCTACGCCGCCAAGCTGGACAAGGCCGAAGCCGCGCTGGACTGCAGCCAGCCCGCCGAATTGCTGGCGCGCCGCGTGCGCGCCTTCAACCCCGTACCCGGCGCCAGTATCCGCCTGGCTGGCTTGGCCGACCCCGTCAAGGTATGGCGCGCGCAGGCGCTGGACATGGCCGTGACGGCCGAGCCCGGCAGCGTGTTGCGCGCCGACGCGAACGGTATCGACATCGCCACCGGCGCGGGTGTGCTGCGTTTGCTGGAATTGCAAAAGGCGGGCGGCAAGCGCCAGCCGGTGGATGTGTTCATGCGCGGCTGGCAGCCGGCTTGATCGCTCAGGGCCGGCGGCTGCCGGCCAGCAAGTCCAGGTAGGCGCCCGCCACCAACTGCGTGGGCGCTACTCCCAGCCCCGCCATCAAGGTGCGGGCTTCTTGCATGCCGGCGTCGATGCTTTCGTCATCGCGCAGCACCACTTCCAATTCGAGGAATTCGCCCAGGCGCTCGACCCGGTCCAGATGGATGCGGGTGCGTCCGGCCATGAACACGACCCGGTGCTTTTTCACGCGGCCGATGGCGCCGTAGGCCAGCGTCAGGGTCTCGCGCAAGGTGTCGGGCGATTCCGTGGGCGAGATCGAGTAGAAGCTTTCTTTGGGGCCGGTGTCGTCGGCGCGGCGATAGAAGATCAGTTCGCCCGTGCCGTCGGCGAATGCGCGCAGTTTCAGGCGGCCGTGGGTGCAGGTGAAGAAGGTGTCGTCTTGTTCCAGGGCCACTGGCTCTTGCCCTGATAGCGCGGCGGCCAGCGGTTCCAGCGCGGCCAGGCTATCGACTCGGGCCTTGATTTCAACGTTGCGTGCCATGCGAGCGGACCCCCTGGGCCGATGTCAGTACAAGGTGCCTGCCACCCGCGCGGGCAGGTCGCGGTCGTAGGTCTCGCCGTCGAAGGTGCCGGCGCTAAGGTCAGACAGGATGCGGCCGGTGCTGGGCAGTGCGCTACGCGGCACTTGCGTGGCCGGATCCCACAGGCGCGAGCGCAGCAGGGCGCGCGAGCATTGGAAGTACACGGTCTGCACATCGATGATCAGCACCGAGCGCGGCAGTTTGCCGTCCATGGCAAAGCGTTCCAGCAAGGCCGGGTCGACGCTGATGCGCGCCGTGCCGTTGACCCGCAGCGTTTCGCCCACGCCCGGCACCAGGAACAGCAGCGCCACGCGCGGATCGGCCAGCACGTTCAGCAGGCTGTCCATGCGGTTGTTGCCACGACGGTCGGGCAGCAACAGCGTCTTTTCGTCTTCCACCACCACGAAGCCGGCGGGGTCGCCGCGCGGCGATGCATCCAGGCCATCCGGCCCACAAGTGGCCAGCATCGCGAACGGCGCCGCCTCGATGAAGGCGCGGTAGTGCGGGTGCACATGATCCACTTCCTTCTTCAACGAGGCCTCGCCAGGCGCGCCGTACAGCGCCTGCAGCGCGGCGGGTTCGGTGACGAGATGGGCGGGGTCGGTATGCATGGCGGGTTCCGGCGGGCAGGGTCAGGCCAGGATGGCGGGCAGGTCGGCTACAGTCAAAAACAGTTCGTCGGGCTTGCGCTCGCGCAGGGCATCCATGTGGTTATAGCCCCAGGCGACCGACCCCACGCGCACGCCGGCCTTGCGGGCGGCGTCGATGTCGCGCATTTCGTCGCCCACCAGCAGAAAGCGTTCGGGGGTCACGTCATGGCGCCGCATCAGGCGGTCGATCTTGGCGGCCTTGCCGAACAGATCGGTGCCGCATTCATAGTCGTCAAACAGCGCGGCGGTGTCGGCGCCCAGCACACGCTGCACGTTTTCAATCGAGTTCGAACTCACCACCGCCAGGCGCATGCCGCTTGCCTTCAACTGCGCGAGCATGGCGGGAATGCCCTCGAACAGGTGCACGCTGGGGTCGATGTCCTGCATCAGCGTGCGCACATGCGTCATGATGGCCGGCAGCTTCCACAGCGGAATGCCCAGGTACTTCAGGATTTCCGAGGCTTCGCGATGGCGCAGGTTTTCGCGTTCGGACAGGTCGATCTTGCGAAAGCCGTATTTGTCGGCCACCGTGTTCAGTATGGAATTGAACCAAGGCATGGTGTCCGCCAAGGTTCCGTCGAAGTCGAATGCAGCGATGTCGTATTTCAAGTAATCAATCCGTTTGCCGGCTTGCGGCGGCGCTACAAGCCGTTGGGGTGAAGCAAATAGTGCACCACTGGCGCCAGCGCTTCAAGCGGCGGCGCGCTGGCCACGACACGGGCGGCATTGGTCCAGGGGTAGTCCAGGCCCAGCAGCCAGCCGAACACGGCGGGCATGTCGGCAGCCGGCAGCGTGACCATGGTTTCGATGGTGATGATGAGGTCGGTGGCGCGATAGGGTTCCGGCTGGAACTTCCAGTCGTACCGGCCGCAGCCCACGCGCACGTTGCCGGTGGCTTTTTCGGTCATGCCCACGATCCAGTCGCACTGGTAGTCAGGCAGGCGGGTGTCGGGCGCCGGGCGCGACAGGTAGAACGTGTAGACGTTTTCGTAGGTCTGGCCGAACTTGCGCACCAGCGTGTCGGCAATGGCCGCCAAACCGTGGGATTCCGGTGGAAAGGCAATGGCCTGCGTGCGAAGCGCCATTTTCAGCACGGCATCGGGGGCGAAGGCACGCGCCATGTGGTGGGGGCGGTTTTCGTCCTTGGCGTGGAAATAAGCGCGCAACACGGACTCGGTGCTGGAAGGGGACAACGAATCGGAGGACATTGCAAGGGCTTCCGTCATGGTCTCAACAGTAAGAGTGGGGCATCAGGCGGTGATGGGATCGAACCACTTCGAGACGTTGGGCGGCTCGTAGATGGCGTAGCGGTCCAGCAGCAGCGCGGGGTCTTCTTCCACCACCAGCATGTCGCGATGCTGCGGGCGGATAAAGGCTTCTTCGACGGCGTGGTCCACGAACTGCACCAGCGCATCGTAGTATCCCGCGATATTCAACAGACCGCAGGGCTTCTGGTGCATGTTCAATTGCGCCCAGGTCCAGACTTCAAAAAATTCTTCAAGCGTGCCGGCGCCGCCAGGCAGCGCGATGAAGCCGTCGGACTTCTCGATCATCATCGCCTTGCGTTCGTGCATGTTCTGCACCAGGTGCAGTTCGGTCAGGCCGCGGTGCGCCTGTTCCTTTTTCTGCAGCAGTTCAGGGATCACGCCGATCACGCGGCCACCGGCCGCAAGCACTTCGTTGGCCACCACGCCCATGATGCCGACGACCGATCCGCCGTACACCAGCCCCAGGTCACGCTTGACCAATTCGCGGGCCAGCACGCGGGCCTGTTCGATGTAGTCCGGGCGGGTGCCGGGATTCGAGCCGCAATACACGCAGATGTTCTTCAGGTTCATGACAGGTACGAGATGGCCGGGCCCGTTACAGATTGCGTCACGGGCGTTCCGGGAAGCCGATAGTTTACGAGAAGGCCGGCGGGCGTGTTTCAGGCCCGGCCAGCCGTGCAAATTAGTGGCAGGAGCAATGTTTCGACACAGCAAGTTCCGCTGTGATCGGTAGACTGGGTCGTTCGGTACGACTGGAAATCCAGCGTCGTAGGGCTTTCACTAACTAGAGGAGCGAACGATATGGAACAAGCAACCCGAACCCCCGAGAAGGCCAGCCGCCCATTTGACATGGACGTGAAGGCGATCCGCGCCAAGGCACGCCAAGACATCGAGTCCGGCGCCGTCACGGACACCTACCGCGCCGACCGCGAAACCGTGCTGAAACTGCTGAACGAAGCCTTGGCCACGGAAATCGTCTGTGTGCTGCGCTACAAGCGCCACTACTTCATGGCCCGTGGCTTGAACGCCGAACCGGTGGCCGCGGAATTTGCCGAACACGCCACGCAAGAGCAGGATCATGCCGACCGTCTGGCCGAACGCATCGTGCAGTTGGGCGGTGAGCCGAACCTGTCGCCCAAGGGCCTCTTGGAGCGCAGCCATTCGGAATACGTCGAAGGCAAAAGCCTGCAGGAGATGATCAAGGAAAACCTGATCGCCGAACGTATCGCCATCGACAGCTATCGCCAGATGATCGAATACATCGGTGAACAGGATTCCACCACGCGCCGCTTGCTGGAAGAGATCCTGGCGGTGGAAGAGGAACACGCCGACGATCTGGCGGATTTCCTGTAAAGAAGCAGCCGCGCGTCGCGCGCGGCCAAGGCGCTCGGCTGACGGGCGCGGTCAAACCAAGAGGGGCGCACCGCCAAGGCTGGCGGCGCGCCCCTGCTTTTTCAGACCGCCTCGCCCCAGAGGTCGTATTCGTCTGATTCGGTGACGCGCACGCGCACCATGTCGCCCGCCTTCAGCGTTTTTTCCGAACTGACGTACACACAGCCGTCAATCTCAGGTGCATCGGCGCTGCTGCGGCCAATGGCGCCGTCTTCGTCCACTTCGTCGATCAGCACGTCGATCTCGCGGCCCACCTTGCGGGCCAGGCGCGCGGTCGAAATGCCCTGCTGCAATTCCATGAAGCGTTCCCAACGGTCTTGCTTGACCTCGTCGGGCACGGGGTTGTCCAGCAGGTTCGCGGGCGCGCCTTCCACCGGCGAATACTGGAAACAGCCCACGCGATCCAACTGCGCTTCCTGCATCCAGTCCAACAGGTACTGGAAGTCTTCCTCGGTCTCGCCGGGAAAGCCCACGATGAAGGTGGAACGGATGGTCAGGTCGGGGCAGATCTCGCGCCAGCGCTTGATGCGCGCCAGCGTCTTGTCTTCGAACGCCGGGCGCTTCATGGCCTTCAGGATGCGCGGGCTGGCGTGCTGGAACGGAATGTCCAGGTAGGGCAGGATCTTGCCCTCGGCCATCAGCGGAATCACTTCGTCCACGTGCGGGTAGGGGTACACATAGTGCAGGCGCGTCCAGACGCCCATTTCGGACAAGGCCAGACAGAGCTCCGTCATGCGCGTCTTGACCGGGCGACCGTTCCAGAAACCGCTGCGGTACTTCACATCCACGCCATACGCGCTGGTGTCCTGCGAGATCACCAGCATTTCTTTCACGCCGGCCTTGACCAGGCGTTCGGCCTCGCTCAGCACGTCGCCCACCGGGCGGCTGACCAGATCACCGCGCATCGACGGGATGATGCAGAAGCTGCAACGATGATTACAGCCTTCCGAGATCTTCAGGTACGCGTAGTGGCGCGGCGTCAGCTTGATGCCTTGCGGCGGCACCAGATCCAGATAGGGGTTGTGGTCCTGCTTGGGCGGCGCGGCGTCATGCACGGCGCGCACCACCTCTTCGTATTGCTGAGGACCGGTCACCGCGAGCACGCTGGGGTGCACCTTGCGGATCACCGATTCCTCAACGCCCATACAGCCGGTGACGATGACCTTGCCGTTCTCGGCCAGCGCTTCGCCAATGGCTTCAAGCGATTCGGCCTTGGCGCTGTCGATGAATCCACAGGTGTTGACGACGACGACGTCCGCATCGTTGTACTCGGGCGTGACTTCGTACCCTTCGGTGCGCAGTTGGGTCAGGATGCGTTCGGAGTCGACCAGGGCTTTAGGACAGCCCAGGCTGACGAAGCCGACTTTGGGGGAAGACATGGAATACCTCGGTGGGCGCGAGCCGGCGCCAATGATCAAAATCTGCGCAATTTTAGCGCGGCAGAGCGGGGGCCGTTATTTTAGGGGCAAACGGGCTGTGCTGGCCGTTCCGTTCCCATTTCTCGGGGCTTGCTACCCCGCCCCGCGCCGATACAGCGCCAGCGTCCCCGCCAGCCCGATCATCAGTCCCCCACAAACCCGATTCATCCACCGTAACCCTGCACCCCTGAACAGCCGCACCAACCGCGCGCCCAGCGCCGCATAAACCAGCATGGTCAGCACATTGATCGTAGCCAGCACCCCCGCCACGATGGCGTATTGCATCAACAGCGGCGCCTGCGGATCAATAAACTGCGGCAAGAAGGCCGACATGAATAACAAGGCCTTGGGATTCGTCAGCGCCACCAGAAAGCTGCGCACGCCCAGCGACAGGCCAACCGCGCGGCCGTCCATCGCAGTGGCGGTTGGTAAGACCAGCGCCGAGTCGGACCGCAGCATCTTCCAGCCCAGATAGGCCAAATACGCCGCGCCGACCCACTTGATAACCTGAAACGCAACTTCAGAGGCGGCCAGCAACACGCCCAGGCCGGACGCCACCGAGCCAACCAGAATCAAATCCGCCAGCACCGCGCCCGCCATGCCCCAACCGGCGGCGCGCACGCCGTGGCGCGAGCCATTGCTCATGGCAAGCAGGGTGGTTGGGCCGGGCGTCACGATGGCGACGGCCGAGGCCAGGATGAACAGCAGCAGCGTGGCGGTGGACATAAAGCGCTCTCCTAGGCAGCGGCCAGTTTGACGCCGCCTGCGCCAATCGTCCAGGTCCGGCTACCATATCGGTCTTATCCTCAGAATTTCCGCCATGTCCACGCGTTCCGACTCCCCCCATCTTGCTCCCCCGCTTTCCTCCGTTCTTCTTTCCAGCGCGGGGGTGGTCGAGGGCGTGCTGGACGGCCGTTCCCTGACGGACGCGTTGACCGACGTCAGCGCCGCCTTGCGCCCGGCCACCCAGGCGGTGTCGTTTCATGCGATGCGCTATCTGGGCTGGGCGGATGCCGTGGGCCGGGAATTGGTGCAGCGCTACCCCAGCGTGTTGTTCGAATCGCTGCTGCTGGTGTCCTTGACGCTGCTGAAAGAAGAGGGCGAGGCCGCTGCGCAGTTGCCGGGCATGCCGGTCTACGCGGCCCATACGGTGGTGGACCAGGCCGTGACAGCCGCCTCCAACACCCGCAGCCTGGCGTCGTTCAAAGGCATGCTAAATGCTTGCCTGCGCCGGTTTTTGCGCGAACGCGCGGCGTTGGAAGCCGCGGTGGCCGACAGCCCCGAGGCGCAATGGAACCACCCCGGCTGGTGGGTCAAGCAGTTGGGTATTGCCTACCCGCAGGACTGGCAGCGGATCCTGGAGTCGGCCAATGTACCGGCGCCCCTGACCTTGCGCGTAAACCGCCGCCGCGCCAGCCGCGAACAGGTGCTGGCCGCCTTCGAGGCCGCCGGCCTCGCGGCGCAACCCGTTGGCCAAGCCGGCGTGGTGCTCGGCAGCCCCAAGCCCGTGACGCAGTTACCCGGCTTTGCCGAGGGCTGGTGGTCGGTGCAGGATGCGGGCGCGCAGTTGGCGGCCGAACTGCTGGCGCCGGCTGACGGCATGCGGGTGCTGGACGCCTGCGCGGCGCCCGGCGGCAAGACCGCGCACCTGCTGGAACTGGCCGATATCGACCTGGTGGCGCTGGACGCCGACGGCGAACGGCTGGAACGGGTGGAGCAAAACCTGGACCGCCTGGGCCTGGCCAGCAAGCGCGTGCACCTGGAAGCGGCCGACGCGGCTGACCTGGACGCCTGGTGGGACGGCAAGCCTTTTGATGCGGTGCTGGCGGACGTGCCCTGCACGGCTTCGGGCATCGTGCGTCGCCACCCCGACATCCGCTGGCTGCGCCGGGAAAACGATGTGCGCCGCACGGCCACGTTGCAGGCCCGGATTCTGGACTCCCTGTGGAAAACCGTCGCGCCCGGGGGGCGTTTGCTGTATGTGACGTGCTCGGTCTTCCCGATTGAAGGGGCGCGCCAGGCGCTCGAGTTCCTGCAGCGTCATCCCGAGGCCCAACGGCTGGATGCGCCCGGGCAGTTGCTGCCAGTTGCGCTCAATGCAACACCCGTCGAGCAACATGACGGCTTTTTCTATGCCTTGTTTGCCAAGCAGTCCTGAATCACCAAGAATAGGGGCATAACGGTGTTGCGGTGTCGTATGTCCATTATTTCGCGTTTATTTCTTGGCTTGTTGCTGGTATCTACCTTGCTTTCCACGGTGCCGGGCGGCCAGGTGCATGCCGCCGAGCCGCAGGTGACGCGGGTTGAGCCGGCGGTGCGCAATGGCAAGCTTGAATTCGATGCGGATATCGAATTTGAACTGAATCAGCAATTGCGGGATGCGGCCCAGCGCGGCATCCCGCTTTATTTCACGGCCGACCTGACCGTGACGCGCGAACGCTGGTGGTGGTTCGACGAGTCGCTGGTGGACACCTCACGCACGTGGCGCGTCATCTACAACGCGCTGACGCGGCAATGGCGCGCGGGCGTGGGCGAACTGTCCTTTCCCGTGGCGTCGCTGGACGACGCGATGAGCGTCATCCAGCATATACGCAACTGGTCGGTGGCGGATGCCACCGATTTTGATGCCGGCGTGCTCTATGGCGGACAGATTCGGCTGCGTCTGGACACCTCGCTGCTGCCCCGTCCGTTTCAGGTCAACGCCTTGAACAGCAGCTCATGGGCGCAAAGCACGCCCTGGATGGACTTCTCGTTCATGCTGAGCGACAAGGAGAAGGATCCCTCATGAGGCTGTTGCTCCGGCTGGCCCTGATGGTGGGTGCCGTAAGCGGCCTGGCGTTGCTGGGCTTGCTGGCATGGTCCACGGGCAACGCCTCGCGCTTTGCGCGCTATTACGACACGCTGCTGGTGTTGAACGGCATCTTCGCCCTGGCGCTGTTTGTCTGGGTGGTGGCGCTGACGGTGCGGCTGGCGCGCCAGATCCGGCGGCGGCAGTTTGGCGCGCGGCTGACCGCGCGCTTTTCCCTGGCGTTCGCGCTGATCGGCGTGGTGCCGGGCGCCCTGATCTACACCGTGTCCGTGCAGTTCATGTCGCGGTCGATCGAATCGTGGTTCAACGTTAGGGTGGATACGGCGCTGGAAGCCGGGCTGAACCTGGGCCGCGCGGCGCTGGATTCGCTGCTGGCCGATCTGGATGCGCGCGCCCGCTCCATGGCCGTGGAATTGAACCGCAACACGGACAGCGGCGTGACGCTGGCGCTGACCCGGCTGCGCGAAGCCAATGGCGTGCAAGAGGCCATGGTGTTCACGGGCAGCGGCCGCATGGTGGCGTTTTCCACCAGCCAGTACGGCCAGTTGCTGCCCGCCATGCCCCCGTCCACTGTCATGAACCAGCTTCGGCTGGCGCGCGGCTATTCCGCCGCCGAAGCGGACGACCCCGTCACGGCGGGCGCCGAAGGCGGGCTGCATTTGCGCGTGGTGATTCCGCTGACCGGGCCCGAGCGCTACGACAATCTGCTGGGGTCGTCCGAACCGCGCTGGCTGCAACTGCTGCAGCCGGTGCCGGAACAGATCGCGCACAACGCCAATCTGGTGCAGCAGGGGTTTCGGGATTATCAAGAACTGGCGCTGTCGCGCCTGGGGTTGCGCAAGCTTTATGGCATCACGCTGACCTTGGCGCTGCTTCTGGCCGCGTTCGGCGCCATCGCGGTGGCGCTGTCGCTGTCCAAGCGCCTGGTGCGCCCCTTGCTCAGCCTGGCCGGTGGCACGCAGGCGGTGGGCGTGGGTGATTACCGGCCGCTGCCCGAGCCCCCGGAGCGTGACGAAGTCGGCCAATTGACGCGCTCGTTCAATGCCATGACACGCCAACTGGATGAAGCGCGCCGCATGGTCGAAAGCAATCGCCAGCAGTTGGAGCGATCCAACGTCTATCTTGAAAGCGTGCTGTCGAACCTGTCTTCCGGGGTGCTGGTGTTTGACGAGTCGTTCCGCGTGACCACCGTCAACCAGGGCGCCCAGACCATTCTGGGCGTGGACCTGCGTTCGGTAATCGGCCGGCCACTGGAAACGGTGGACGGCATGCTCGAATTTGCGAACATTGTTCGACAGGCGTTTTCCACGCACGCGGCGGTCGGGTCGGAACGGCAGCATTGGCAACAGCAGTTTGAGATCAGCCCGGCACAAGGCGATGCCACTACGGCACCGCAGCCGCTGACCCTGCTGGCGCGCGGCACCCATCTGCGCGTGGATGGGCGCGGCAACGGCTATCTGGTGGTGTTCGATGACATTACCGAAGTGATCTCCGCCAACCGCACCGTGGCCTGGGGCGAAGTGGCGCGTCGACTGGCGCACGAGATCAAGAATCCGCTTACCCCTATACAGTTGTCGGCCGAACGGCTGGCCATGAAGCTGGAAGGCAAGCTGCAACCGGCGGAAGCGCAGATTGTTCAGCGCTCCACCAATACCATCGTCAACCAGGTGGCATCGCTGAAGCAGATGGTGGACGATTTCCGTGAATACGCGCGCACGCCGCCGGCCGTGATGCAGCGCATTGACTTCAACGCGCTGGTGGCCGACGTGCTGTCGCTGTATGGCTGGGAGCCCGATGGCGGGGCGTCTCGCATCACCGGCAAAGCCTTGAACCTGGACGTGACGCTGGCGCCGGGCCTGCCCGACATCGAAGGCGACCCGACCCAACTGCGCCAGGTCATCCACAACCTGCTGTCCAACGCGCGCGACGCGATTGCCGAACTGGGCGGCCAGGGGCGGGTCAGCGTGACGACGCAGTTGATGCGCAGTGAACAACCCGACCGCGCCGACCAGCAAGCCTTGCGATTTACCGTGGCAGACACCGGGCCGGGCTTTCCGGCCCAGGTGATGCAGCGCGCGTTCGAGCCCTACGTAACCACAAAGTCCCACGGGACTGGGTTAGGATTGGCAATCGTACGCAAGATTGTGGAAGAGCACGGCGGACGTATCGACCTTGCGAACCGCAAGGAAGGGGGCGCGCGGATTTCCATCTTGCTGACCCGGTTGGCGACCGGGGCAGATACTATGGACGCGACCGCGCAAGAAAAGGATAATGCGGCTACGCAATAGGTGGATGCTTTATGGCCAGAATTCTGGTGGTTGACGACGAAGTCGGTATACGCGAGCTTTTGTCAGAGATCCTTTACGACGAAGGGCACACGGTCGAACTGGCCGAAAACGCGGCGCAAGCGCGCGCGGCACGCCTTCGCATGCGTCCTGATCTGGTGTTGCTGGACATCTGGATGCCCGACACGGATGGCGTAAGTTTGCTGAAAGAGTGGGGCTCGCAAGGCCTGCTGGACATGCCGGTGATCATGATGAGCGGCCACGCCACCATCGACACCGCGGTTGAAGCCACGCGCATCGGCGCCATGGATTTCCTGGAAAAGCCCATCACGCTGCAACGGCTTCTGAAGACCGTGGCGGCGGGTCTGGCGCGCGGGCGTGCTCCGCAACCGGCGCCCGTGGCCGTGCATTCGGCGGCCGCCAACACGGCCGTGGCGCTGGAAGACGAGCTGGACCCTCCGGTTCTGACGGCGGCGCCCGCCAACGAAGTGCCGCTTGCTTCCAACGGCCAATTGGGCACCATTTCGCTGGACCAGCCCCTGCGGGAAGCGCGCGACGAATTCGAACGCATCTATTTCGAATATCACCTGGTCCGCGAAAGCCACAGCATGACGCGCGTATCCGAGCGCACCGGCCTGGAACGTACCCACCTGTATCGCAAGCTCAAGCAATTGGGCATTGAATCGGCGCGCAAGCGCAGCACATGAAAATCCTGATCATGGGCGCTGGTCGCGTAGGCACCAGCGTGGCCGAAAACCTGGTGTCCGAAGAAAACGACATCACCGTGGTGGATACCGACCCCACGCAACTTCGCTATCTGCAGGAACACTTCGACCTGCGTGTCGTCCATGGCGACGGCTCGCAGGTTTCTGTGCTGGAAGCCGCCGGCGCGGCCGATACCGACCTGTTCATTGCCTGTGCGGCCTCTGACGCCGCCAACATGGTGGCGTGCAAGATCGCCCGCCAACTGTTCAACATTCCCCGCCGCATTGCCCGCATCCGCTCGGCCGAATTTCCGGAACACCCGGAACTCATGAGCGAAGAGGGCTTCTGTATTGACGCGCTGATCAGCCCCGAGCGCAGCGTCACTACCTATCTGCATAGCCTGATTGAATTTCCCGAAGCCTTGCAGGTGGTGGAATTCGCCGAAGGTCGCGTGTCGGTCGTGACCGTGCGCGTGGGGCATGGCAGCCCCATGGCGCATTCACCCGTCGACAAGCTGCGAGACGTGTGGCCGGACGTGAAGGCGCGGGTGGTTGACGTGCTGCGCGGCGGCCGCCCGCTGCGGGCGGGTAGCGGCACGGTCATTGCCCCGGGCGACGAGGTCGTGCTGGTGGTGGATTCGCGCGATGCGCGCCGCGCCGTGCGCCAACTGCGCGATGCCGAACGCGCCGTGCGCCGCGTGATGATCGCGGGCGGCGGCAACATCGGCCTGCGCCTGGCGCGCCAGTTGGCCGATGAAAAATACAGCGTCCGCATCATTGAACGCGACTTGAAGCGCTGCGAATACCTGGCGACGCAACTGCCTGATAGCGTGCTGGTGCTTCACGGCAGCGGCACGGACGAAGCCTTGCTGGAGCGCGAGAATATCGAAGACATGGACACCTGGCTTGCCCTGACCAGCGACGACGAGGACAACATCATGTCGTCGCTGCTGGCCAAGCGGCTGGGCGCCCGCAAGGTGATTGCGCTGATCAATCGCCAGGCGTATGGCGAACTGATGCAGGGCAGCCATATCGACATCGCCGTATCGCCCTCGCAGGCGACGATGAGCGAATTGCTGCGCCACGTGCGGCGCGGCGACGTGGCCGCCGTGCACCGCTTGCGCCAAGGCGTGGCCGAGGCGCTGGAAGCCATTGCCCACGGTGACCGCTCCACGTCCAAGGTGGTTGGCCGGCCGGTGGGCCAGATCAGCCTGCCCAAGGGCGCCAGCATTGGCGCTTTGGTGCGCGAAGACGAAATCATCTTGCCGGATGCCGACACCATTATTGAAACGAACGACCATGTGATCGTCTTCGTTCCGTCGCGCCGGCAGATGCCGCGCGTGGAAAAGCTGTTCCAAGTGTCGGCGTCGTTCTTCTGATGCGCGCCCACTCCATGCTCCGTCGCGGGCCGAGCGCCGCCGGATAGGCTCCATGAATCGCGTTCTCGGAACCCTCTATATCCTTGGGCTGACCATGGTGATGTTCGCCCTAACCATGCTGATCCCGCTGCTGATCGCCTACGTGGGGGGCGACGCGGCGCGTGACGCCTTCCTGCACGGCTTCCTGCTTTCCCTGGGGATCGGGGGGGCGCTTGCCGCGTTGACGCGGCGCAGCCGCTGCGAATTGCGCGCGCGCGACGGTTTCGTGCTGGTGTCCGCGGTGTGGGCCGGCCTGCCGCTGCTGGCGGCAATTCCCCTGTTGCTCTACTTCCACCGGGCTGGCTTGCCGCTGTCTTTCACCAGCGCCTATTTTGAAGCCATGTCGGGGCTGACCACGACGGGCGCCACGGTCTTGACCAACCTGGACGCCTTGCCGCCGTCCATCAACCTGTGGCGCGCCACGCTGGTCTGGATCGGCGGCATGGGCATCCTGGTGTTGGCGGTGGCGATCTTGCCGTTGCTGGGGGTGGGTGGCCACCAGGTGGTGCGGGCCGAAACGCCCGGCCCCATGAAGGATGAACGCCTGACGCCCCGCATCGCCAGCACCGCCAAGGCGCTGTACGCGGTGTACTTCGTGTTTTCCATTTTGTGCTTCCTGGCGTACCGCGCGGCGGGCCTGTCCTGGTTTGAGGCTTGGTGCCACATGGCCACCACCATGGGGCTGGGCGGCTTTTCGACCTGGGACGACGGCTTTGCCCACTTCGATTCGGTCGCCGTGGAAATGGTTGCGATGGTGTTCATGGTGATCGCGGGTATCAACTTCGCCACCCATTTCAACGCCTTCCGCCAGCGCAGCGCGCGCGCCTACGTGCAATGCCCGCAAGCGATCCCGTACCTGGTCGTGGTGTTGGGGGCCGGCCTGGTCATCTCGGTGTTCCTGTACGCCAAGGGTGTCTACGACGAGCCTTTGGAAGCGCTGCGCTATGGCATGTTCAACACCATTTCCCTGGCTACCACCACCGGCTACGCCAATACGGATTTTGCCCAGTGGCCGCTCTTTGCGCCGCTGACCATGCTGCTGCTGTCGGGCTTCGCCACGTCGGCGGGGTCCACCGGGGGCGGCATCAAGATGATCCGGGCGATTTTGCTGGTCAAGCAGGCTCGCAATGAATTGGTGACCATGCTGCACCCGCATGCGATCAGCCCGGTGCGAATCAACGGGCGCGCGGTGGAAGGGCGGACCATGTCGTCCGTGCTGGCCTTCATGCTGATCTACGGGCTGTCCATCGCGGTGTTCACCAGCCTGCTGCTGCTGTCCGGGCTGGACCCCATCACGGCGTTCTCGGCCGTATTCGCCACCATCAACAACACCGGTCCTGGGCTCGGGCCCGTTGGACCCATGGGCAATTTCTCGGTGCTGTCCGATTTCCAGATCTGGGTCTGCACCTTCTCCATGCTGATCGGCCGCCTGGAGTTGCTGACCGTGCTGGTGCTGTTCACCCCCATGTTCTGGCGCAAATAAGGGGCGCTGACCCCGAAAGCCTCTCAGGAATAACCCTACTCAGGGTTATCCCGTCCCTCTCGGAAAACCGCTTGGCTACTGCAATTGCGGGCGCCATCGCTTGGCAACCCGCGCCATTCCTGACTTGTAAGCGCTTGCTCACTTATCTTCAGAGGGCAAAACCGTGTGCTACGCGATGTTGCACACAAATGTCACGATTTTCAATCGTATTGCCACAAACCTGCGGCTATCATCCAGTCCACAAGCTGCCGTCTAGTGCCCCCCGGGAAGTTACCGGGCTTCAAGGTCGAACGGCGCGTCCCCTCATATCAAACATTCAAAGGAGTCCGGAATGGAACCGATCCCGTTCATTTCGTCGGCCCCCAACACCCTGGGCATCGAACTTGAGTTGCAACTGATCGACCCCCGCAGTTTTGACCTGACCGCCGCCTCTGACGAATTGCTGGCCCAAATGGCCAACCACCCCATTGCCGACCGCGTCAAACCCGAGATCACGCGGTCCATGATCGAACTGAATTCCTCGGTGCACGAGCACCCCATGGGCCTGTTGGCCGAAATGCGCGAGATGCGCGATGCCCTGGTCGAAGCGGCCGACGCGGTTGGCGTGTCGGTGGCCGGCGGGGGCGCCCACCCCTTCATGCGTTGGCAGGAACGGTCCATTTCGGACACCCCGCGCTTCCAGTACCTGGCCGAAATGTATGGTTACCTGGCGCGTCAATTTACGGTCTTCGGCCAGCACATCCATCTGGGCGTGAAAAGTGGCGACGACTCCATCAAGCTGCTGCGCCGCCTATCGCCCTACGTGCCCCACTTCATCGCGCTGTCGGCCTCGTCGCCGTACTGCGAGGGTGTGGATACCCTGTTCTCGTGCTCGCGCCTGAACGCCGTCAACAGCTTCCCGCTTGCCGGCCACATGCCGCCCGAGGTGAAGGACTGGTACCAGTTCGAAGCCCATCTGTCGCAACTGCGCGCCTACGGGCTGGCCGAGAGCATCAAGGACCTCTATTGGGACATCCGCCCCAAGCCGGAATTCGGCACGGTCGAAATCCGCGTCTGCGACACGCCCTTGACCGTGGAGCGTGCCTGCCAGATCGCGGCGTTCGCGCAAGCCCTGGCCGTGCTGCTGATGCGCGAGGACGACCCCAGCGACAATGCCTGGCTGTCTTACCGCAGCAACCATTTCCAGGCCTGCCGTTTTGGCTTGCAGGGCAGTTACGTGACGCCCGACGGCCAACGGCTGCGCCTGATGGACCACCTGCGCACGCTGTTCCAACGCCTGATGTCGGTGGCCGAAGAGCTGGGCACGGGCGACATGATCGCCGCCCTGCGCGACGAGGCCATGCGCAGCGGCAACGATGCACGCTGGCTGCGCAGCCAGTTCCATCGCCTGCGCGACCTGCCGCTGATGGTTGACGCCATGACGCACGCCTGGCGTGGCGAGACGGTGGCTGCCCCGCCGGCTGAGCCCACCGCCGTGCTGCGCCGGCGCATCCGGGCAAATTCCGAACCGATGCAACCCTTGTCGGCGTCGGAACCCGGTGTCAGCGTGCCCTTGCCGGAACGCTTGCACTAGCCGCTGCCGCCGCTTGGGCGGAAGTCATCGAGGGGAACAAAGCCGCGAGTCTTATCGCGGCTTTGTTTTATCGCGACTGTGCTTTATCTTCGCTTGGCGTTCTGGATCAGGGCGTCCAGCGACACGGCGCCGCCGCCGCGCGCAACCAGATACAGCAGCACCGCCGCCCACACGCCGTGCGTGGGGTAGGCGTCTGGGTACACGAAGATCTGGATCACGGCGGTCATCACCAGCAACCCCAGCGCCGACAAGCGCGTGGCCAAGCCAAGCAGCAACAGCACGGGCAGCACATGCTCGGCGGTGGCGGCGGCAAGCGCCGCCCACTCGGGCGGTGCCAGGGGCAACCGGTATTCGTCGGCGAACAGGCTCACGGCCGAGGCCGACACCGACGGCCAGCCCAATTGGAATTCACCCGAGATCAGGTCCACGGCGAAACCCTCGACCTTCGTCTGTCCGGATTTCCAAAACACCGCCGCAATCGAAAACCGCCCCAGCAAGGCAATCAACCAGTGCGGAATGCGTTCGAACTGCGCATTCAGCCGCCGCCAGACGCAGCGGTGTTCGGGTACGGGAGCGGCAGTGGCGGAGCGGTCCATGATGAGAGTCCTTGGGTCAGCAAATAAGGGGCAGGCGCGGCATCACGCGCCCGGCGATATACCCACGATGATCTGGTGGCGGATCAGTTGCGCCAGCGCGTGGCTCCACTGGAAATCGTCATGCTGCTGGGTCAGTCGTTCGAATGCTTCGCCAAGCGGCTGCGTGCCAAGGGCGTCGATCAGCTCAACAAGCGACGCGTCCACCGGAACGGCATGCACGGTTTGCCCCGGCCGGAGCACCACCACTGATTCCGGCACGCAGACGTCGACCGTTGCCAGGTCTCCCTGGCCCCGATGGGCGGCCCAGATCGAGAACACGGCGTAGTTCGACGACATGGCCTGCACGGCGGGATGAATATGCAGGCGCGCGGCGGGCAAGTCGGCCATGCCGGCGATACAGGCTTGCAGCACCGCTGGGGCGGGCGGCTCGTGGTCGGCGGCATGGTAGGCGCGCACGACCCGATATTCCAGCCGCGCCACATCCGCCAGATAGGGCAGCGACGCCGCGGGCGCATAGGCTTGGACAAAATCTGGAAACGTGTCGCCGTAGTAGGCCATGATGGCGGAACGCGGCGGACTCGCCAGCGCATATCCTCGGGCCATGTCCCGAAAGAACGGCTCGCCCACCAGTTCAACGCAAACGGGGAAGTTGTCGGCCAAGGCCTGCATCAGTGAACTGACGACATTGTTCCGATAGATGGCGAAGCGTTCCGGAGGCGCGACTTGCAGCCGCGTCCTGACCTCGTCCGGCGTGGGAGGCGCCTGGTCCAACAGCAAATCGGCGAATTGGCGCAGGGCTGTCATGGCGGCGTGACCAGTGTGGCGTCCAGCTTGGCCAGGCAGGCCTGAACGCGCGCCGCCTCGTGCAGCAATTCGGTCAGGGGCGGGATGTTGCCGTCGCGTTCGATCAGCGTGGCAACAGGGCCGGTCGCGCGCAGCGCCGTTTCATACAGCGCCCAGACGGGCTCGGCGATGGGGGCGTCGTGACTGTCGATAAGCACCACGCTGCCGTCGGGCTCGACTTGCCGGTGATGGCCGGCCAGGTGAATTTCTTCAACGCTGCCAAGCGGCAGCAGCCTCAGATAGCCGCATGCGTCAAATCCATGGTTCACCGCGCTGACGTACACGTTGTTGACGTCCAGCAGTAGGCCGCAACCTGTGCGGGCGACCAGCTCGCCCAGGAACTGCGCTTCGTCGATCAGGCTTGCATCAAAACGCAGGTAGGTCGCCGGGTTCTCGATCAGGATGCGGCGGCCCAGGCTGTTCTGGAACGCATCGATGTGCTCGCTGGTACGCCGCAAGGTCGTGCCGTCGTAGGGAAACGGCAGCAGGTCATTGAAGAACACCCCGGCGCCGCGAGACCAGGCCAGATGCTCGGAAACCAGAGCGGGCGCGTAGCGATCGCGCAAGCGACGGTGCCCGGCCAGCAGTTCCTCGTCCAGCGGGTCCGGCCCGCCCAGCGACAGGCCTACGCCGTGTACAGACAGGGGGTAGCGTTCACGCAAGCGGGTCAGCATTGCGTGCATCGGCCCCCCGGGAACCATATAGTTCTCGGCGTGGATTTCCAGAAACCCCACGCCGGCCGCCCCGTCCAGCAGGGCGTCCGCGTGTTCGGGCTTCAAGCCGACGCCGACCTGGGCCGATAGGCCCGGGCCGGACGCCGTGGCCGGGAAGGGGAGCGATTTCATGACGCGCCAGGGCAGGTCAGGACGCTTTCTTCATTTCCTTGAATTCCTTCAGTTGACCCTGGCCCGTGGGCGAGGTGGGCGACGGGGTTTTCTCGCACGTGCCCTTCGGCACGTTCTTCCAGGCGTTGCCCTGGTAGTCGACCTTGGAGCTGCCCGCGCAGGTTGTGCCGGCGCCCGCCTTGCAATCGTTTTTGCCCTTGAGGGCGACGCCGTAGCACTTTTCCATGTCTGCGGCGTGGGCGGCGGGGGCGCCGGCCATGGTGAACGCGGCGCCAAAAGCCAGTGCCAGGGCGGCGGTGGTACGTGTCTTCATGGTGTCTCTCTCCTGGGGAATCTACGTGAACGGTTACCGCACCACGGATTGCAGTGCTGGCAAGAGGTAGTCGCGCGAGAGAGCGCTTTCCTTACGGAGAGAATTGTAAGAAATGTAAATTCAGAGCGAAGGCGGCTTGGGGGCGGCGTCGTCGTCGCGTTCCGAGGGGCGAGGGTCGGCGCCTTCTTCCGAGGGGCCAGGGTAGGCTCGCGTCAAATCCCCCAGCAGACCGATCTGCTGCCGGAAGCGGCGGCAGCGCCAGCACATCGCCAGATGCATCGTCATGCCGATGCGTTGGGGCAGGCGCAGGGGCGCTTCGCGTTCTTGAGACGCCAGTTGCGAGACGTCACGGCATTTCAGCATTTGCGGCCCCCTTGGTCAGCAAACCAGTTCAGTTCCAGGCAACTGCGTAGCCGCAGGCGGGCCCGGTGCATGGCGATGTGCAGCGCACCGGGTGTCAGGGACAGGCGCTCGCAGATTTCGGCGGCCTCAAATTCCAGGTACTCGCGCATCATGAAGACGCGCGCATTGGCAGGCGGCAAGCGTTCCAGGCATGTGCTGAACACCAGCCAGAACTGTTTGCTGTGCATGGCTTCGTCCGGTGCCGCCCAGGCCGCCGGAAGGGCTTGTGGGGTCCATTCGCCGTTCGGTGTGAAGCAGGCGTCCATCATGTCGGGGTCGTCGGCTTCTGGAAAGTGCGTCAAGCGCGCGCGGCTGCGGATAGTGTCCACGATCTTGTGCTTGAGGATGCCGAACACCCATTGCTTGAATGCCGCGCTATCTTCAAGCGCGCCCCGCTTGGCCAACGCAGCCGCGATTGCTTCCTGCACCGCGTCCTGCGCCGCTTCGGGCTGGCCCAACTGCAACGTGGCAAAGCGCAGCATCTGCCCCCGGAAGGCGTCGATCCAGGCATGTGGGTCGGCGGTGGCGCGGGGGGGCAGTGTCATCGCGGCCTCAGAGGGGCTTGGCCTGCCGGCCGCCGATGGCGCTGACGGACAGGCGAGTCTCACCCGCCACGGTGCGATGCGCCGCGGCGCGCCAGGCATGGCCGTAAGCCACTTCAATACTTAGTGCGATCAGGCCATCGGCCCGGCGTTGGGCTTCCAGGGCGGCGCAGAGGCGGTTGCGCCAGTCTCGCCCCACCAGCCCGCCGCGCCGGCCTTCGGCGGGGTTGCCGCCCAGCGCGCGCACGTCGGCCAGCAGCTTTTCAGGGCTGCGGTAGGTCAGCGTCAGGATTTCCTGGTCCATCACCGGGTCAGCGAAACCGTTTTCCACCAGCAAGTCGCCAAAGTCATGCATGTCCACGAAGGACGGCGTGGCGGTGGACAGGCCCGCATCGGTCAGGGCTTGGCGCAATTCGCGCAGGGTGGCAGGCCCCAGACAGGAGAACATTGCCAGCCCGCCCACTTTCAGGATGCGGCGCCATTCCGCCAAGACTGCATGCGGGGCGCGGTGCCAATGCATCGCCAGGTTGGACCACACCAGCTCCAGGGATTCCGGGGGCAGGCCTGTTTCCGCCAGGTCGGCGTTGACGAAGGCCGGGGCCTTGGCCCCGCGTCCAGCCAGTTTGCCGATCCAGGCGCCTAAACCGGCCGGCGCATGGCGCTTTTTGGCCAGATCCAGCAGCGGTTGGCAGTTGTCCAGGCCGGTGTAGCCCGCGTCGGGATAGCGTTCGCGCAGCAGCGGCAGGTTGTCTCCCGCGCCGCAGCCCGCGTCCAGCATGGCCTGTGGCTGCACGCGGATGTACTGCAAACGGCCCAGCATGCGGCGGGCGACTTCACCGTAAAGAAACTGGGCGTCGGACAGGTCGCCACGGCGGGCGAACTGCCGCGGCACGTCGGCGCTGACGATGGGAAGGGAGGGAAGCGGGGCGGATTCTGGCAGGGACATTTCGGTCGCACCCACGTCTTGGCGGCGGGGCGGAACATGGTTTCATGAGGAATGGCATCCATTATTACGCATCCCGGTCGGCGGATTCGATTGTCCCTACAGGCCATGGGGCGGCGGCTTTGGTCCCGCGTGGGTTGCGATTGCCCGTTGTGCGGGGTGCGCGTGGCAGGCGCGCGCTTGTGTTTAGGCTGCGCGGACGACATCACTGCCGCGCCTTCCGGCACGAACCCGCGCTGCCCGTGCTGCGCGCTGCGGCTGCCGGTTATTGCTTCGGGTGTGGCTCCGGGTTTGGCTTCGGGTTTGGCTTCGGACGTGGCTTCGGACGTGGCTACGGACGTGGCTTCGGCGTTGCCCTCGGACGTGGCTTCGGCCCCGGCCTCAGCCCCAACGCCCACTGCCGCCCCGGCCCCAGCCTCCCTCCCAGCTCCAATTTGTCCCGCCTGCCTGGGAGCACCAAGGGCTTACGTGCAGACGATCGCGGCCTTTGACTATGCGCCGCCCGCCGACGCGCTGATCCGGATGCTGAAAACGCAACTGCGCCTGAGCATGGCGCCGGTGCTGGCCAGCCTGCTGGCCGATGCCATCCGAAATAAACCACCGCTGCCCGACGGCGTCTTGCTGGCGCCCGTGCCCGCCAGCCGCGCGTCGTTACGCGCACGCGGCATGAACCCGGCAGCAGAAATCGCCCGCAGCCTGGCGGCCGAACTGAACCTGCAGCTGGTCCGGCAAGCGCTGCGGCGGTGCCGGGAAACGCCCAGGCAGACGGCGTTGGGACGGCACGCGCGGCGCCAGGTTGCAGCCGGCGTGTTCGTGGCTTCTACAGCAGTACGCGGCCGCCACGTGGCCGTGGTGGACGACGTCATGACCACCGGCAGCACCGTGCAGGCCGCAGCGGTGGCGCTGTTGGCGGCGGGCGCGGCCGGAGTGACGGTGCTGGTGGTCGCCCGCACGCCGTAATGGCGCCGGCGTCGTGTTACCGCGCTGGTGGAGCGCCGGGCTTTCGGCGCGGCTCGCCCATAAAGCGTGGGAAGCGCCCGGGCCGTCAGCGCGCCGCTCTCTCAAATCGGCGACAATCGCGCCACGCCGCCACCCTG
The DNA here is from genome assembly GCF_003994415.1 of Achromobacter spanius. Classification (NCBI taxonomy): domain Bacteria; kingdom Pseudomonadati; phylum Pseudomonadota; class Betaproteobacteria; order Burkholderiales; family Alcaligenaceae; genus Achromobacter; species Achromobacter spanius. Next base: position 6,301,959 of record NZ_CP034689.1, on the reverse strand, counting down.
GCGCCGCAAGCCGTCCTAGTCCTACGTCCCAGTTCCGTATTCGCCATGTTCCACGTCATCCTCGTCTGCCCCGAGATTCCCCCCAACACCGGCAACGCCATCCGGCTGTGCGCCAACACGGGCGCGCAATTGCACCTGGTGCGTCCGTTGGGATTCGAATTGGATGACGCCCGCATGCGCCGCGCCGGGCTGGACTATCACGAGTGGCAGCCCGTGCGGGTGCATGACACCCTGCAGGAAGCGCTGGACGACACGGGGGCCGACGCCTCCAGCATCTACGCGCTGACCACGCACGCGCAGCGCAGCGTGGCCGACGTCGCCTTCAAGCCAGGCGACGTTTTCGTCTTCGGCCGCGAAACAGCCGGCCTATCCGACGAGCATCAAGCGATGTTCCCGCCCCAGCAGCGTCTGCGCTTGCCGATGCGCGCGGGCCAACGCAGCCTGAACCTGTCCAACGCCGTCGCCGTCACCGTCTTCGAAGCCTGGCGCCAACAAGCCTTCGAAGGCGGATCGTGAATGGGCGCCGCGCGCCTCGGCCCGCCCAAGAACCCCACCTTCCAACACGGATCGTGGACGGGCGCGGCGCGCCACGGTCCGCCCAGGAACCCCACCTTCCGTTGATCGTAGGATGGGTGTAGCGCGCCACGACGTACCCAAGAACGCCGCCTTCCAACGCGCAAACCCATCAAACAGCGGCGAAACCAAACCGCCCACCCCACAAAGCAGCGGCGAATAAAAAATCGCCCCACTCACCTCAAACACGCAAACCCATCAATCCAGCGACAGCTTCAAGCGCTCAATCACCTGATCCCACCGCGCTTTCTCATTCTTGATCCGCGTCGTCAACGCCTCAGGCGTCGACGCCGCCGGGGTGAAATACTGCAACGCCAACTGCTTGCGCACCGCCTCGCTGTTGATCACACGCGCCAACTCACTATTCAGCCGTTCGACCACCGGCGTGGGCGTCCCCGCCGGAACCAGCACCGCGTTCCACGAAATCGCCTCGAAGTCGGGATAGCCCTGCGACGCCATCGTCGGCACCCCCGGCAGCGCCTCGCTGGGCTGCAGGCTGGTCACCGCCAGCAGCTTCACCTTGCCGTCGCGCGCCTGCGGCACCGCAATCGCGGGCACCATGAAACCCGCCTGCACATCGCCACCGATGATGGCCGTAATCACCTGCGGAAAACCGGAATACGGAATATGCGCCAGGTCCACGCCCGCGCTTTCCTTGAACATTTCCATCGCCAGATGCGCCGAGCTGCCCGGCCCAACCGACCCGTAGTTCAACGAATTGCCGCGTTCCTTGACCAGCTTGACGAAGTCCTGGACGTTGTCGACCTTCAGGCTGCCGGGCACCACCAGCACGTTCGGGCTGGTGCCCACCAGCGTCACCGGCGCCAGGTCCTTCAGCGGGTCGTAGCCCAACGTTTTCTTGTACAGCGTGGGCGCGGTCACCAGCGGGCCGTTGATCGTATAGAGCAACGTGTAGCCATCCGGCTTGGCCTTGGCCACGATGCGGGTGCCGATGTTGCCACCCGCGCCGGGCTTGTTGTCGATGACGATGGGCTGGCCCAGCGCCTGCGACAGCGGCTCGGATATCGTGCGTGCCAACAGGTCCGGCGACGAGCCGGGCGGAAACGGCACGACCATATGGATGGGGCGGTCGGGCCAGTCGGCATGGGCGGCGGCGGGCAGCACGGCGGCCAGGCTCAGGCACAGGCCGCGCAGCAGCGGGCCGACCCGGAATTTGCGGGTTTGCGTCATGACGGATGTCTCCTCGGGATGGGGCGTGTGTGTTGTTGTTAGAGAGGGGTCAAAGATGGCCACCCAGCGTGTCGTCCAGCGGGCCGCTGCCGTTGGCGCCGATGTTCACGCTGACGTCGGCGCTTTCATCGCGCGGGTCGCGCGCCAGCAGCGCCGACACCGCGGTCATGGGCGCAACGCCGTCGAACAACACGGCGCATACGGCTTCGGTAATGGGCAGTTCGACATGGATGGCGCGGGCGCGGTCGCGCGCCGCGCGGGCGCAGCGCACGCCTTCGGCCGTGATGCCGCTGGCCAGGATGTCGGCCAGCTTGCGGCCGGCGCCGATCTCCAGGCCTACGCGACGGTTGCGCGAGAGCTCGCCCGTGGCGGTCAGCACCAGGTCGCCCAGGCCGGTCAGCCCGGCGAAGGTTTCGCCGCGCGCGCCCAAGGCAACGCCAAAGCGGGTCATTTCGGCCAGGCCGCGCGTGATCAGCGCGGCGCGGGCATTGGTGCCCAGCGCCAGCCCGTCGCCGATGCCGCAGGCAACCGCGATGACGTTTTTCAGCGCCCCGCCGACCTCGACGCCCACCAGGTCGGAACTAGCGTAGACGCGCAGCGCCGCGCCGTGGAAGGCCGCGGTGGTGGCATCCCGCAGCCCGGCATGGGTGCTGGCGACTGTCAGCGCCACTGGCAGGCCCTGGGCCACTTCGCGCGCGAAGGACGGGCCAGACAAGACGCCGCCGATTGCGCCGGGCAGGGCCGCTTGCACGATCTCGTGGGGCAGCCTGGCCGTGTCGGCTTCAAAGCCCTTGCAGGTCCATACGATGGGGGTGTCTTGCAGACCCAGGACGGGTAGCCGGCGGGCCAGTTCGCCGCAAAGGGCGGCCAGCCCGGCCACGGGCACGCCCAGCACGATCAGACGGCGCGTGTCGTCGGACATGTCTCCGACCTCGCCCTCGCCGCGCAAGCTGCGCAGTGTGGCGTCCAGGTCGGATGAAAAATTCAGGGAAGCGGGCAGGTTAATGCCCGGAAGGTAGCGCGCGTTTTCGTGCGCGGCAGCCATGTTGGCGGCCTGCGCGGCGTCGCGCGCCCAGAGCACGGTGGGGTGGCGGCGGCTGGAGGCCGCCGCCAACGCGGTGCCCCAACTTCCCGCACCCAGGACGGCAACGCGCAAGCGCGGCTGAGCGGGATGGTTCATCGGGGCGCGGCGTGCTTACTGACGGGTGGCGCTGGCGGGCAGGATGATGCCCGAATCGCTGCCGTTGGCATTGCCGTTGGCGGCGCCTTGCTGCTGCTGTTGCAACTCGGCCAGGCGCTGTTCATACAGGGCTTGGAAGTTGACTTCGGTCAGGTGCAGCGGCGGCATCGAGGTGCGGGTGATGGCATCGGCCACGTTCGCGCGCAGGTACGGGTACAGCATCGTCGGGCACACAATGCCCAGCAGCGGATCCAACTGCTCTTCGGGGATGTTGGCCGCTTCGAAGATGCCCGCTTGCGTGCCTTCAACCAGGTACACGACCTTGTCGTTGATGCGGGTGGTGACGGTGACGGTGACCGTGGTTTCGAACACGGTCTCGGCCAGGCGCTGGCCACCCACGGTGATGCTCACTTCAACCTGGGGCGCTTCTTGCTCCAGGAAGACGTGGGGCGCGTTCGGCATTTCCAGCGAAAGGTCTTTCAGGTAGACGCGTTGCAGATTGAACGAGGGCGCGTCGTTGCTGCCTTCTTGCTGGGTGTTTTGGTCTTGATCAGCCATGAGTGTTTCCGTTGGTGGGGGGGCAAAAGTAGAGGCGATTAGCCGTTGAGCATGGGGGCAAGGCCACCCGAGCGGTCCAGGGCCATCAAGTCGTCGCAACCGCCGACATGGGTATCGCCGATGAAGATTTGCGGCACGGTGCGTCGGCCGGTACGTTCGATCATGACATCGCGTTGTGACGGGTCGCGGTCGATCTGGATGATTTCCAGATCGGTCACGCCACGCTGCTCAAGCAGGGCCTTCGCGCGCGAGCAATAGGGACAGTAGTCCTTGCTGTACATGACGACTTTATTCATAGGCGCTCCTTGCGAATCGAAGATGGAAAAAATCGGGGTAGCCACGAGGGCGGCGGCCCGTGTCAGCCCTTTTGGGTGACCGGCAGGCTGGCCGCCGACCAGGCGCGCATGCCACCTTCCAGCGGCACCGCGTCGGCAAAACCTTGCGCACGCAGCTTGGCGGCGGCGCGGGCCGAATCACGGCCATTGTCGCAAACCACAACCAGCGGCTTGTTCTTGGGCAGCGACGCAGCCTTTTGTTCCAGGTCTGCCGCCGGCACATTTCGTGCCTGGGCGATGTGCCCGGCCTGGAATTGTTCGGCGGGGCGCACGTCGATCCACACGGCGTTGCGCTGGTTCACCATCTGGATGGCTTCGCCGGTACTGACGGCCGAGCCCTTGCGGCCCTTGCGCAGGGCGGGAATCGCCAGCATCACGCCGGAGATCACGGCGACGCCGACGATGAAGACATTGTTTTTATCGAGCAAGAATTGCAAAAGATCCACGGGGCATCCTGAAGGGCGGCAGCTAGCCGGATATGGGCGAACCCTCGGCCAACCCGCGGGCGCCGCGCCAGGGAATTGGACGAGTGCGCCGGGGCAAAATCAAGGGCAAAATCACTCAATTATAAAATGAGCGCATTCTTTAACCATCCTTTAACTTTAACCCGCGCGGAAAGCGTGCCAAACCATGCATAAACTTGTTCTCATGCGCCACGGCGAAAGCCAGTGGAATCTGGAAAACCGCTTCACCGGCTGGACCGACGTCGACCTGACCGAAACCGGCCGTGAACAGGCCCGCAAAGCCGGTGAGTTGCTGAAGAAAGAAGGCTATACCTTCGACCTGGCCTACTCGTCGGTGCTCAAGCGTGCCATCCGCACCCTGTGGATCGCGCTGGACGCCATGGACGCCATGTACACCCCGGTGGGCGTGAACTGGCGCCTGAACGAACGCCACTACGGCGCGCTGCAGGGCTTGAACAAGGCCGAAACCGCCGCCAAGTACGGCGACGAGCAAGTGCTGATCTGGCGCCGTGCCTACGCCATCGCCCCGGAACCGCTGTCGCTGGACGACGAACGCCATCCCCGTTTTGACAGCCGCTACGCCAAGATTCCGGCTGATCAGCTTCCCGCCACCGAGTGCCTGAAAGACACCGTGAACCGCGTGCTGCCGTTCTGGAACGATTCGATCGCCCCGGCCATCCGCGCTGGCCGCAAGGTGCTGATCGCCGCCCACGGCAACAGCCTGCGCGCGCTGATCAAGCATCTGGACAACGTGTCGGACGACGACATCGTCAACCTGAACATCCCGACCGGCCAGCCCCTGGTTTATGAATTGGATGATGACCTGCGCCCCATCCGCCACTATTATCTGGGCGATGCCGCCGAGATCGAGGCGGCGATGGCTGCGGTTGCCGCCCAAGGCAAGGCTAAGAAGGACTGATATCTCTATGCGTCGCACGGCAGGGTTGTTGTTGGCGGTCATGTTGACCGGTGGAGTGCTGTCGGCTCACGCCGCGCCCAACGACCTTGCAGGCCGCCAGTCCGACGCCGAGCGTCAGCAGGCAGCCTTGCGCGACCGCATCGAGAATCTGCAAAAGGAAATCGACGGGCGCGAATCCGCCCGCAAGGAAGCGGCCGACGCGCTCAAACAGTCAGAATCGGCCATTTCCAAGATCAATCTGCGCCTGCGCGAGCTGGCTGATGCCGGCCGTCAGGCGCAGACCGAACTCACCGGGCTGGAAAAGCAGATTACCGCGCAGGAAGCCGTGTTGGCCAAGCGCCGCGTGGAACTTGCCGACCAGCTTCGCACCCAGTACACCAGCGGCCTGTCGCCCTGGACGGCGCTGCTGTCCGGCGACGATCCCCAGGTGCTGGGCCGCAACCTGGGCTATCTGGACTACGTGTCGCAAGCCCGGGCCAATGCCGTCAAGGCGCTCCGGGCGGACATCGATCGCCTGGCGGCCTTGCAGGCGCGTGCCGACGCTCGGCGCGATGAAATCGAAAAGGTCGTGGCTGAAACCTCCGAGCAGAAAGCCGCGCTGGTGGGGCAGCAGAAAGAGCGCGCCACGCTTCTGGCGCGCTTGGAAGGGCAGATTGCCGCCCAGCGCGCCGAAGCCAACAAGCTGGGGCGCGATGACCAGCGCCTGTCGCGCCTGATCACCGATCTGGACGCGGCCATCGCCAAGCAGATTGAAGAAGCCCGCAAGGCCGCAGAGGCGCGCAAGAAGGCCGAAGAGGCCCGCCGCGTGGAAGAAGCGCGCCGCGCCGCCGAAGAATCCAAAAAGCGGGCCGAGGCCGAAAGCCGTGCGCAAGAAGCCCGCAAAAAAGCCGAGGCCGACCGCAAGCTGGCCGCCGAAGCCGCCGCCCAGCGTGACCGCGACAGCCGCGATGCCCGCGACGCGGCGCAAGCCCGCGAACAGGTTGAGGCGGCTACGCGCCAAAGCCGCGGCCAGGTTGCCGTAGCCGACCCCGACGCCGCCGGATTACGTCCGGCTGAACAAAGGCAGACGCGCCTGACCGACCCGGCCGAATCGGCGCGGCAGACGCCTGCCCAATCCACGGAAGCCGCAAAAAAGACGGAACCCGCAGAGGCCGAAACCACTCCAACTCGCAGTGCATCGGCGCAGCAAAGCGCCCGCGCCGCCCCGCTGGGGGGCGGCAGCGGCTTGAAACATGGCCTGGCCATGCCGGTGCGCGGCCAGGTGCAGGGCCGTTTCGGGCTTGACCGCCCGGACGGCGGCGTATGGCGCGGGGTGGTGCTGCGCGCGCCCGAAGGCACGCCCGTCAAGGTCGTGGCCCCCGGCACCGTGGTCTACGCCGCTTGGCTGCGTGGTTTTGGCAATCTCATCATTGTGGATCATGGCCAGCAATACCTGACTGTCTATGCTTACAACCAAAGCCTGCTCAAACAGGTGGGGGATCCGGTGGCGGGTGGCGATACTATTGCTACGGTAGGAGCAACCGGCGGTCAAGTAGAATCCGGCCTATACTTTGAAATTCGCCATCGTGGCGCTCCTGTGGACCCGGCCCAGTGGCTGGCCCAATAGGTTGGTAGGTACAAGTCGTTGGTAAATTACCAAACCGCCATCGGCGAAAACAAAATTCGGGAAGTGTGCATGGGCACTCGCAAGTTTCGCGGTTTCGGTCTGATTGCCATCGGTGCGGTGGCTGGCGTATTGCTTAGCGTAGGGGTAACAGCCGTTGCCCAGCGCGGCAGTCCATTGCCTTTGGACGAGCTCAGGCAACTGAGCAATGTTTTCGCAGCCATCAAGAACAACTACGTCGAAGCGGTCGACGACAAAACCCTGATCGACAACGCGATCTCGGGCATGGTCTCGAACCTTGATCCGCACTCGGCCTATCTGGACGCCGACGCCTTCCGCGAAATGCAGACGGCGACCCAAGGCGAATTCGGCGGCCTGGGTATCGAGGTCGGCGCGGAAGACGGCTTCGTGAAGGTGATCTCGCCCATCGAAGACACGCCCGCCGCGCGTGCTGGCGTCATGGCCGGCGACCTCATCATCAAAATCGACGACACGCCCACCAAGGGCATGACCCTGAACGACGCGGTCAAGCTCATGCGTGGCGCGCCCAAGTCGCCCATCACCCTGACCATCATGCGTGCCGATCGTCCTCAGCCCATCGTGCTGAAGATCGTGCGCGACGTGATCAAGGTGCGCAGCGTGCGCAGCAAGATGCTGGACAACGGCGTGGGCTACGTTCGGGTTGCGCAGTTCCAGGAAAAGACCGGCGCTGATCTTGCCAAGCAACTGAAGGACCTTGGCGCCAAGGAAGCGCCCAAGGGCCTGGTGCTTGACCTGCGCAATGACCCGGGCGGTCTCCTGACCAGCGCCATCGGCGTGTCGGGCGCGTTCCTGCCGCCGGATACCCTGGTGGTGTCCACCGACGGCCGCACGCCTGACGCCCGCCACAAGTACCTGGCCACGCCGTCGGAATATGCCCGCGGCGAAAGCAACTACCTGTCGGGCCTGCCTGCCTGGACCAAGACGGTGCCCATGGTGGTGCTGGTGAACGTGGGTTCGGCCTCGGCGTCTGAAATCGTGGCCGGCGCGCTGCAAGACCACAAGCGCGCCAAGGTGCTGGGCAACCGCACGTTCGGCAAGGGTTCGGTGCAGGTCATCCTGCCGTTGTCCGAATCCACCGCCGTCAAGCTGACGACCTCGCGCTACTTCACGCCCAGCGGCCGTTCCATTCAGGCCACGGGCATTGAACCGGACTACGTCGTGGCCGATACGGCCGACGGAGATCTGTTCCGCCTGCCGCGCGAAGCCGACCTGCAACGCCACCTGTCCAACCCCGAGACCGCCAACGAGGTGAAGTCCAGCTCGACGCAAGACAACGTCGATCTGCCCACCAAGATGTTCGAGTTCGGCGGCAAGGACGACTTCCAACTGCAGCAAGCCCTGAACGTGCTGGCCGGCAAGCCGGTGCAAAAGGGTTCGGCGCGCGCCCAGGCCAAGGCTGACGCCAAGGCCGGCGGCGGCACCCCGGTGCGCATGACGATCACGCCGACCGGAGTCGAACCCAGCAAGGCCAAATGAACGACCAGCAATTGCTGCGCTATGCCCGCCACATCCTGCTGGATGAGCTGGGTATCGAAGGGCAGGAAAAACTGCTGGCGGCGCGTGTGCTCATTGTGGGTGCGGGGGGCTTGGGTTCCCCCGCCGCCTTGTACCTGGCCACGGCCGGTGTAGGCGACATCACGCTTGCCGACGACGACATTGTTGAACTCAGCAACCTGCAACGCCAGATCCTGCACACCACCGCCAGCGTTGGTCGCCACAAGGCCGAGTCCGGGCGCGACATGCTGGCGGCGTTCAACCCCCAGGCGCAGGTGCATGCCCGGGTCGAACGGCTGCAAGGGCAAGCGCTCTCTGACGCCGTCGCGGCGGCGGACCTGGTGCTGGACTGCACCGACAACTTCACCACCCGCCACGCCATCAACCGCGCTTGCGTGCAGCACCGCAAGCCCTTGGTGTCGGGCGCGGCCATCCGTTTTGACGGGCAGGTCAGCGTGTACGACCTGCGCGACGACAGCGCGCCCTGTTATCACTGCCTGTTTCCCGAAGCCGACGATGTCGAAGAAGCCAATTGCGCCACGATGGGCGTGTTTGCGCCCGTGGTCGGCATCATCGGCAGCATGCAGGCCGCCGAGGCCCTGAAACTGTTGTCCGGCGTGGGCGAAAGCCTGTCGGGCCGGCTGCTGTGGCTGGATGTCCGCACCATGCAATGGCGCAGCGTCAACGTGCAGCGAGACCCCGAATGCGCGGTCTGCGGGCATCGCGGGCACTAATTCCCCAGCCTGTCCCTGTCCATTACTCGGACCACTAGCCGGACCACTAACCGGATCACCGCCCGGTTCATTCACCGGTTTACTTCCCGGTTCACGACCCAGCCACCCTCTTATCACCCCCCCGCGCCGCTCGCGCGCACGCGCCGGATTGCCCTTGCGGACAATATAAAAGGCCATCAATACCTGCTATAACGCCAGCCAGCCTACTGAAATCAAAGGTGGCGATATGGACATGACCGCGTGGATACAGGACTGAAGTTCAGCTTGCCCAAGTGGCGCCTGACGCGCTGGCTGACCCATTCGGGGCCGGACACCCCCGCGGACATCCGCGCGGCGCTGATTGCCAGCCTATTCGGCACGCTGCCCATTTTTGCGGGCGGCGTCATCAACACACTCATGATTTCCGGCGTTGTCGCCTGGCGGCGCCCCGAACCCCTGTACGTGTCGTGGCTGCTGCTGGAGGTGGTGCTGGCCGTTGTCCGCGTGACGATCCTGCGGGCGGCCTTGCGTGCCGCGCCCAAGGGTGGCAATACCCATACCGATCTGTACATCGTGCTGGCCCTGGTCTGGGCCTTCAGCGTGGGCTACGGCGTCTTCATCACCTTTCTCAACGGCGATTGGCTGGCGGCCACCCTGGCGGGTGTGTCCTGCGGGGCCATGGCGGGCGGCATCTGTTTCCGCAACTACGGCGCGCCGCGTCTGGTGGGCGTGATGATCTTCCTGAGTCTGGGCCCCATGTGCCTGGGCGCCTTGTTCACAGGCGAATACGTCACCGCCATCGTCTTCATCCAGATCCCGTTCTACTTGGTCAGCATGACCATTGCCTCGCACCGGCTGAACCGCATCCTGGTGTCGACCATGGTGGCCGAACGAGCCAGCGAACGCCGCGCCAACGAAGATGCGCTGACCGGACTGGCCAACCGTACCGGCTTGCAGGTGGCGCTTGAACGCGTCTGCGCCAGCGCGCGCGGGCACGACAGCAACGCCGCGCTGCTCTACATGGACATGGACGACTTCAAACGCATCAACGACACCTACGGGCATACCGCCGGTGATCAGGTGCTGGTGACCATTGCTCAGCGCATGCGCGCCATGCTGCGGGTGGACGACGTGGCGGCCCGCATCGGCGGCGACGAATTCATTGTGCTGGTGACGGGTATCGACGCCACTTCCGCCCTGCGCCTGGGTGAGCATCTGTTGCTGGATGCCTTGCAACCCATTGCACTGGCGGATGGCACGCGCGTCATTGTCGGCTTGTCGATCGGCATTTCGATTATTTCGGCCGCCAACCGCCGCCCCCAGGCGGCGCTGGACTCCGCCGACGCCGCCCTATACCGCGCCAAGGCAAGAGGAGGGCGCTGCTGCGTCGTCGACGACGGTGCGGCGAACGCGCTTGAGACTCCCGTGGCGGGTGACTGCGGCAGCAGTGAGCCCGCGACCGTCTGACTGCCGAGTCCGTGACCTGTTTTTTTGGTTAAAACTTATCAGATAACCTGAAAAGTTATTTATAATCCGCCGCATGCTGACCAAAAGCCTGACCCTGACCGAACAAGTCGCGCACCGCATCGCCACGGATATTGCCGACGGCGTCCATGCCGTGGGTGCCAAGCTGCCCCCTGGCCGGGTGCTGGCCGAGCAGTACGGCGTCAGCGCCGCCGTCATCCGCGAAGTCACCGAACGCCTGCGCGCGCAAGGGCTGATCCAAAGCCGTCAGGGTTCGGGCAGCACGGTGGTGTCGCGCACGGGTGGCCAAGGCTTCCAGGTGTCGAGCGGCGTCGCGGTCAACCGCGAACTGCTGGCCAACCTGTACGAATTGCGGATGGAACTGGAAGGGGGCGCGGCGGCGTTGGCCGCCTTGCGGCGCAATGCCGCCGACCTGAATGCCATGGCGCAGGCCTTGGCGTCGCTTGAAGCTCATCTTGAACACCCCGAACAGGGCGTCGAGCACGACATCTCGTTTCACGTCGCGATTGCCGCCGCCACGCACAACCGCAGCTATCAGGACCTGTTGCAGTATCTGAACCGTCAGTTGCGTCTGGCCGTCAGCACCGCCCGCGCGAACAGCCGCTTGCACGACGGCCTGAGCGCTGCCGTGCATCAGGAACACGTGGCGGTGTTTGAAGCCATTCGCGCCCGTAATCCTGACCGCGCCCGCCAGGCGGCGGTGCGTCATTTGCAGCAGGCGGCCAACCGCCTGCAACTCGATCACCTTTTTCCCGCAGCCACGCCACCATGAGCACCTCCGACTTCACGCAGCGCCTCGTCCAAGCCCTGGGCCCCGACACCGTCTACACCGCCGATACCGACATTGCGCCCTGGCTGTCCGATTGGCGCGGCTTGTACAACGGCCACGCACAGGCCGTCGTGCGTCCGCGCAGCACGGCCGACGTCGCCGCCTGCCTGGCGCTGTGCCAGCAAGAAGGCGTGCCGGTGGTGCCGCGCGGCGGCAATACCGGCCTGTGCGGCGGCGCCACGCCCGACGCCGGCGCCAGGAACGTGGTGTTAAGCCTGGACCGCATGAATGCCGTGCGTTCGATTGATACGGTGGCCAACACCATGGTGGCCGAGGCGGGCGCCATCCTGGGCAATCTGCGCCGCGCCGCGCAAGACGCGGGGCGTTTGCTGCCGCTGAGCCTGGCTGCCGAGGACTCCAGCCAGATCGGCGGCAACGTCGCCACCAACGCCGGTGGCGTGAACGTGGTGCGTTACGGCATGGCGCGCGAGCTGGTGCTGGGCCTGGAAGCCGTGCTGCCCACCGGAGAAATCTTCAACGGTTTGCGCACGCTGCGCAAAGACAACACGGGCTACGACCTGAAGCAGTTGCTGATTGGTTCCGAGGGCACCCTGGGCGTGATCACGGCGGTGGCGCTGCGCCTGTTTCCGCGTACCGATGTGAGGTCGGTGGTGTTGACCGCGGTTGAATCACCCGCCCAGGCTTTGCAGTTGTTTGAAATCCTGTTCGAGCAGTGCGGCGCGCGCTTGCAGGCGTTTGAATATTTTTCCGGCGACTGCCTGGATCTGGTGTTGGCCCATGCCGAAGGCGTGCAAGAGCCGTTCGACCAGCGCTATCCCGCGTATGTGCTGGTGGAGCTTGCCGACACGGCGGACGAGGCAGGTCTTACTACGCTGCTGGAAAATGTGATCGGCACGGCATTGGAACGCGGCCTGTGTCTGGACGCCGCGGTGTCGGCTTCGTTGTCGCAGTTGCAGACGTTGTGGAAACTGCGCGAGGAAATCTCCGAAGCACAGCGCGCTGATGGTCCGCATTTGAAGCACGACGTGTCGCTGCCGATCGAACGCATCCCTGAATTCATGGTGTCCGCCGAGGCGCGCGTGCGGGCGCTATACCCCGATATCCGACCTTTTATTTTTGGCCATTTTGGCGATGGCAATCTGCACTACAACCTGTCGCGCCCGGCTGGCGCGGCCCGCGATTGGGTGGCGGTGAACGGGGCGGCCATCACCGACGCCGTGCTGGACGAGGTGAACCGCTATGGCGGGAGCATTTCCGCCGAACACGGCATCGGGCAGCTCAAGCGCGACCATTTTCTGCACAGCAAGGACGCGGTGGAGCTGCGGCTGATGCGGGATATCAAGAAGGTGATGGACCCAGCGGGAATCATGAATCCGGGGAAGTTGCTGTAGTCGGCTGCTGTGATGGGTTTCGCGCGGTGGGTGGTGGTGTTCTTGCCATCGATCTGGCGCGCTGCACCTATCCTACGGGTGATGAATTTTTGGGCGCTGCTTGATGGGTTTCGCGCGATGGGGGGTGATGTTTTTGCCATCGGTCTGGCGCGCTGCACCCATCCTACGGGTGATGAATTTTTGGGCGCTGCTTGATGGGTTTCGCGCGATGGGTGGTGGTGTTCTTGGCATCGATCTGGCGCGCTGCACCCATCCTACGGGTGATGAATTTTTTGGCGCTGCTTGATGGGTTTCGCGCGGTGGGTGGTGGTGTTTTTGCCATCGATCTGGCGCGCTGCACCCATCCTACGGGTGATGAATTTTTGGGCGCTGCTTGATGGGTTTCGCGCGATGGGGGGTGGTGTTCTTGCTATCGATCTGGCGCGCTGCACCCATCCTACGTAGGATGGGTGCAGCGCGGCACGGTGCGCGCAAGAACGACGATGCGGCTCGCGCGTAACCCATCTACTGCCGGTGATACACCTCGGCGCCCTTCTTCACGAACTCTACCGACTTTTCCTGCATCCCTTTCTGCAAGGCGTCTTTCTCGCTGACGCCTTGCGCCGCCGCGTAATCGCGCACGTCCTGCGTGATCTTCATGCTGCAGAAATGCGGGCCGCACATCGAACAAAAATGCGCGACCTTCATCGAATCCTTCGGCAGCGTTTCGTCGTGGAATTCCTTCGCGGTGTCCGGGTCCAGGCCCAGGTTGAACTGATCGTCCCAGCGGAACTCGAAGCGCGCTTTTGACAAGGCGTTGTCGCGGATCGCCGCGCCTGGGTGGCCCTTGGCCAGGTCCGCCGCATGCGCCGCGATCTTGTACGTGATGATGCCGTCCTTCACGTCCTTCTTGTTCGGCAAGCCCAAGTGCTCTTTGGGCGTCACGTAGCAAAGCATCGCGGTGCCGTACCAGCCGATCAGCGCCGCGCCGATGCCGGACGTGATGTGGTCATAGCCGGGCGCGATATCGGTGGTCAGCGGCCCCAGCGTGTAGAACGGCGCCTCGTGGCAGTGTTCCAGCTGCAGCTCCATGTTTTCCTTGATCATCTGCATCGGCACGTGGCCCGGGCCTTCGATCATGACCTGCACATCGTGCTTCCACGCCACCTGCGTCAGCTCGCCCAGCGTCTTCAATTCCGCGAACTGCGCTTCATCGTTGGCGTCGTAGCCCGAGCCCGGACGCAGCCCGTCGCCCAGCGAGAAGCTCACGTCATACGCTTTCATGATGTCGCAGATGTCTTCAAAGCGCTCGTACAGAAAGCTCTCTTTGTGATGCGCCAAACACCATTTGGCCATGATCGAACCGCCGCGCGACACGATGCCCGTCATGCGGTCGGCCGTCATGGGAATGAACGGCAGGCGCACGCCCGCATGGATGGTGAAATAGTCCACGCCTTGCTCGGCCTGCTCGATCAGCGTGTCGCGGAAAATTTCCCAGGTCAGGTCTTCGGCCTTGCCATCCACCTTTTCCAGCGCCTGGTATATCGGCACCGTGCCAATTGGCACGGGTGAATTGCGGATGATCCACTCGCGCGTTTCGTGGATGTGCTTGCCGGTGGACAGATCCATCACCGTGTCGCCGCCCCAGCGGATCGCCCAGGTCATCTTTTCCACTTCTTCGCCGATGCCCGAGCTCACGGCCGAGTTGCCGATGTTGGCGTTGATCTTCACCAGGAAGTTGCGCCCGATCGCCATGGGCTCGACTTCGGGGTGGTTGATGTTGGCCGGTATGATGGCGCGGCCGCGCGCGATTTCATCCCGCACGAATTCCGGCGTGATCGCCGCGGGAATGGCCGCGCCGAACGATTGGCCCGGGTGCTGGCGCAGCAATCGCTTGACCATCTTTTCGCCATCGGGGCCGCTGTCGCGCAGCGTTTGCAGGTAGTGCTCGCGGCGCAGGCTTTCGCGGATGGCCACGAATTCCATTTCGGGTGTGATGATGCCGCGGCGCGCATAGTGCATCTGCGATACGTTGGCGCCTACCTTGGCACGGCGCGGCGGGCGCTGCAGGTCGAAGCGCATGGCCGTCAGCTTGGGATCGGTCAGGCGTTGCTTGCCGTACTCACTGGTGGGGCCGGGCAGCACGTCCGTGTCGCCGCGTTCTTCAATCCAGCCGCGGCGCAGCGCGGGCAAGCCTCGGCGGATATCGATCTTGACGTCGGGGTCGGTGTAGGGGCCGCTGCAGTCGTAAACAGTCAAGGGCGGATTCTTTTCCCCGCCGAACATGGTCGGCGTGTCGTCTTGCTCGATCTCGCGAAACGGTACGCGGATGTCGGGGCGCGAGCCCGTCTCATACACGCGGCGCGATTTGGGCAGCGGTGCGACGGCCGCCGCGTCGACTTCGGCGGTAGCGGCCAGGAATTTGGGATTGGCGTTCATGGAAAGCTCCAAGCGAGTGGTTGGAGCCGATCGGGAATGGACTTCCCCCAGGCGTGCAGCGACGCAAGGCGGAAATACGGCTCCCAGCATCGGCATTATCCGTACTGGTACGAAGGGACTCTCTCAACACGTCCCGCCAAAAAAGCGGAACGAGTACCCCTGCGCGAAAGCGAAGTATAGAGCGTGCCAAGCCGACGTCGCTTGCTGCGCTGTTCAGCACTGTTTGGCTCGCATGAGATCATTCGTGCAGCGCTCGTCATGGAGAGCTGGTATTACTGGTTTACATTTGGATTCAGTCTGCGGCGACACCGTCATTCAGGTTCGGTACACTTTTTCCAACCAAACGCCCGGCAGGTCGCCCTATGTCCGCCGGGCATAGCTAACTTAGAAGAAGGAAACGAGCATGCAACTGACCCTGCGCAAATTGGCGCCCGCCCTGGTTGTCGTGACGTTGGCGCTGGCGGGTTGCAAGACCGCTCCGACCAAATCGCCTGACGCGGCCGCCACGCCCGACGCTGGCCAACAAACGACCCAGCCCGCCGCCGCCGCATCGGTGGACTTCTATCTGGCTCACCAGCAACCCGGCCCGGGTCTGCGTGAGATCACGCTGCCCGACGGCAAGCTCTATTTGCAGGAAGTGCCGGTGCTGACGCGCGCCGACTTGACCGACGCCGCCGCGCTGGTTGACCGCCAGGGCCAGAACTTCGTGGGTCTGCGCTTCTCGGAAGCTGGCGCCCGCAAGCTGACTGAAATCAGCACGAAAAACGTAGGCAACCGTTTGGCCTTGGTGATTGACCAGGAACTGGTCGCCGCACCCAGCATTGCCGAACCCCTGAACCGTGGCGTGCTTGCTTTTGGCGTGCCGTCGGCGAAAGCGGCGTCTGACATTGCCGCCAAGATCCGTGGCGATGCCCCGCCGGCACCGGCTCCGGCCACCGGGGGCACCGCTCCCGCGCCCAAACCCTGATCTTCCGGCGCATAAGCAAAAAAATATCCGCACCTTGGGGTGCGGATATTTTTTTGCCTGTTGCTGATCAGGTGAACGCCTGCTGTTGCGTTGAACGGTCAGCCTATCTTGCGGCCGCGAGGCTTGACGGTGCGGCGTGCTTGCGCCGTTTCAATGAAGGTCTGCGTCAACGCTTCAAGCATCGCGCGATCGTCGGGCGTCAGGCCGTCGAACTGCGACGGGGCGATGTTGGGAAACGGCCAGGGCGCCTGTGGGCGCGGCCTGCGGGCCACACGGGGCATGGTCTCGGCCACGCCCACGGGCAGCAAGGTATCTGACAGGTCATAGCCTTCCATGGGCAATTCCATGGGACCCTTGCCGGTCTCCAGCCATTCCAGCTCTATCTTCAGAATCTGCGCAAGCTTACGGACGGATCGGCTGGAATGCCGTAGCCCGCTTTCGTAACTGGCGATTGCACTTTGCGAGATTCGCGCAAGACGAGCGAGCGTCTTCTGCGTGTGACCACGCAGAAGACGGGCTTGCTTCAATCGGTCTGAAAATGTCTTCACGCGTCGATTGAAGCTTGCTCATGATTTACTTTGGTGGTTATAAGCATTACCTGGGTGATAGTTTTGGAGGCGAGGACACATGCATGAACGAGGCAAGGTGTTCGTCGTGCAACTTGATGAAATGACGAGCAATCATTTTGTCGCTGCTTTGCGTGATTTTCAATGGCAAGTCAGCGCGTTTGAGTCAGTCGACGAGCTGTTGGAACGACTGCGCACGGACCATGTCGACGCAATGGTGTTGCGGGGGCAGGGCGCCGAGGTCCCGCAGCTGATTGCTTTGCTGCGCCGTGCGGCGCCGGATGCGGCGGTGGTGTGGCAGTCGTCAGCGGCGTCGGCGCGTGAGCGGGTCGAGGCGCTGGAGGCCGGTGTGCACTTCTATAGTTCGGCCCGCATGGAACCCGAGGAATGGGACGCGCTGCTGCGCAACGTGCGGCGCCGGCTGTTGCCGCCGTCCACGGACGGGCCGGCCTGGCGGCTGGATAAACGCGTGCTGGCGGGACCCGCTGGCGAACGGCTGCCATTGACGTTGACCGAGCGCGACTTTTTTATCCGATTGTTGAGAGCGCCCGGCCAATGCCTGCCAAGAAACCGGTTCTTTCCGTGCAACCCGCGCGAAGGGGCGCGCAGCGTGGACGTGCTGGTGTCGCGGCTACGCAGCAAGGCGCGCCGCTTCGACATTGAACTGCCGGTGCTGGCGGTGCGCGGGTGGGGCTACATCTTGCTGCAGCACGACCACCCCCGCGATACGCAGGATTAAAGGACGACGAGGTTGTCCCGGTGCATGAGTTCGGGTTCGGTCATGCTGCCCAGGATACGGGCGATCTGCGACGAAGGCTGGCGCAGGATGCGCCGCGTATCCGCCGACGAATAGTTGATCAGGCCGCGGGCGCATTCGCGGCCCTGGCTATCCACGCAGGCCACCACGTCGCCACGGCCGAACTCGCCTTCCACCTCGGTCACGCCGATGGGCAAGAGGCTCTTGCCTTCGCGCATCAGTGCTTGCACGGCGCCGTCGTCCAGCACCACGCGCCCACGCAGCCGCAGGTGGTCGGCCAGCCATTGCTTGCGGGCGGACCACACGGGCAGCACGGCGCGCAATTCGCTGCCGATGCATTCGCCTTGGGCCAGCCGGGTCAGCACATTGCGTTCGTGGCCTGAGGCAATGATGGTGTGCGCGCCGCTGTGCGCCGCGCGCTTGGCGGCCAGCACCTTGGTCAGCATGCCGCCCGTGCCGATGCCGCTGCCCGCGCCGCCCGCCATCGCTTCCAGCGCAGGGTCGCCCGCTTGCGCATGCGACATGAAGGTGGCGCCGGGGTTCTTGCGGGGGTCGGAGTCATACAAGCCGCGCTGATCGGTCAGGATGATCAGCGTATCGGCTTCGATCAGGTTGGTGACGAGCGCGCCCAGCGTGTCGTTGTCGCCCAGGCGGATTTCGTCGGTGACGACCGTGTCGTTCTCGTTCACGATCGGCACCACGCCCAGGCGCAGCAGCGCGAACAGCGTGCTGCGGGCATTCAGGTAGCGGTGGCGGTCGGCCAGGTCTTCGTGTGTCAGCAGAATCTGCGCGGTGCGCAGGCCGTATTCGGCGAACGCCGCTTCGTAGGCCTGGCACAGCCCCATCTGCCCCACGGCGGCGGCAGCTTGCAGCTCGTGCATGACCGACGGGCGCTTGCGCCAGCCCAGCCGCGCCATGCCTTCGGCAATGGCGCCGCTGGAAACCAGCACGATCTGCTTGCCCTGCTTGTGCAGGGCGGCGATCTGTGAGGCCCAGTGCGCCACGGCGGCGCGGTCCAGGCCTCGGCCTTCGTTGGTGACCAGCGACGAGCCAACTTTGGCGACCAGGCGCTGGGCGTGGGTGACGACGGAAACGGCGGGTGTTTCAGCAGACATGGTAGGCGCCGGCTGCGGCGAAAAAAGACGTAATCGAAAAGACTGCGATTATGGCTTATTCGTCACCGCCGCGCGGCGCGGCCGGCTTGTCGGCGTCGGACCGCGTGTCGTCAAAGCGGGGGTCCGGCGCCACATAGGTGCCGTCCGCCTGGTCGCGCGACAGGTGTTCCTTTTCGCGCTCGGCGTCCAGGTAGTCTTGCAGCGCGTACAGCAGGTCTTGCGTGCCTTCGCCCGTCAGGCCGGAAATGGCGAACACCGGACCCTTCCAGTCATACAGTTCCAGGAAGCGGCGCTTGGTGTCTTCGGGGTCGGGCACCATGTCCAGCTTGTTCAGGACCAGCCAGCGTGGCTTGTCGGCCAGTTCCTGGTCGTAGCGGCGCAGTTCTTCAACAATGGCGCGCGCGTCGATGACGGCTTGCTCGACCGGATCCGCGTCGGGATCGGGCGTGGACACGTCCACCAGATGCAGCAGCACGCGGGTGCGCGCCAGATGGCGCAGGAACAGGTGGCCCAGGCCGGCGCCTTCGGACGCACCTTCGATCAGGCCGGGAATGTCGGCCACGACGAAGCTGCGCGACGGCGACGTACGCACGACGCCCAGGTTCGGGTGCAGCGTGGTGAAGGGGTAGTCGGCGATCTTCGGCTTGGCATTCGAGATGCGGGTGATCAGCGTCGACTTGCCGGCGTTGGGCAGGCCCAGCAGGCCCACGTCCGCCAGCACCTTCAGTTCCATGCGCAGGTAGCGGTGTTCGCCTTCCTTGCCGGGCGTCCACTGGCGCGGTGCGCGGTTCAAGCTGGACTTGAAGTGGATGTTGCCCATGCCGCCCTGGCCGCCGGCGGCCAGCACGACCTTCTGGTCATGCGTGTCCATGTCGAACAGGACTTCGCCGGTTTCGGCGTCATGGATGACCGTGCCCACCGGCACGCGCAAGGTGATGTCTGGGGCGGCCGCGCCGTACTGGTCCGAGCCACGGCCGTTTTCGCCGCCCTTGGCGCGATGCAGGCGCGCGTAGCGGAAGTCGATCAGCGTGTTGATGTTGCGGTCTGCCACGGCATAGATGGTGCCGCCGCGTCCGCCGTCGCCGCCGTCCGGGCCCCCTTTGGGGATGAACTTTTCGCGGCGAAAGCTCGCCACGCCATTGCCGCCTTTGCCGGCGACCACTTCAATGGTGGCTTCGTCTACGAATTTCATGGTGTTTGCGCGTGTAGTGGGTAATAAGGACAGCCGCCCGCCATGGGGCGCTGCCAGGTGGCATTGGAAACTTTACTCGCCAATTGCCTGATAACAAAAAAGCTTAAAACAAAAAAGCCCTGCCGCATGCGACAGGGCTTTTGCCGTTCGAGAACGCGGCGAACCGCGTTGCTGACGTGCTTGTCCGATTACTCGGCAGCGACGATCGAAACGGTCTGCTTGTTCAACGCGCCCTTGAAGCCGAATTGAACCTTGCCGTCGATCAGCGCGTACAGGGTGTGGTCCTTGCCCATGCCGACGTTCACGCCAGCGTGGAAGCGAGTACCGCGCTGACGCACGATGATCGAACCAGCGGGAATCAGTTCACCGCCGAAAGTCTTGACGCCCAGACGCTTTGATTCTGAGTCGCGTCCGTTTCGCGTAGAGCCGCCGCCCTTTTTCTGTGCCATGTTTAGCTCCTGCTAAGTGGTACCGAGTCGCGTCTTAAGCCGTGATGGCTTCGATGCGGATTTCGGTGTAGTTCTGACGGTGGCCCTGACGCTTCTGATAGTGCTTGCGACGGCGCATCTTGAAGATCTTGACCTTGTCGTGGCGGCCTTGCGCAAGAACCGTTGCCTTGACCACAGCGCCGGAGACGAGGGGCGTGCCAACTTTGAGTTGGTCGCCTTCGCCCACGGACAGCACTTGGTCCAGGGTGATTTCTTGCCCAATGTCTGCCGGTATCTGTTCTATCTTGAGTTTTTCGCCAGCGGCAACGCGATACTGCTTGCCACCGGTTTTTACGACCGCGTACATGGGGTGTTCCTTAAATAGGTAAATGGGTTCATTCGCGCGGGCCGCCCTGCTGGGCGGGGGGCCACTTCGGAAAGGCTGGATTCCTGTCTAGGCGCCAGAATCTGGCAAGAAGGAAGTGGGCCCAAGTATCTGGCTGATGCTTTAGCCAAACGTCCAAAGGGTTTACGCGAACAACCGACGTAATTCGGGCATTGCTGACCGAATCCGCAATATTAGCGTGGCACTTTTCAAAAGTCAAAAAGCCGTTGTGGGCTAAGGGCTTAGGTGTGGCGCGCGCGCTTCAGACCGGGGGCAGCACCCGCAGCGCGACGTGGCGGGCCACCTGGCGGATGCCTTCCATCACGGCGTGTCGGTGGGCGTCGTCCAACCGGTCGGTGGGGATGGACGTGCTGACCGCCACCCGCTTGCCCAGCGGCGTCACGCCCACATAGGCGGCGTAGCAGACCAGGCCCGTGGCCACTTCTTCCTGATCCTGGCCCAAGCCCGTCTGGCGTACCCGCTCCAGCTCTTCATAGAGCGCCTCGCGGGTGGCCAGGGTGCGCTCGGTTACGCGCGGCAGCGTATCGGGCACGCACGCGGCCAGGGCGTCGGGTTCAAGACTGGCCAGCAGCGCCTTGCCCAGCGCGCAGGCGTGGGCGGGCAGGCGCATGCCCAGTTCCGACACCAGCCGCACCGGGCGCCGGGCGTCTTCGCGGGCGATGTAGACCACGTCGAACCCGTCCAGCGCGGCCAGTTGCACGACCTCGTTGCAGCGGGTCACGAAGTCGCTGGCCGCCTCGTGGAAGGCCGCTTGCAAGCCATCGTGGCGCAGATAGGCGAAGCCCAAGGACATCAATTCAATGCCGATGATGTAGCCGCCGTCCTTGCGTTCGATCCAGCGGCGCTGCTCCAGGCAGTCCAGCAGCAGGTACAGCGTGCTCTTGGCAAGCTGGCAGGACTGCGCCAATTCGGCCGCCTTGACGGGCGTGCGGCGGCTGGCCAGCACGCGCAGGATGTCGTGGGTGCGCCGGATGGCGGGCACATCGTATTCCGTGGTCATCGGCGTTATTCCAGTAAGTTAATTTCCAACATATTGGACAAATATTCACTATGTTGGACATCATAACGGCCTTCTTCTAGACTCGTGGCTCCTAATTCAAATGCCGCCTGCAAGGCATAAAGCGTGGAGACTCATGGACCAAGAAAATTCACTGCCCGTCGATCTGGCGGATGCGCTGCTGGTGGGCCGTGTGTGGCGCCCGGCGCCCATCGACGGCCCCAGCGTGGTGGTGGTGCGCAACGGCGAAGTCATCGACATCACCGCCGTGGCCCCCACCGTTTCAGATCTGCTTGACCGGCCCGACCGCGTGGCGCTTGCAAAAAGCGCCAAGGGGGAATCGTTGGGCGACGTGCGTGCCCTGATGAGCGCCACCGTGCAAAACCAGGGCGGCGCGCGCCTCTTAGCCCCTTGCGATCTGCAGCCCATCAAGGCGGCCGGCGTCACCTTCGCCATCAGCCTGTTGGAACGGATGATCGAAGAAGAGGCAGGCGGCGACGCCAGCCGCGCTGACGACATCCGCGTGCGCATGCAGGCCTTGATTGGTTCGGATCTGTCGCGCTTGCAGCCGGGTTCGGACCAGGCGGCCAAGCTGAAAGCGGAATTGGTCGAACGCGGCCAGTGGTCGCAATACCTGGAAGTGGGCATCGGGCCCGACGCCGAAATCTTCTCCAAGACGCCGCCGATGGCCTCCGTGGGATTCGGCGCGCAGATCGGTGTGCTGCCCGAATCGCAATGGAACAACCCGGAACCCGAGATCGTGCTGGCGGTGGATAGCCGCGGCGAGATCGTGGGCGCCACGTTGGGCAATGACGTCAACCTGCGCGACATCGAAGGCCGCAGCGCCTTGCTGCTGACCAAGGCCAAGGACAACAACGGCTCTTGCGCCATCGGCCCGTTCATCCGCCTGTTCGACGGCGACTTCGATCTGGATATCGTGCGCCAGGCCGATGTGTCGCTGCGCATCGACGGCCCGGACGGCTTCCAACTGGATGGCGTGAGCCACATGCGCGAAATCAGCCGCGACCCGCAAGACCTGGTGCGCCAGGCCTTCGGCGCACACCACCAGTATCCCGACGGCTTCATGCTGTTTCTGGGCACGATGTTCTCGCCCAGCCAGGACCGCCACGGCCCCGGCACGGGGTTCACGCACAAGCTGGGTGATCGCGTGGAAATTGCCTCGGCCCGGATCGGGGCGCTGGTCAATGAATTGCAGTTGTCCACGGAGATCCCGCCCTGGACCTTTGGCGTGCGCGCCCTGTACGCCAATCTGGCCAAGCGCGGCCTGCTGCGCTAGAGGAGACGGCGCGCGGCGTGGCCATCGGGGCGGCGGGGGCCGCCCCGTGGTCGCCCCTGTCGGCGCCCGTAATCACACCCCGTATAATCGCTGGTCGAATCCCCCGCCACACCTGGCGGGCCCAGCGGTAAGAGCCCCCTTGCGGCTCGTTTCACTTGTCGGATACGTCTTGAATCTCCCCGCGCTTATTGCCCCCATTGCAGACGACATGAAGGCTGTCGACGCGGTCATCCGCGATCGGCTGAATTCGGACGTGGTCCTGATCCGCACGATTGGCGACTACATCATTGGCGCGGGCGGCAAGCGCATGCGCCCGGCCATGGTGTTGATGGTGGCGCGAGCCCTGGGTTACGAAGGCACCCATCACCAACTGCTGGCCGCCGTGGTCGAATTCATCCACACCGCGACCTTGCTGCACGACGACGTGGTGGACGAGTCTGACCTGCGCCGTGGCCGCGAAACGGCCAACGCGGTCTTCGGCAACGCCGCCAGCGTGCTGGTTGGCGATTACCTGTATTCCCGCTCGTTTGAAATGATGGTCGAGGCCGACTCGATGCGCATCATGAGCATCCTGTCCGAGGCCACGACCGTGATCGCCGAAGGCGAGGTGCTGCAACTGCTGAACGTGCACGATCCCGACGTCTCGCAGGAACGCTACCTGCAAGTGGTGCGCTACAAAACCGCCAAGCTGTTCGAAGCCGCCGCCCAGGTGGGCGCCGTGCTGGCGGGCGCCACCCCCGAACAGGAAGCCGCCGCTGCCGCCTACGGCCGCCATGTGGGCACCGCGTTCCAACTGGTCGACGACGTGCTGGACTACAGCGGCGACGCAGCGGCCTTGGGCAAGAACGTGGGCGACGACTTGCGCGAAGGCAAGCCGACGCTGCCGCTGATCCGCGTGATGGAAGTGGGCACGCCGGCACAGCAACAGTTGATCCGCGACGCCATCAAAACCGGCGACGCGGATTTCGCCGCGGTGGCCGCCGCGATTCAAGCGACTGATGCGCTGGAACACGCCCGCCTGGCCGCCGTGGCCGAGGCGGATCGCGCTCGCGACGCGTTGTCGATTTACCCCGTTTCGCCTTTTCTGGATTCTCTGCTAGAATTCTGCGCTTTCGCGGTGAATAGAGATCGCTGAGAGGCGAACTACATATTCCAGCTTGAAAGTCGGTAGCAAAGCAGTAGGTAGCAAAGCGGTCGGTAGCAAAGCGCTTGAAGTCGCTAAGCCCCAAACCTGATTTTCAAAAAAACGGAATATAGGTTCTAATAGCGGTCGCTGTTTAATTCACAGCGGAAAAAGTAGTAGAAAAAAAGCAGTAGAAACTTGGTAGCACTGAGCGCCGCTAAGTTGGTAGTACGAGTTAGGCAAATTGCCAAACTCAATGATTCGGGGCGTAGCTCAGCCTGGTAGAGTACTGCGTTCGGGACGCAGGAGTCGGAGGTTCGAATCCTCTCGCCCCGACCACTTATCTGTGGTCGAATTCTTGGTGGTGTTCTCGACACCAGCAGCAATAGCCGGAACCGCGAAAGCGGCGCCGGCTTTTTTGCGTTTGCTCTCTTCCTGTGCCAGCAAGATGAACGTCGCATCGATCGCGACGCCCGCTTCCTGAGCCATCAGCATAGCAGTCCGGTAGTCCGGAAGGTGCGTGCCCTTCACATAGCGATCCAGGGTCTGCTGTTTCAGACCCCACGCCTTCGCCATGCTGTTCACGCTGCGCCCCTTGAGCGCGGCTTCTACAAATTCCTGATATTCCATCGCCAGTCCTATCTTGCCGAATTACACGGATTCGGGTAATGTCGCCCTGAATTACACAAAATCGTGTAACACGGAACCGTGTTTTGACTAACGATAACCGCCCTTGAACGGGTATGCAACTGGGCCGAATGGCCTAGCGCCGAAAAGAGGAACGCCATGCCACACGTGATCGCTGTCGCGTCCACCAAAGGTGGAGTCACGAAGACCACAACCTGCGCAAATCTCGCAGGAATATTTGCCGATTTCGGCATGCAGGTGCTGTTGTTCGACGCGGACGAACAGAACAGCCTGACGAAGTACTACCCCATCGAACAGCGCGCTGAACACGGGCTGACGCGAGTTATTACGCGCGGTGGCCTCGTCACCGAAGACTGCATCAGCAAGACCGCGATTCCGGGAATCGACATCGTTTGCTCGGATGCTGTCGCGGGGAATCTGCAAACGTGGCTGAAGGATCGTGAAGATCGTCTGTTGATAATGCGCCGGGCAGTGAGGCGCTCAGCGGCCGTCGAGAAATACCACGCGATCATCATCGACACCCAGGGCGCGGCGGGCGAGCTGCAGAAGACGGCGGCGATGGCGGCGGACGTGATCCTGTCGCCGATCAAGCCTGACGTTCTGTCTGCGGCTGAATTTGCAGACGGCACGCTGCGCATGATGGAGTCTTTGAACAGTCTGTCCGACTTCGGCGCCGACTTCCGCAGTGGGGACCTATACGTCGTCATCAGCGCCCTGGAGCGTAACAACAACGCGCGTCACGTTGCGGATCAAATTCGCCGAAGCTTCCTCGGTCATCGGCAGGTGAAGGGCATTCTAGAGACGGTCGTTCCGCATGCAGCCGCCTATACCGCTGCGACGACTGCACGAATTCCGGTTCATCAATACGACCGTCGCAGGGGGGACAAGTCGCCCTGGGACGTCATGCACCGCTTGGCTTGGGAGCTCTTCCCCGCATTGAACGGCATCTACGTGGACGGTCAGGGCCAGCCTAGTGACGCGGGGGCTTGAGCAATGAAAAGAGCCATTAGACTTCCCGAACTGCCGGACATCGGAGACGTGTTCCGCGCAACCGCGCCTGCTGGAGGAGAGCAGCCGCCCCTGACGTTTTACGTGGCCGTGTCTTCAGATCACGCGCCCCTGGAAATGCGACGCGCGCGTGCTGCTGCCGTAGTGCAGACCGCTCTCCTCGCGATGCGACCCGTCGGCCTTGATTCTACGTCGACGGCTCCCTCCGAAGTCGTGAGCTTCAGCGAAATGAGCCTTATGGGCGTCTCAGAGACCGAGGCCGCAAGAATTTTTGAAGACCCAGTCCTCCATCGCTGGGTCCACCGCCCGATCTTTATCGTGCCGGACCCAACGCCCTACTTGAAAGCGTGGTCCGCCATCAGCTCGGGGAGGGTAGAGGCATGAGCACGAACAAGGAGCTTGCTCTCCTGCACTTGAGCACCGAGCTCGATCTTTTGCATCGTGCAACCGCGGGCTCCCCCGAACGCGCCCTGCACTTGGGCGTGGTGTTAGGCGCCGTGAGCGCGTATCGAAACCTCGGCGTGCTTGATGAAGACGACTTGCTTTTCATGGCCACCGCCCTCGCTGGCGAGGACGAAAAGCTGCCAATCCTGAGGGGCAACTGATGAAGCCCGCATCGAAGAAAGTAGACCTGGACCAAATGATCGCTTCGCGGCTGAGCGAAAGGTCGCCGGACCCTGCCGCAATCGACTCGGCGTTGACCAACGTGATTACCCTCAATGTCCGAGACGACTGCCGTCTGTACGAGCGCAACCCGCGGACGGTTCGCAATGAAAAGTACGACGAGATCAAGGAGTCGATCCGCACGCGCGGCCTCGATCAGATGATTGCTGTTACGCAGAGACCTGGCGAGAAGCAGTACATCCCGGCTAAGGGCGGCAACACCCGCTTGGAAATCCTGCAGGAACTGGTCGCCGAAGGCCATATGCAGTTCTTGCATATGGACTTCGTGAAGGTTCCGTACCGCAGCGAGGCAGCCCTTCTCGCGGCCCATATGGTGGAGAACGACCAACGCTCGGGCCTGCTGTTTTGGGACGCAGCGCGTTCGACCTTTGACCTGAAGCAGGAGGTGGAGCGCGAACGCGGCGGCCCGATGAGCTTGCGTGACTTTTCCGAACACCTCAAAGCAGGTGAAGGAATACAGGCGTCCCCTGCGCTTCTGAGCCACTATGGTTTCACCATGAAGCATCTGGCCGACCTGGCGTGCGCGGCCAGCCAGCTCTCCAGGCGCGATGTGCAGGACCGCTTCATACCGGCACGCAGTCGGCTGGCGACGATTGCGGCGAAGCTTGGTGCCGAGGAGGCTCTCGACCAGGCTTGGACGCTCGCGATCGATCACATGCGAGAGCGCTACGTCGCGACCAAGTCGCTGGACTTCGCGGCATTCACTGCTCGTCTTGACGAGAACTTCGCCCAGCGCATCAGTCTTACGGTGGACGAGCTCCAACGCGCGGTGCAGATCCTCCAGGCTAATCCGGACGCTGAATCCGCGAGCTTGGTGCGTGACGCGAAGCAGCATGCGCCAGCACCAGGCAGCTCCCTGGCAGACACGCAAGCCTCGGACGGTGCCGATGAAAGTTCAGGCCGTGATTCAGCGAACGTGGCCACGCAGATGAAGCTGCCTCCGCAGCATGAAACCTCCAATGCCTCAACCTCGCGGCGGAATGGTGAGCACGACACTGAAGCCGCCGGCGCGCAGCCGAGTTCGAAGCAGCCGCCCGCCGACAGTCGAGGCTCCGCCGAACGGGAACTCTGGCATGCGCTGGAGGAACTCGTGACGGTCAGCCATCTTCAAGGGTGCCTCCTGTCCGTTGACGAGCTGCCTTTGCGCTTCATGGTCGAGATACCCAAGGATGTTGGCGGCGACCTGGGCTCATTGCAAGAACAAGCTCTGCAGGGTGGGGACTACGCCGAACGTTATTACGCGTGGTGGTGGCTGGTCCTTCTGTCGCAACAAAACACGCCCGCAGGCCTCGCGGCTCTGTCCCTTGAGTCAGACTTCAAGCTCCACGCCGAAAGCACTGACTCCTGGCAGGATGCGTGCGACAACCTGTTGGGAGACCCGGTTTACGCAGACGGCTCCTACCACGTCGTGCGTCGAATGACGGACCCGGATGATGCCACTGGGCTTGTGTATCTCAGGGTGATCCAAGCCGTCCGACAGTTCAATCAAGCATTTCCTGAGCGTTCGAAGGACTCATTCTGGCAATCGGTGGGCGTGCCGGTGGAGTTGACTGGAGGCGCGTCATGAATTTCCTGGAGTTGACCCATCCCACCCTGAAACGCAAAGCGCTGCGAGAGCTGAACGAACAGATCCGGCGGCGCGCACATGCCGACGGGGCGCTACCACAGCACACGGCGGAACTTTTATTGGCTGGCCTTCGCGATCGAGGGCTTGATGCAATGCTTCCAGCAGTCACGGTGCGCATCTACGTGGACCCCGAAGCACTGGTGGAACAACAGAGCGAGCACCAGCGACGCCAGGAGCTCATGGCGCAGCTTCGACGGTTTCTCCGCGCACAAGCGGGCGGATCGCTGATCCGCGCGCTGTTTCCGGCAATACCGGCAGCGGAAGTGGACCAGATGCGGGCGCATATGCGGCTAAGTCCGCCTGGCCCAGCCGTTGAGCTGGATCCAGCGGAATACCTTCGGGTGCACAGCATTTGGAAGGAGCTGCAGGGGACCACTTCTGACGTCCGGGAGCGATATCTCGCACTCCATGAGGCATTTCCAAAGCACACGCTTCTCACACTGTTCGCCGCGCTCAATCAGCGCTAACTGGAGATCGCCGATGACTGCGACAAAATCACCGCGGGCCTTACCCGCAAACGCTGGCGAGGATGCTCCTGGTGCCATGGTCACCGTCCTCAAGGGCACGCCGGCGTTTCGCCCGCTGACGTACACACTCGCGATGCAACGGGTCGTGGAACGTGCGGCAGATCAGCCCCCTATGAAGGCGATGTCAGGCCGTGCCGGCCTGTGGAGGGCCGGCCGTGATTAGGATCCTGTCGCTGTTGAGTTGCTTCCCAATGCCCAGGAGGGGCTTGGGACCTTTGGCTTCGCCCATCGACCCTGCGTGGTTCCCAATTCGCCTCTTTGATCGACGCGGAAGCGCTGCGAACGATCCTCAGTTCGTCACCGAGGGTCGGCACGTGTGCCCAGACGGGAGTCCGCAATGACAGCATGGGATTTTGCGCTCGATCCCTACGGGCGACAGTACACAGCGAACGCCGATACGGATGCCGTCGCCCAGCGCGACCAGGCCAACGAGCATTACTTGCTAAGAGTCTTGGACGCGCCGATCACCATCCATCGCGCCTTCGTAGAGCTCGCAGGCAGTCTCAACGCTGCGGCCATCTTGAGCGACCTTGCCGCCCAATCCGACCTGACCGAACTAGCGGGCGACTGGGTCTATATCGACGCGGAGGAATGGCGTTCGCGCCTGGGACTGTCCTACAAAGAGCAGCTCACAGCGCGAAGACTATTGGAGCGGAACGGCTTTCTGGAAACGATGCGCATCGGAATGCCCCCGCGAACGGCCGTTCGCGTCAACTGGCTGGTAGTGGATAGGGAACTACGCGTACAGGCCGCGAACGCGGCGCTGGCGCGTCCATCTCCGAGCCTGAGTAGCTGACAGTCGTATGTCGACCAACATCGCCTACGACCGACTTTGGCTGGCCCTGAAGCGGAGCCGGCCTATCGCCTTTGGACTGTTCTTGGCACGTATGACCGGGAATCCGAAGGCGGCGATCGTACTGTCCCAGCTCGCGCATTGGACGCGAACCGGACGAGACGTAGCTCAAACCAACGGCTGGATCTTTAAAACTCAGCAGCAGTGGTGGCTTGAGACAGGCCTGTCGCGCGCGGAGCTCGACACCGCGCGCCGCAGGCTCCGCAATCTCGGCTTCGTAGAGGAGACATTGGCGGGCCGGCCAGCCACGTTGTGGTATCGAATGAACCTTCCGAACATAGCGAGGGCCTTGGAGGTGTGCAGGAAGGAGGCCCTTCCTGTCGAACTCACATTTGAGTTCATGCGCGCGCCTGAGCGCGCGGTGCGGGATCTGCTCGGGCCAACTACGGCGTATCACCGCATCCTGGCAGACGTGACCGGCGGAGTGAACGCCGGTCTACTTCTGTCGCGACTGCTCCAGCTTCAGCGCAAGTCCGTCGAGTCCGGGTATCCCTGGTTCAGCCTGACCGCACTCAACTGGCAAGAGGATCTCGCGCTGAATAGACGCTCGTTGGAGAACGCCAAGGATAAGCTGAAAGAGCTAGGTCTCGTACAGGAGTTCTACCTGAACCGCGGCGCCAAGCGCGTTTACACGCAAGTAGATCCCGCACTGCTCTGCAAGCTTCTGGAAGCACAGTTCGCATCTCAAGCAGCAGCCCGAAAGAGGGCTGAGGTGGAAGGTTTGGCGACCACGCGGCGCCACCAGGCATTCCAAATGTCTAGGGGCGAGCCGGGGCAGACTATGCCGCAAGCGGGCCCCGCGCCTGCCAATGTACGAAACCGACAAACTGGTAATGCCAAACCGGAAATATCAGATTGTGGGATTCGTACATTGCAGATTGCTGGAAACATGCATAGCAGTTTGCCAGATTCGTCCACTTCTATAAGGGATACGACTACAGGTCCGAATACAGCAACGACCACAACCCACGCGCGCGCACGGGAGGCCGTTTTGCAGCGAAACGAGTCAGTGGTGGTTGATTTGGACTCCCTTCTGTGGCCAGACGTGCTTCCGCAAGAGAGCAGGCAGGGCGCGATCACGATTCTTGGCTACGCGCCAACTGCTGTCCGGCAAACCCTGCTCGACGAGTTTGGCGCGCGAGCAAGACGGCAATCTGTGGAGAACCCGCTCGGATACCTGAGGCGACTGGTTCTCCTGGCCCAGCAAGGACGATTCGTGCCCGAGCTTGCCCATCTTGAAGAACAGCGTCGTCGCAACCTGGTTGCGGTTTCCGCCTCGGTGCGGGCGGCGGAGGCTGTGGTGGCGGCGAAGGCCTGCCCGGGTCCTCAGCCTTCGTCGAAGGAAGAGGGACGCGCCCGAATCGCAGAGCTACGCGCGGTGATGGCGGAGCGGAGGGCTCGGCCATGAGTGTTTTGCAGCAAAACAGGTCGACAAGGAAATTGACATTCGCGACCACGCTGTCGCCCTGGAGCAATTTCCTAACGATGCGGGCCAGCATCACCCATAAACACATTCAACAACGGAGAAGCGCCTGATGGCACCGAAAAAAACGGCGGTTGATTCTTCCCTGTCCGCATTTGCGACGGCGGACAACTCCCCATTTCCCGATCGTTACGACCTCGACGGTGAGCGCCGCATACTGGGCTCCCTCCTCAACGACGATGACCCCGACCCGGCCCATCCTCTCTTCGGGCGCTTGCAACTCTACTACGAGCGCGAGGCCGAATTTACGCGTATGCGTCAGGCCCATGAAGCGCGTGCCGGCGCCGACCCCTTGGTTGGGAGTTCTGAGGCGCGCCAGATAAAGACGTTGCCGTCGCTGGTCGCCGAGAGCCAGGACGTTATGTCTCTTCACACGCTGGAGGCCCTTCGGCTGTTTATGGGAAAGGCGGTCGAGCCCGGCAAGCCCGGCGCTCCGATTGCGGGTGGAAAGCGTGTTGCGGCAGCACTTCGATCCCTTTGGTCGCTGTCGTCGAATGACAATCCCTATGCAGACTGGGCTCTGGTCGAAACGAAGGCCCGCATTGAGGAAGTGCGCGCATACATCAAATCCGAACAAGGGCAACTGCTGTTGAAGCTGGACGAGATGAGAGCCAAGGGCCTCGCGTACTCGGTTTTGCAGTCCCGGGAGCCCGCGCAAATGCAGCTCGGCTTCGCCTCGCCCTATGGCTATATGGTGGCGCTACTCATCGTGGAAGTCGACTACTTCACACGAGTGTTGAAGAGTGCTCAACGTCGCGACCTAGTTTCGGGACGCCAAGGTCATGCGCTACTGCAGGCCGTCAAGCACAAATGTCGGAGCGTCTTTGAACGCGTTCTGTACTGGCAGAAGTATCTGATGAAGGACGAGCTCGTCACCCTAAGTCGCGTCGACTTTGTCGCGGGAGCAGAAGCGTCAGCCCAGCAGCGCGTGAGCGCCGTGAAAGCCATATTCGGGGAGGTGCCCAAGCCGGTGTTCATGGGTGAGGAGGCTCCTCGCCATACGAAGCGCCGGCTAAATCTATCTGCTGCCGAATTGCGACTGTTGGATGCGGTGCCGCTAGCGGATGCAGTTGCTACAGGCGTCGACAAGAACCTTCTGACCTAGATGGAGACGCTCATGTCGCCAAAGTCTGTCGCAGATGGTCTCACCAGCATGACAGGTTTGCCGTCACCTTCCGGGCTGGAGGGTGCGCGAGCGGTCGCCAGTGTCCCATCGTTCTCGTGCTCGTCCGTATCCGTGGACATAAAAGCCTTTAAGGGTAAGGGAGCGTTCCGCTCCCTGTCGCGGCAGTTCGCTGATTCGGTGGCGCAGGCAAGGGATGCCATGAGCGATCTGGCGCTGGATACCACCAGATTCGAAGTCGGCTGCTACTTGCGCCTAGTAGAAGAGCGTGGCCGCGGGGCGCTGGGACGGGCGCGGTTGCGTTGGTGCATTCGAGGCCATGCGCGCTACGTGCGATTTGAAGCGCTGGCAGGAATCTTGGAGACGCTCCCGCCATCGGTCGTGGAGCACTTCCGCAACTGCGACGTTCGCGCGATGGAATTGAACGCGCTTGAAAGCGTGCTGCGCCAAGCCGTCGACCAAGTGGAATCGTACTTGCGAAATGGTGCGCTGCGCCAACGGGCTGGAAACTTGGTGCCGCGCGCCGTTTTGCAGCAAAACACAAGAACCTATGAACGAAACCAGCAATCTTGAAGCTGCCGAAACGGGCGAACGACCCTGTCCACGCGGTAAGAGAGTTCTACGAGGATCAACTTTTTTGGAGCATTGAAATGGCTATGAGAAGCGAGATGGGCGGAAATGTTCTGGTGAATCCAGTGCTGAAGACCGTCAAGGTGAAGGGTGATGATCGCCAAATTTGCGAGCTCCGAGTGATGTGCTCGGAATACAAATCTGATGGCAATGGGGGGTACGTGCAGGACGACTCACGGACGTTTCCCGTCCAAGTGACCATCTGGCATGAGGGAACTGCAAAGCGGGTGTACGAGGTGGTGCGGGTTGGGGCAGCCGTCAGCGTGGTCGGGGCCGCATATGTGCGGCCATGGATCAACGAGCAAAGCGGTCAGGCAGAGGCCGGCATGTGCATGGACGCCGAGAAAGTCACCCTGGGCCTTCAGCGGATTGAAGCCGTGCAGTACCGCGCCAAGGCGCAGCCGGAAGCACCCCGAGCTACCGAGGCGGCGCCGACCGCTCTCTAACCATTATTCGATCGGTCGGGGGTGGCTCCGCCACCTCTGACGTGGAGGACATTGATATGCGTATCAGCACGAGAAGGCCGAAGTGGGAGCAGTTTCGCGAGTCGTACGTCCTGCGTGTCGGGAAAGAGCAGCGAGTGGTGGGCAGAGTCGACGTGATTGGCTCGGTGGGGTACTGGTGGCAGACGGCCGATAAGACGGATGTCGCCTACAGCCTTCAAGAGGCCAAGCGGAAGGTTGAGGACTTGCTTAGGCTGGGCGGTGGAGTGGTGGTGCTCAAAGGCATGGCGGCAAGTCCAATGGCCCGGGCCGCATAGGGGCGGGCCATGCGTAACTTTATTGGTCAGTATTTGGCGCGCGTGCGCCTAGCCACTCTTGAGACTGTTCTCGGGACTGCCGCCCTGGCGAGGAAGGGGCGCATCGCTGCGATGGGAGCGCCGCGCCGGTGGTGGCGCGTTCTGGCTCTTTTCTGCTCTGGTGTGCTTTTCGCAAACCTTATCGCCTATTTCGTGTCTGGCGGCGAGTCTGGGCATGAGGGTCTTGCCGGGTTTGCCGCACATCCCTTCAACATGGCCCTCATCGCTTATGTCCTCGGGTACGTGCTCTGCTTCGGCACCTGGAACTTGCTTTCGGTTGTTCGACGGTTGGGCCGCGAGGAAATGACGCGGGCGTCCTTCTTGCGAATGAATGGAAAGCGCACGAACTGGCCGCGACGTATCCCTCAGGAGCGGAAATGACGAAGACCCTCATAATCGCTGAGAAGCCCTCTGTCGCTCGCGATATCGCTGCGGCGCTTGGTGGGTGCCGTCAGGCCGGGAACTGGCTGGAAGGTGAGCAGTTTGTTGTCAGCTCTGGCATAGGGCACTTAGTTCAGATTGCCGACCCCGATCCTGGTCAGCCTGCTGGTGGGTTCGGTGGCCTTCCCCGCATTCCCGACCGATTTGTGCTGAGTCCTATCCCCGGAACGGTCGACCAGCTCAAGCTGCTCGGGAAGCTGATTGCACGCCCGGATGTGATCTCGGTGGTCAACGCTTGCGACGCGGGCCGTGAAGGTGAGCTGATCTTCAATCTGATTTATGAGTTTCACAAGGCGCAGAAGCCGGTGTATCGGATGTGGATTCAGTCCATGACTCCTGCGGCGATCCGCGAGGCCTACAAGGGGCTTCGGCCGGCCTCAGCCTTCGCCAGGTTGGGCGATGCGGCGCGCAGCCGGTCCGAGGCGGATTGGCTGGTTGGCATTAATGGTTCAAGAGCGGTATCTGCATTGGTTGAAGTGCTGACCGATCGACGCGAGCGGAATTCGCTGGGGCGAGTCCAGACGCCGACGCTCGCGATTGTTGTTCACCAGGAGCTTGCCATTCGCTCCTTTGTGCCGCGGCCATACTGGGAACTGCATGCGACTTTCGCCGTGCAGGCGGGCGAATATGTCGCGCGTTGGCGCGGTCCGTCTATCGACTCGGGGGACTCTGGCGACACGACTCACCGCATATGGGACAAATCCGCGGCCGAGGCCCTGCACGCACGATGCCGCGCTGCGGAGCCCTCCACGGTGCGAGATGAGTTCAAGGCAGTAACAAGCGCTCCGCCTAAGTTGTTCGACTTGACGACGCTTCAGCGTGAGGCCAACAAGCGGTTCAAATTCTCCGCCAAGAAAACGTTGGACTTGACCCAGGCCTTATACGAGAAGCACAAAGCTGTAACTTACCCGCGCACAGACTCCAATGCGCTTCCGGAGGACTATGTGGGGAAAGCTGCCTCAGTAATGGAGACGCTCTCTGTGGGTGCGTACGGCGAGCATGCTGGACGGATCATTGCCAATAGCTGGGTGCGCCCGGACAAGCGGATCTTCAACAATGCGAAGATCTCCGATCACTTCGCCATTATTCCAACTGGGAAGCTTCCGGAAGGCCTGACCGAAGGCGAAGCTAAGGTTTTCGACCTGGTCGTGCGACGGTTCCTGGCTGCCTTTCACCCGCCCGCGGTCTACGCTAAGACCGAGCGAACGACAGTCATGGCAGGGCACGAGTTCACGGCCACGGGCCGAGTGCTTCAAGAGGCTGGATGGATGGCGGTCTATGGGCGAGACCTTGATCCGGAGGACGATTCCACATCACTTTGCCCATTGGTGCAAGGCGAAGGCGCGGCGAATCGCGGCGTGAAGCTCGTGGCGCAGAAGACGAAGCCGCCCGCCCGGTTTAACGAAGCCACGTTGCTGGGGGCAATGGAGACCGCTGGAAAGTTGTTGGAGGACGATGATCTGAGAGAGGCGATGCGAGAGCGAGGGCTTGGAACGCCCGCCACTCGCGCGGCCATTATCGAAGTACTCCTAGCGGATCATGATCGTGCCAAACGACCGATTGAACCCTATTTGCGGCGGGAGGGAAAGGAGCAGCATCTCGTGCCCACCGACAAGGGCATTCAGCTTGTGCAGTTCTTGGAATCCAACGGACTTGAAGAATTGACTTCGCCCAGGATGACCGGGGATTGGGAAAGCAAACTGCGACTTATGGAGCGCGCCCAGTACGACCGATCGCGCTTCATGACCGAAACCGCTCAGTTTGCACGTCGCCTGGTTGAGACATTGAAGGCCAGGGCCGCGGCCGCCCCTGCGACGCCAAAGACCAGGCTTGCAGCGCCATGCCCAAAGTGTCAGGCGCCGCTGCAGGCGGGCACGCTACAAGTCTCGTGCAGCGCAGAATGTGGGTTTCGCCAGGTTAGATTGGTGGCAGGACGCGAACTTTCCGACGCAGAGCTGACTGTTCTGTACATCGATGGGAAAACGGGGCTGCTGGAAGGCTTCGTCAGCAAGACGAAGCGACTGTTCAGTGCCAAGCTCAAGGTAAATGCAGAGTGGCGTCTGGAGTTTGAATTCGAGGCCAGAGGTGACGCCAATACGGGCGCCGGTGTGACGCTCGGTGGTACGCAGAAGCGCTATCCGTGCCCGCTTTGCCGGCAACCGCTGCGCCTGCGGCAGAGCTCGAAGGGAGCCTTTTGGGGATGTTCAGCTTATCCGCAGTGCAAGCACACTCAGCCCGACGATGGCGGAAAGCCAGGCGTTCGCACGGCGACGGTCACGGCATCCATGCCGGTCGCGGAGGCGTTGCAGCTATCTGCCAGCCGTGAGGCGCCCGGTGGCGCTGCCGGAGCGGCGTGCCCGACTTGCGGCTCGGGAAAGCTCGTGAGCCGGGCTTCGAGCACGTCGCCCAGGCGCTTTCTAGGCTGCAGCAAGTTCCCTAAATGCCGTCATTTCGAATGGGAGAAAGGTCATGCGTCGAATTAGGGTGGACGTGCCTTTCAGGGCAGCTATTGGAACCATAGGGCGTGTGTCTCTGAACTTTGACCACTATGACAGCCTTCAAGTGCCAAAAGCCAGCTTATCTATTGACTTGGGGGTTGGGGCATGCGGGGAGGCAGTTACTGCCAGTCTTGACGTTGCGGCACTACGGCAGCTTGTGGACGGGATGATGGACGTGACTCTCGCGGTCGAGCGACGCCAGCGTTTGGACGGCCTGCAGGCTGCTGTTTAGCACTGCAGAACCTGTAGGTGCGGTATTCGCTGTTTAGCGTACACACTGCGCGGTGTGTACGGTAGTGAAGAAGCAGCATCATAAATATGACGATTTTCGTGATCAATAGCTTGGAGATCTGCGGCAATGGGTAGGCCTGCGTTTCAGCTAACGGACGACCAGGCGCGGCAAATCATGGCGGAGATCTCTCGCCTCCAGGCTGCCTATCCTGACGTCGCAGATAACCGCGCTTTTCTTGGTGGTCTGATAAGCGCGGTGCTAGAGGTCACGGGCCGCCTATACGGCGTTCCAACATACCAACGGATACTGCGTGCCTACGCGCCAACCCGAAGACCTTCCACGACCACCATCCTTTCCGTGTTGGTTCGCGTGCAAGAGCGCCTGGCTCGTACCTCTGCTGGGCAGGTCGATCCGGATCTCCGCGCGACTGCGCTTCCGCGAGTGACAGAGCGTGCGGCGAGGCAGGATGATCCGACTACCCTTCGACTGCTTGCCGTTGAGTTGGAGGAGCACCGCCGCCGGCGGCAGGTGCTGGAGGCTGACAACGCTCGGTTAGAGGCTGCGATGGTGGCCCAGCAGTGTGAGCTCGCCCGCGTGCAAGGTCAGGCCGACAGCGCCGAGCGGGCGTTGGCCGCGATGGCGGATAAGCTCTCTGCGCTTGTGACTACCGTGACGAACGTCACGGAAGCGGAGAAGGGCGGTCGGGCGTTTGCTCTGCGCGCGATTGAGGCAGCACGCGCGGAAAGCCGGCTGTGGAGGGAGCGCTACGAGGGGCTGCAGGCGCTAAGGAAGGAGGAACAGGCGCTGCTCGAATCGTACCGAAGAGCGGCGGTGGGGGCCGCAGGAGCGCCGCGATGAGCGAAGTGGCACCTCTCCCCCAGTTCGTCACTGCAAACGGCTCTGAGGCCGTTTCTTGCGTCCTTGGACATGTTAGCGATGACTGGGAGGCGGCAGAGCGTTGGCTTCAGGCGCTCGCTGCAAGAAGGCCGCCGGTGAGCCGGCACACACTGGCGAACTATCAGCGCGAGATCTTCCGCATCCGATGGTATTGCGACTTGGTCGGGTCTGATGGGCCGAGTCGATGGTCCATTCCCGACGTTACCCGCTATCTAAAATTCTTGCGGGAGCATTCAGGCGACCACATCTGCGGAAGACGTGCAGCACGCGTTGGTGATATCGATTGGACGCCTTTTCGCGCCAGGCTTGGTGCTTCTGCCTTGGCGAATGCTCAGAAAGTGTTGCATGCCCTCCTCAAGTTTTGGTTTGAGGCAGGGTATCGGCGGGCCAATCCGATGGCATCGATTGGGAGTGGTGGGGGAGTGGGCCGGGATGCTCCACGCCGGCATGCAGTGCCACCAGACTTGATTGAGGAGGTTCTAGATTCGATGGAAAAGGCCTCCCGCACATCGGTTGAGAAGAAGCTCATGTTCTTGCGGGATCGTTTTATCTTGCGACTGCTGCAATTCACAGGAATGAGGGCGAGCGAAGTGGTTCTCGCAAGTATGGGCGATGTCGAGCTCTATGCTGATCCGAAGTCCGGGCGCGCGCACTGGTCCTTAGTTGTGAGGCATGGGAAGGGAGGAAAAACAGGCCGCGTAGCTCTTCCACCCGCAGTCATGGACGATCTTCGTGCATACCGATACGCGTTTAACTTTCCGCCAGATCCCGTGTGTGGTGACACTACGGCGCTCATCCTGTCGACGCGGACTCGCAAGGTGGACGGGCCGGCGCGCTGCCCGTCCACCGTGGTAGGACGCCGTAGTCAGCGCCGATGGGCCGAGATTCGTCGTCGCGCCACCCTTTGGGACATACTCACGGGCGCCTTTCAGCGATGTGCTGCGGGGTTTCGTAGCGCTGGCCGGGATCAGGACGCAGTGCTGCTGGAGCGGGCGTCGACCCACTGGCTAAGGCACACGTTCGGGCGGCAGCTGACCGCGATGGGAGTGGACGTGCGGGTGGTCGCCAAGGCGATGCGTCATGACGATGTACGGACTTCTATGGCATACACGGAGCTGGACTTTCTAGACGTCGTGCGGGAAATGGAAAAGGCGCAGCTTTTCGGGAAATAAGGGGGGGGCCGAGCCGGCAGATAGAGGGGGGGCCTTGCAATGAAATTTCATGCGGAAATGTTTGGATGTTTTGCTGGTCCTTGGGGCAAACCGACCAGAAGCGGAAGTCCACTTGATTCGCGCAATGTTTGGTGAAGGCCGGGAGCGGCCATCAATGACAGGCAGCTCCCGACCCAATGCGGCCGGTCAAAGGTTAGTTCTCGCCGCCCGATATCGTGTTTGTGACGATTCGGCCCTGGTCTGAGTCACGCTGCACAACCCGTGTACAATGCTCCCGCAGCATCTGCAACGGATGCGGCTTCGCTTCGATAGCGATACTAGTGGACCCGGCGTTTGCCGGGTGGCTCGGCCGGGCGCCTATCCCTCGGACAACTCCAAGCGAATTACGGCTCGCTCCGAGACCAACTACAAACCACCCTCGGTGCAAGGCATCGCTTGCTAACGTCAGGTTAGCCTAACAATGTCTTTTTTCTCCTCTTTTCGTCGCGAATGGATGTCCAGTCCTCGTAACGATATTCTTGCGGGCATCGTCGTTGCCCTTGCTCTTATCCCCGAAGCCATCGGCTTTTCCATCATCGCGGGTATTGATCCGCGGGTAGGCCTCTACGCATCGTTCTCGATCGCGGTAATCATCGCTTTAGTGGGCGGCCGGCCTGGCATGATTTCTGCGGCCACGGCCGCCATTGCCGTGCTGGTGGTGCCTTTGGTCAAGGATCATGGCGTTGAATACCTGTTCGCCGCCACAATCCTGATGGGCATCTTCCAGATCATCGCCGGCTTTCTTCGGCTTGACCTGCTGATGCAGTATGTGTCGCGGTCTGTCGTCACCGGGTTCGTGAACGCGCTGGCAATTCTGATCTTTGTTGCCCAGTTGCCGCAGCTGACCAACGTCACGTGGGTCACCTACGTGATGGTGGCGGGAGGGTTGGCGATCATCTATCTGTTTCCGCGCCTGACCCGGGCCGTGCCGTCGCCGTTGATCGCGATCATCGTGTTGACGGCCATCTCTATTTACTGGGGCCTGCCCGTCAACACGGTGGGCGACATGGGCAAGCTGCCGTCGTCCCTGCCTTCGTTCCTGATTCCGAACGTGCCCTTCACGTTTGAAACCTTGCAGATCATTCTTCCGTATTCGCTGACCATGGCGGCGGTGGGTTTGCTGGAGTCGATGATGACCGCGCAGATCGTGGACGACTTGACCGACACGCCCAGCAATAAGCGGCGCGAATGCAAGGGCCAGGGTATCGCGAACTTCGTGACGGGCTTCTTTGGCGGCATGGGCGGTTGTGCCATGATCGGCCAGTCCGTCATCAACGTGAAGTCGGGCGGTTCGACGCGGCTTTCCACTTTCGTGGCGGGTTCCTTCCTGCTGTTCCTGATCGTGGTGCTGGGGCCCTTGGTGGCCAGGATTCCCATGCCGGCACTGGTCGCGGTCATGATCATGGTGTCCATCGGCACGTTCAGTTGGGGTTCGATCCGCAACCTGCGTTCGCATCCCTGGCAGTCTTCCGTGGTCATGCTGGCGACCGTTGTGGTGGTCGTCTGGACGCATGACCTTGCACAGGGCGTACTGGCGGGCGTGCTGTTGAGCGGCGTGTTCTTCGCGGGTAAGGTCAAGCGGCTCTTCGCAGTGACTTCGGCCTTGTCTGAGGACGGGCGCACCCGCACCTACTACTACGAGGGCCAGGTGTTTTTTGCATCCACCGATCGGTTTTCAGAAGCCATTGATTTTAAAGAGGTCGTCGACCACGTGGTGCTGGATGTATCCGCCGCGCACTTCTGGGACATCTCGGCCGTGGGTGCCCTGGACAAGGTCGTGATCAAGCTGCGCCGCGAAGGCACGACTGTAGATGTCGTCGGTTTGAATGCCGCCAGCGCCACCATGATTGGTCGATTTGCAATTCACGACAAACCCGGCGCCGACACCAAGTCGTTGGGACACTAAGGAGAAGATATGTCGAAAGTACTTGCATGCATCGATGCCTCCCACTACGCCGCCGCGGTCTGCGACTTGTCAGCCTGGGCGGCGCACCGTCTTTCCTGGAGAGTTGAACTGCTGCATGTTGTGCAGCGAAAAAGCGCGGTGACAGCGCGGCACGACCTTAGTGGCGCTATCGGGCTAGGTGTGAAAAGCGAGCTGCTAGAAGAGCTGACTCGCATCGAAGAAGCGCAAGGAAAACTGGCGGTCGAAGGTGGCCGCGCCCTCTTGGCGACCGCTGAAGAGCGATTACGGGCTGCCGGCATCGGCGACGTCAGTACGGTGCACCTCCATGGTGGCATTGTGGAAACCATTATCGAGCGCGAAGCCGAGGCTGGCTTGGTGGTGATGGGCAAGCGGGGAGCGTCGAGCGAATTCGCCGCCGGCCATCTCGGATCGAAAATCGAGCGCGTGCTTCGAGCCAGTAACAAGCCGCTATTTGTTGCTCCCGAGCGGCACGTGCCGCCAATGCGCGCTGTGATTGCCTACGATGGCGGAAAGTCTATTGCTAGAGCGATTGCATTGCTGACAAGCACGCCGATGCTGGACGGTCTGCCAATACACCTCGTGAGGGCTGGCGCGGAGTCGCAGGAGAATCGAGCCCAGATGGAGCAGGTCGTTCAGCTATTCGCGCAAAGCGGGCGAACGGCAACTTTTTCGATTACCCCGGGGGCTCCAGAGAAAGTTATCGCTGACTGCGTAGCCGGTGGTCCGATGTCCGTGCTGGTCATGGGTGCCTATGGTCACTCGCCGCTCAGGAATTTGATCGTCGGCAGTACCACGACGGCAATGATACGAGCTGTTGAGGTGCCGATCCTGCTTGCGCGATAGCGCTGTGAAATTATGGAATGCCCTGAGGTGACTGGTGTGCGTCACCTGCATAGGATCGGGTGAATGTCCGGCTTTGGCCGGCAAGCGACCGTTCGCCGGCCCGGGATGCATCAACCTCAGTTTGCTCTGCCATCTCAACGGCATCGTTAGCTCGATCCCGAGGTAACGAACCCTGCGTTCAAGCTTCGTTCGCCCAAGCAGCAGCTATACCGCTGGAAGATTCTTCGTCCTGAGGTACATCAGCGAAGGAATTATGCGAAGTTTGATTGAAAGCTCTGAGTGAAACGAATTTCAGATGCCCATCGCCATGACCCAGCCTGCCAAGCCAGCCAGCAGCACCACGAGCGCTGGCGGCACGCGCCCCACTGTGAGCAGCCCGAACGAGAGCAACGCCAACCCGAAGTCCGCCTTGCCGTGGATGGCGCTTGTCCACACCGGGTCATATAAGGCCGATACCAGGATACCAACCACGCCGGCGTTGATGCCCGCCATGGTCGTCTGAATACCCGCCCGGTGGCGAAGCGCCGCCCAGAACGGCAATGCGCCGACCAGCATGAGGAAGGCTGGGAGGAATATGGTGCCCAGCAGAGCCAGGCCGCCAATCCAGCCATGCAGCGGGCCGTGGGCTATTGCGCCAAGATACGCCGAAAAAGTGAACAGCGGTCCCGGCACGGCCTGGGCAGCGCCATAGCCAGCTAGGAAGTCTGCGTTGCTGACGATGCCGCTGGGCACCACGGTGGCTTGCAGCAGCGGCAGCACAACGTGCCCACCGCCGAAGACTAGCGCACCGGAACGGTACACCCCATCCAGCAGCGCTATCGTGGACGATCCCGTGGCTGCTGCACATAGGGGCAGCAAGACAAGCGGTGTTGCAAACAGAAGCAGCGCAATGACGCCCAGTCTGCGCGAGACCGGGTAGCTGTGAGCTTGGCCACCGCCAGGTTGTGAAATCTTCAGCGTCCACCAGCCCAGCAGTCCTGCCAACAAGATCGCGACAATCTGTCCCGCTGCTGAGGGTAGGATCATGGTCAGCAGTGCCGCCAGAATGGCCAGGGCAGCGCGTGGCCGGTCAGGGCACAACGACTTGGCCATGCCCCACACCGCCTGAGCTACGATGGCCACGGCGACTACCTTGAGACCATGCACCCACCCGGACTGGGCTAGTCCCTGGTACTCAGCGATGCCGAAGGCAAACAGGATTAGCGCGATGGCCGATGGCAAAGTGAACCCTGCCCACGCCGCCAGCAAGCCCAACCAGCCAGCGCGACCCAGCCCAAGCGCCATGCCCACCTGGCTGCTGGCCGGACCCGGAAGAAACT
Organism: Achromobacter spanius; assembly: GCF_003994415.1. Lineage (NCBI taxonomy): Bacteria > Pseudomonadati > Pseudomonadota > Betaproteobacteria > Burkholderiales > Alcaligenaceae > Achromobacter > Achromobacter spanius. The sequence continues at coordinate 6,259,205 of NZ_CP034689.1, read as the reverse complement.
GGCACAAGGCGACCAGATCGGAATAGCTGCGGTCATCCAGCCAGCGGCGGCGCTCGACAAACTCCGAGCGGAAATAACCCAGATGCGCGATCGGCCCACCGAAGGAGGTCAATCCCAGTTTAAGGAAGGCGCCGAAGACTTCAACGGGTGAACCGCGCGTAGCTACAGCTTCGTGCTGTACGGTGTTGGTGGAGCCTGTCATTTGTGCATTGCCTCCCCGGTGAACTCCCGGATGCGTTCCTTGGCCAGCGCCAAGCCTTCCTTGCCCTTGGGCGTGATCGTGTAGAGCTTTCGCACGGTGCGTCCGTCGCGCTCCTGGCGCGAAACTAGGTATCCGTCGCGCTCCATCTTGTGAAGCATCGGGTACAGCGTTCCGGGAGAAAGTCGGTAGCCGTGGTGGGCCAGTTCGTCAATCATCCACTGCCCATAGATCTCCTGCGCGGCTGCGTGGTGCAGCACGTGCAGGCGGATCAGCCCCGATAGCAGATCGTGGTGCTCCATGGCGCGAGGTGTTGAGTTCTCTTTCATATCGAGTTTCGATAACGAAATACGATCATAGCACTTGCACCAAGATTCTAGGTTGGTCCAGCTGTTCCGTCTTGAAGGGCAGTTATTGGCTGTGGATGAAACCGGTCGTTGCAACAGCTTGGTTCAATCGCTCGGCCGATGACGACCCACTTCGGCCGGTCGGAGTGCCTCGGTCAACGGCTGCTGTGCAGCGATTGCTGTCCATTGAATCCACCGCATGGTGACGCTGCATCGCCTCGCGCATTACGGCCCGAAACGAACGTCCGATCCGTCATGAAAAAGTAATTGGCGCCACCTACATTCATTGCTTCGTTAAATCCAGACAAATGGACAATATGAAGACCAACATGAATGCGCCCGTCGTGGACTTCAATGACGAGGACTCGAACACATCGCCAAATCCGACATTCGACGCGGTGCTACAAACCCGCTTGAGTCGACGCCGGATTCTGAAGGGAGGCATGGCAACGGTGGGCTCTGCCCTGTTCGGGGTTGGCCTGGCGGGCTGTAATGGCGACGGAGACGACGACAGCGATGTCGATAGCCCGGACACACCGCCCACAGGAGCTCCTCCCACGGAGCCCTCGGAAAAACTGCTCAATTTCGGCGCGGTTCCGAAATCGCTGGCAGACGCGGTCAGCGTTCCTTCCGGATACACCGCGCAAGTGCTCTATGGGGTCGCCTCAGAAAACGGAAAATAAAGCACGCTAAGCCGGTTGCAGCGGTCGTAGCGGCCTGAACTTGCCCGCGCCGATCTTGGCGCTGCTGCGCCAGAGGTAATCGCCGGTGAGGTTGATGTGCTCCCAACCGAGCGGCGACAGGTACTGCAACAGCGCGTCATCAACGGCATGGCCGTTGCCACGCAGCGCGTGCGCAGCCCGTTCCAGATAGACCGTGTTCCACAACACGACGGCAGCCGTTACCAGATTGAGGCCGCTAGCCCGGTAGCGCTGCTGCTCGAAACTGCGGTCGCGGATTTCACCCAGGCGGTTGAAAAACACTGCCCTGGCCAGCGCATTGCGCGCCTCGCCCTTGTTCAGGCCGGCATGCACGCGGCGGCGCAGTTCCACGCTTTGCAGCCAGTCCAGGATGAACAGCGTGCGCTCGATGCGGCCCAGCTCGCGGAGCGCCACGGCCAGGCCGTTCTGGCGTGGGTAGCTGCCGAGCTTTCGGAGCATCAGGGAGGCCGTCACCGTGCCCTGCTTGATCGAGGTGGCCAGCCGCAGGATTTCGTCCCAATGGGCGCGGACGTGCTTGATGTTGAGCGTGCCGCCGATCATGGGTTTCAGCGCGTCATAGGCGGCGTCGCCCTTCGGGATGTAGAGCTTGGTGTCGCCCAGGTCGCGGATGCGCGGCGCGAAGCGGAAGCCCAGGAGGTGCATCAGGGCGAAGACGTGATCGGTGAAGCCCGCCGTGTCGGTGTAATGCTCCTCGATCCGCAAGTCGGACTCGTGGTACAGCAGGCCGTCGAGCACGTAGGTCGAATCGCGCACGCCGACGTTCACGACCTTGGTGTGAAATGGCGCGTACTGGTCAGAAATGTGGGTGTAGAACGTCCGCCCTGGGCTGCTCCCGTATTTCGGGTTGATGTGGCCGGTGCTCTCGGCCTTGCTGCCGGTGCGGAAGTTCTGGCCGTCCGACGATGAGGTGGTGCCGTCGCCCCAGTGCTCGGCGAAGGGATGGCGGAACTGTGCGTTGACCAGATCGGCCAGCGCCGCCCCGTAGGTTTCGTCGCGGATGTGCCAGGCTTGCAGCCAAGCCAGCTTGGCGTAGGTCGTGCCGGGGCAAGACTCCGCCATCTTGGTCAGGCCCAGGTTGATCGCGTCGGCGAGGATCGTGGTCAGCAACAGGTTCTTGTCTTTGGCCGGGTCGCCCGATTTCAGATGCGCGAAATGCCGAGTGAAGCCCGTCCATTCGTCCACCTCCAGCAGCAGTTCGGTGATCTTGACGTGCGGCAGGATCATTGCCGTCTGGTCGATCAGCGCTTGGGCGGTGTCGGGTACCGCCGCGTCGAGCGGCGTGATCTTCAAGCCTGACTCGGTGATGATGGCGTCCGGCAGCTCGTTGGCCGTCGCCATACGGTTGACGGTGGCAAGCTGTGTTTCCAGCAGCGTCAGCCGGTCGTTCAGGTACCGGTTGCAGTCGGTGGCCACGGCCAGCGGCAATTCGCTGGCCTGCTTGAGGCTGGCGAATTTCGCGGGCGGCACCAGGTAGTCCTCGAAGTCCTTGAACTGGCGCGACCCCTGCACCCAGATGTCGCCGGAACGCAACGCGTTCTTCATCTCCGACAGCGCGCACAGTTCGTAGTAGCGCCGGTCGATGCCGGTGTCGGTCATGACCAGCTTCTGCCAGCGCGGCTTGATGAACTCGGTCGGCGCGTCGGCGGGCACCTTGCGGGCGTTGTCGCTGTTCATGCCGCGCAGCACCTCGATGGCGTCGAGCACGTCCTTCGCGGCGGGAGCGGCCCGCAGCTTGAGCACGGCAAGGAATTCCGGCGCGTAGCGGCGCAGCGTGGCGTAGCTTTCGCCGATGCGGTGCAGGAAATCGAAGTCCTCGGGCTGCGCAAGCTTCTGCGCTTCGGTGACGCTCTCGGCGAAGGCATCCCAGGACATGACGGCCTCGATGGCGGCGAACGGATCGCGGCCCGCCTGCTTGGCCTCGATCAGCGCCTGGCCGATGCGGCCGAACAGCCGCACCTTGGCGTTGATCGCCATGCCGGACGCCTGGAATTGCTGCTGATGCTTGTTCTTGGCGGCGTTGAACAGCTTGCCCAGGATGCGGTCGTGCAGGTCGATGATTTCGTCGGTGACGGTGGCCATGCCCTCGATGGCAAGCGCCACCAGGGTGGCATAGCGTCGCTGCGCCTCGAACTTGGCCAGGTCGGCGGGCGTCATCTGGCCACCCTCACGGGCGATCTTGAGCAGGCGGTTCTGGTGCACCGACCGCTCGATGCCAGAAGGCAGGTCGAGCGCCTGCCACGCTTTGAGGCGTTCGATGTGTTCCAGCATGTGCCGCGAATTCGGTTTGACGGGCGATTGGCGCAGCCAGGCCAGCCAGGTCGTTTTGCCGTTGTCCCGACGCTTGAGCAGATCGTCGAGGCGGCGGCGATGCGCGTCCGACAGCGGTTCGGCCAAGGCATCGTAGATGCGCCGGTTGGCGCGGGTGATTGCTTCGGCGCTCGCCCGCTCGACGGCGTTGAGGGCAGGCAGAATGACCGACTGCTGCCGCAGGTGCTCGATCAAGGTGCTGGCCAGCACGATGCCCTTGTCGGTCTGCAAGGCCATCTCGGTCAGCAACTGGACGGCCTGCCGGTAGTGGCCCATGGTAAAGGGCTGGAAGCCGAACACCGTTTGCAGTTCGACCAGGTGCTCGCGCCGGGTCTGCTCCCGCTGCCCGTATTCGTCCCAGCTTTCGACGCTGACCTTGAGCTGGTCGGCGACCAGTTTCAACAAGGGCGGAAACGGCGGCTCATCGACGCCCAGGATGACACCAGGAAAGCGCAGGTAACAGAGCTGCACGGCGAAGCCCAGCCGGTTGGCCGGGCCGCGCCGCTGCCGGATGATGGAGAGGTCGGTTTCGCTGAACGTGTAGTGACGGATCAACTCATCCTTGGTGTCCGGCAACGCCAGCAGGCTTTCGCGCTCGGCGGCGGACAGGATTGAACGACGTGGCATATTTACTGATCCGTTCTCAAGTATTGATACAGGGTTTCGCGACTGATTCCGAATTCACGAGCCAGCTTGGTCTTTTGCTCGCCAGCCTCGACACGTTGGCGCAGTTCGGCAATACGCTCAGACGACAGGGATTTCTTCCTGCCACGGTAGGCCCCGCGCTGCTTGGCGAGCGCGATGCCCTCGCGCTGCCGCTCGCGGATCAAGGCGCGTTCGAACTCGGCGAACGCGCCCATTACCGACAGCATCAGGTTCGCCATCGGCGAGTCCTCGCCGGTGAAGGTCAAATGCTCCTTAAGGAACTCGATGCGTACGCCGCGCTGGGTGAGGCCCTGCACCAGGCGGCGCAGGTCGTCGAGGTTGCGCGCCAGACGATCCATGCTGTGCACCACGACCGTGTCGCCTTCGCGCACGAAGGCGAGCAGCCGTTCCAGTTCGGGCCGCCGTGTGTCCTTGCCCGACGCCTTGTCGGTGAACACTTTATCCACCTGGATCTGTTCGAGCTGCCGTTCTGGGTTCTGGTCGAAGCTGCTGACGCGGACGTAACCGATGCGCTGACCGTGCAAGGTATCCTCCTGAGGGAAATGTGTCAGGAAGAAATCTATGACCCTTGACGGCGTATGTCAATCAATTCGGAAGGCAACTCTATTCTGACGATTTAGCGCCGGATGGTCTGACGCCAAGTTAGGGTATGCCTCAATCTGACGGTAGCGAGTCGCAGGCGTTCGGATCGGCATCGGTTTCGTTCCCTGTCTTGGCACGCGCTTCGAAGCGTTGATAACACTCCAACCCGCAGAAGTGCTCGACGTATTCCGCGCCTTCCGGGGTGAAGGCGGCATCGAGCGGGATTTCCTTGCAGCACACGCAGCAACTGGTGGTGGTCGAGTCACTTGCATTCATGGTGGCACCCCTCCATTGACTGACGAAGACGGCGAATGCCGCCGCCGGCATTGGCTTCGCGAACAGGAAGCCTTGTCCTGTGTCGCAGTCCGCTTGTCGCAATAGATCAAGACTCGCCGATGTTTCCACGCCTTCAGCCACCACATCCATGCCCAGCCCGTGCGCAAGCTGAATCACGGTGTGCACGATGGTTTGGTCGCGGCGGTCGTTGGCGAGCCCGGCGACAAACGATTGGTCGATCTTGAGCGTGCTGATTGGGCAGCACTTCAGATGTTGCAGACAGGAATACCCCGTCCCGAAGTCATCGGCGGCGAAGCGCACACCGATCTGCCGCAAGGCGTCCAGGGCGGGGAAGATCGCCGGATCACCAAACGCGACCGATTCGGTCAGCTCGATTTCGAGATACTCGGCGGGCAACTCGGCATCAGCCAGCACGCCCTTTACCCACCCGTCGAAGTCCGGTCCCACTTGGCTCGCCGAAACATTGACGGCCAGCCGGAACGGTCGCCATGCCAGCATTCGCCAGTCACGCATCTGGCGGCAGGCTTCGCCCAGCACCCAAGCGCCGATTTCAGGCATCAGGCCGGACGATTCGACCACGGGCAGGAACTGGCCCGGTGGCAATAGTCCAAGCGTCGGATGACGCCAGCGCAACAGGGCTTCCGCGCCGACAATCCCACCACTGCGCAGATCGACGACGGGCTGGTAGTGCAGTTCAAGCTGCCCGCGCTCGACCGCTTGGGCCAGTTCCGGCGTCGTCCATCCATCCGGCCGGAAAGCGCTCATTCTCTTTCCCTGAATGCCCGCAACGCCCGCGACAGGGACAGAAGGAACAGGCCGGTCAAACCGAGCGCCGCGATGACCCAATGCTCGCCGAGGAAAGCACCGGCGGTTGTGCCGGCCAGCACGACAGCGAGGATGGGCAGGTGGCAGGGGCAAGTCAGCACAGCCAGTCCGCCCCACAGGTAGCCGGTGATCGGTTTGTGCGTCTCGGACGGCAAGCGCTCGGGGTTGTTCATGGCAGACTCTCCGCGTGCTGTGCCGGCTCGGTCGGCAGGGTGGCCAACTGCACTTCCAGATCGGCCAACGCTTCGCGCCGACGCTCGACGAACTGACGCAGCAGGGCAAGCTGCGCGGCCGCTTCGTCGCCGTCCGCCGCATCCAGCGCCCGGCACAGCCGCGCCAGCGCGTCGAGGCCGATGCCCGCCTCGAAGGCCGCCCGCACGAAGCACAGCCGTTGCAAGGCGGCGTCATCGAACAAGCCGTAGCCGCCTGGTGTGCACGCCACCGGGCGCAGCAATCCGCGCAGCAGGTAGTCGCGCACGATATGCACGCTCACCCCGGCATCAAGAGCCAGCCGGGACACCGTGTAGGCGTTCATTGAACACCTCCTTTTTCTCACCCGGCGCAGCAGGAAAGCTGCTTCACATCCTTGTTGAAGGTCTGCGCCGCGAGCTTCAACCCCTCGACCATCGTCAGGTAGGGGAACAACTGGTCGGCCAGTTCCTGCACCGTCATGCGGTTGCGAATGGCCAGAGCCGCCGTCTGGATCAGTTCACCCGCTTCCGGCGCGACCGCCTGTACGCCGATCAGCCGATGGCTGCCTTCCTCGATAACCAACTTGATGAAGCCGCGTGTGTCGAAGTTGGCGAGCGCACGCGGCACGTTGTCCAAGGTCAAGGTGCGGCTGTCGGTCTCGATCCCGTCGTGGTGGGCTTCCGCCTCGCTGTAGCCCACGGTCGCCACTTGCGGATCGGTGAACACCACGGCCGGCATTGCGGTCAGGTCGAGCGCCGCATCGCCGCCGGTCATGTTGATCGCGGCACGGGTGCCGGCCGCTGCCGCCACATAGACGAACTGCGGCTGGTCGGTGCAGTCGCCGGCCGCGTAGATGTTCGGGTTGCTCGTGCGCATGCCTTGGTCGATGACGATGGCACCTTGCGCATTGACAGTGACCCCCGCTGCGTCCAGCGCGAGGCTGCGCGTGTTCGGTGTCCGACCGGTGGCAACCAGCAGTTTGTCGGCGCGCAATTCACCGTGCGTGGTGGTCAGCACGAATTCACCGTCCATATGGGCGACCTGGCTGGCTTGCGTGTGCTCCAGCACCTCGATGCCCTCGGCACGGAAAGCGGCTGTCACCGCCTCGCCGATGGCCGGGTCTTCACGGAAGAACAAGGTATTGCGCGCCAGGACCGTGACCTTGCTGCCCAGCCGGGCAAAGGCTTGCGCCAGCTCCAGCGCCACCACCGACGAGCCGATTACGGCAAGGCGTTCGGGAATGGTGTCGCTCGCCAGGGCCTCGGTGGAAGTCCAGTAGGGTGACTCTTTCAAGCCCGGAATCGGCGGGACCGCCGGGCTGGCACCCGTGGCGACCAGGCAGCGGTCGAACATCACGACGCGCTCGCCACCCTCGTTCAAACGGACGGTAAGGCTCTGGTCGTCCTTGAAGCGCGCCTCACCGTGCACAACGGTGATGGCCGGATTACCGCCCAGGATGCCTTCGTACTTGGCGTGCCGCAGTTCGTCGACGCGGGCCTGCTGCTGGGCCAGCAGCTTACTGCGGTCAATCGTAGGCACAGTTGCCGCAATACCGCCATCGAACGGGCTTTCCCGGCGCAGATGGGCGATGTGGGCGGCGCGGATCATGATCTTGGACGGCACACAGCCGACATTGACGCAGGTGCCGCCGATGGTGCCGCGCTCGATCAGCGTGACCTGCGCGCCTTGCTCGACGGCCTTCAGCGCCGCCGCCATCGCGGCTCCACCGCTGCCAATGACCGCTACCTGCACCGGGGGCTCGTTGCCACTGTGCTTTTCGGCGGCGGCCATCCATCCCCGCACCTTGTCGAGCAGTCCGACGCGGTTGTCCGCCAGTGGCGCATCGGCTAGCGTTGCCTTGTAGCCCAGTCCGGCCACGGCGGCAGTCAGCGCGTCCGGCGATGTGCCCGGCACGATGGCGAGTTGCGCTGTGCCCTTCGGATAGGACACCAGCGCCGACTGCACGCCTGGCACTTTTTCCAGCGCTTCCTTGACGTGCGCCGCGCACGAGTCGCAAGTCATGCCGGTGATTTTTAGATGGGTCATGCAACAGATCCTTTATCGTTTGTGGCGCCAGACAATGACGTCCGTTGTGCTGCGGTGCCGTTTTCAGTGACTCACTGCTTGACGCTGGACGGATAGCCCGCGTCTGCGGTTGCCTTGGTCAGCTTCTGCACGCTGGTCTTGGCATCGTCGAAGGTGACGACCGCTTGGCGTGTCTCGAAAGTCACGTCAACTTTGCTGACGCCTTCGACCTTGGAAATCGCCTTCTTGACAGTGATCGGGCAGGCGGAGCAGGTCATGCCCGGTACGGACAGCGTGACGGTCTGGGTGGCGGCCCAGACGGGGGCAACAACGGCGGCGAGGGCGAGGGAGGCAAACAGTTTCTTCATGGTGAACTCCGATCAGTAGAAAAATGGCATGACGTAGGGAAATCCGAGCGCGACCAGAACCAGCGCGGCCACGATCCAGAAAATGAGCTTGTAAGTAGCTCGCACTTGGGGAATCGCGCAGACCTCACCCGGTTTGCAGGCCGCTGCCTGCCGGTAGATGCGCCGCCAGGCGAAGAACAACGCCACCAGCGCCACGCCGATAAAGATGGGGCGATAGGGATCCAACACCGCCAAGTTGCCGATCCAAGCGCCGCTGAACCCCAAGGCGATCAGAACCAACGGCCCGAGGCAGCAAGCCGAGGCGAGGATGGCGGCAAGCCCTCCAGTGAAGAGCGCGCCGCGCCCGGTTTTTGGTTCAGACATGCGCTTGTCCTTTCGAATTGAAATTGGATAGCGTAACCTTACTTCCGTACTCATGTACGGAGTCAAGCGATATGGAAAACAATTTGGAGAACCTGACCATTGGCGTTTTCGCCAAGGCGGCCGGGGTCAATGTGGAGACCATCCGTTTCTATCAGCGCAAGGGCTTGTTGCTGGAGCCTGACAAGCCCTATGGCAGCATCCGCCGCTATGGCGAGGCGGATGTAACGCGGGTGCGCTTCGTGAAATCAGCCCAGCGGCTGGGCTTCAGCCTGGATGAGATCGCCGAGCTGCTGCGGCTGGAGGATGGCACCCATTGCGAGGAAGCCAGCAGTCTGGCCGAGCACAAGCTCAAGGACGTGCGCGAGAAAATGGCTGACCTGGCGCGCATGGAGGCCGTGCTGTCTGAGTTGGTGTGCGCCTGCCATGCGCGAAGGGGGAACGTTTCCTGCCCGCTGATCGCGTCACTACAGGGTGGAGCAAGCTTGGCAGGTTCGGCTATGCCTTAGCGTGCTTTATTTTCCGTTTTCTGAGACGACCCCTCTATGGCTTGGGTGACCCGCTCGCTGAGGGGGTGCTTGCCTACAAGAACGATGGCACGGACAACGATTTCGACAAGCGTGCTGGTGACCACCACGATGGCATGGAATGGTTCGGCCTTGGTGCTGACAACCGGCCGTCGGCAAGCTCGACGGATCGCGGGCTGCTGGCGGTCAACCATGAGGCCACGACGAACGAAGGGCTCAGTTCGTTCTTCCTGCATGCAAATGGGGGCACGAATACGCTACCCCGGCCAGCCGCCGAGGTTGACAAGGAGATCGCCATTCATGGAGTGTCGGTTGTCGAGGTAAAGAAAGCCGGCAATGCCTGGGGTACGGTTCCCGATTCGTTGTTCAATTTCAGGCTCACGGCGCTTTCCGAAGTCGAGATCGCCGGCCCCGCCCGAGGTAACCCGCTGCTGGTGACGAAGTACTCGCCCGACGCGACGCGTACGCGCGGCACGCTCAACAACTGCGGCACGGGAAAGACCCCTTGGGGCACCTTTCTGACTGGCGAGGAAAACTGGTACGGCTATTTCACGCGAGACGCTGCGGACGATGCCGCCCGCGGGAATGACAAATCTGTCACCTCGCTTCGGCGCTATGGACGCAATCAAGGCGCTGCGTCGCGCCACGGTTGGGAATCGGCCGGCGCGGACGATCGATATGCTCGCTGGATAATCAGCCAGTCTGGCGCGTCGGCTGACGGTAGCGATGACTACCGCAACGAGATGAACGGCCAGGGCTACGTCGTCGAGGTGGATGCTTACGACCGCAGCAGAAAGGCGAAAAAGCGCTCGGCTTTGGGCCGGTTTGCCCATGAATCGGCCGCTTTCCGCACGGCAGTCGCGGGTCAACCGATCATCGTATATATGGGCGACGACGCTCGTGGCGAGTACCTCTACAAGTGGGTCTCGTCGGCCAATTGGGATCCCGCGGACGCAGACGCGATCAGTCGTATCTCTGTGGGCGACAAGTACCTTGATAACGGCACACTATTTGCGGCCCAGTTCTCAGAAGATGGCACCGGCTCGTGGTTGGAACTGTCGATGCAGAACTCGGCGGTCAGCGGGTATGCGACCTACCCCTTTTCCGATCAGGCCGATGTGGCGGTCAATGCCCGGTTGGCGGCCGATGCCGCCGGTGCAACTAAGATGGATCGGCCCGAATGGTGTGGCGTGAACCCCGCGAACGGCGAACTCTATTGCACGTTGACGAACAACAGCAGCCGCCGCGTTGATCCCACCGGCTCGCAGTATGAGCCCGACTCCGCCAATCCTCGCGTGTACACCGATATGAAGGGTGGCGCTAGCCAGTCTGGCAACCCCAACGGACACATCATTCGTATCAAGGAATTGGCAGCGGCCGGTGATGGCGATCGCTTCGAATGGGATGTGTACCTGTTCGGCGCGCAAGCCGACGCCGATGTCACGACCGTAAACCTGTCCAGTCTTACCGATGACCAGGACTTTTCAAGCCCGGATGGTCTGGTGTTCAGTGCGGTAACGGGTCTGTGCTGGCTGCAGACCGATGACGGCGCCTACACCGACGTGACCAACTGCATGATGTTGGCCGCGCGCCCCGGGCAGGTTGGTGATGGGGCGAAGAAATCCCTGGCGTATCCCGAGGGGGACGGCAGCACGCTTACGGTGGATACCTATGTCGGTAAGCCGCCAGCGCCAGAGCAGCTCAAGCGCTTTCTGGTGGGTCCGGTTGGATGCGAAATTACGGGATTCTGCGAAACCCCTGATGGCAAGGCCATTTTTGTCAACATCCAACATCCTGGCGAAAACACGGACCAAGCCAACCTCGCTGATCCTTCCAAGTACACCAGCCAATGGCCAAGCAATGCTGGGTATGGAGCGGGCAAACGACCCCGCTCCGCGACGATCGTGATTACGAAGGATGACGGCGGCCGTATCGGAACCTGATACCCAAAACCATAAGTAGGGCCAACATCGTCGATTCGTCGACGACTTTGCGGGGCGATGCTGGGGGGCTGGCACTCGCCCCAATTTTTTTGCGGCGGCCGCTTTAGCATGTCAGATGTTGCTGACACTAATCTGTCATCTATGCGATATAGTCTGTCCGGATATACAGAACTACCGACTTATCGAATTTCCATGCCCATCGCCAGCACGTCCACGCCTTCCCCAGCGGTTGCCAGCCATTTCAACCCGGATTTACCTCGGGACGGAGTGTCTTTCCAGCACGCGCTAAGCGCATTCCACGCCCTTTCTCAGCCAACGCGGCTCGAGATTTTTCGCCTTTTGATGGCGCGCGAGCCGGAAGGGGTGCCTGCGGGCGCCATCGCGGAAATGGTGGAGGGCCCCCACAACACGGTGTCGCAGCATCTGTCGGTGCTTGCCCGCGCGGGCTTGATCTGGGGAGACCGCCAGGGGCGAAGCATCATATATCGTGCCGACGTAGGCGTCATGGGCTCGTTGATGTCGTTCATGTTGACCGATTGCTGCCATGGCCACCCCGAGGCGTGCGCGCCGGTCATCGCTGCGCTGGCGGGTCACTGCGACTGCGACATCATCCCGAATAAGAAGCCGCTTCGTGGCGCCAAGAAAAATGCTGGCGCCTCGGCGGCTACCTAGCCGCCGATGTAGCTCATCTCGATCTTGTGTTGGCGTGGTTGTGACGTTCGAACCTCTGAGTATCGATCGTTGCGGGATCGCCACCGCTCAGCCAAGCCGTTGATCAGCATTTGTGGATTCGACTCCGACCTCAATTGCAAACGTATGTCATCGCCTTGTTCGGCAAACAGACAGGTATAGAGCTTGCCGTCGGCCGAGAGCCTTGCCCTTGAGCAATCGCCGCAGAATGGGTGGCTGACGCTAGAAATCAAACCGATTTCTCCTTGACCGTCTTGGTAAGCCCAGCGGCGGGCGACTTCGCCGCGCACCGTAGGCGCCAAGGGTGTCAACGGGAAAACGGCATGTATTCTCTTTAGGACTTCGTCGGACGGCAGGACGGCCGAGGCATTCCAACCGTTGGTCGCACCGACATCCATGAATTCGATGAAGCGCAGCGCGTGCGCGGTTCCGCGAAAGCGCCGGGCCATCGGCAGGATCTGATCGTCATTCACACCACGGTGCACCACCATATTTATCTTGATGTGCGGGATGCCCGCAGCCTGGGCTGCGGCTATACCCGCCAATACATCATCCACGGAAGCAGTCGTGTCCGCGACCCGCGCAAAGATGGACGGCGAAAGCGCGTCAAGGCTGACGTTCAGACGCCGCAACCCGGCGGCGGCCAGCCCCCGGGCCTTGCGTGCCAATAAAGACCCGTTGGTGGTCATGGCCAGATCAATCGGCGCGCCGGACGGCGTACGCAACGCCGCCAGTCGCGCAATAAGATGCTCCACGTCTTTGCGCAGCAGCGGTTCACCCCCGCTGACCCTGACCTTACGTACGCCCAGGCTGATGAAGGCGCTTGCGACTCTCTCAATCTCATCAAAAGTCAGCAGCTCTTCGCGGCGCAGGAATGAATGATCCGCGCCGAACTGATCTCGGGGCATACAGTAGGTGCAACGAAAATTGCACTGGTCTATGACCGAAATGCGCAAGTCATGCAGAGGCCGACCGTGCCGGTCTTCGGGCGGGCCGTCCATGCCTGACGAGGCGGTCGATGTTGACCGTAGCGAAGGAGATTTGCGGCGATCCAAAAGTGGAGCTTCGATCATGTTCTGCGTCAGCCTGGCGCGCCGGCAAGTATCCAGTCGACGACCTTTTTCGCGTCCTCGGCTGAAATTCCGGGGTTCGGCGGCATCGGCACAGGTCCCCAGGTGCCCGCACTGCCATTCTTGATTTTCCCTAGCAGCAGGGCAGCGGCGCCGGGTTCGTCCTTGAACTTGGCGCCCACGTCCTTGTATGAGGGGCCGACGACCTTGCGGTCAACCGCGTGGCACGCCAGGCAATTGTTCTTGGTCAAGATCGCTTGGATTGTGGCGTCCGGGGCCGCAACACAGGTCAGGCTGGCGGATGCCAACCCAACCGACACGAACAGCTTGGTGATACGCATGAGGGGCAATGCTCCTTTTGTTGAAAATCAGCCCAGGGTGAATCGGCGGCTCTTGAAACTGATGGTGTTCCGGAACTCCTCGACGGAGCCAACTTTCCGGATATTCCCCCAGGTGCCTTTGTAGTAAGGAATGATGTTGCGGTCGGTCCATTCGGTCGTGACGTCGCCTTGGATTCCGTTGACGTAGCCGAACATCATGAACGTCTGGCCGCGCTTTATTTCAGGCACCGGGTACACCATCGCGTAGGTGGAGCCGTAGTCGTTGTAGACCTCGACCACGTCTGAAGCCTCCACGCCTAGGTCCTGGCAATCGGCAGGGTTGATCTCGATGTACGCCATCGGATAACGGTCTTGCGCAAAGCTGTTGTACTGATCGTGATAGGCCGTTTGCCAGATCTCGTTATTGCGGCCGTTGTTCAACCAGAACTTGTATATCTTCTTTTGGGCGACCACGGGCTCGGGCAGGCCTTTCCACTGCGCCGGCTTGAAGTGAGCTTTTCCGTCGGCGGTGTCGAACTTACCGTCCGTGTAGAGCATTTCGGTGCCTTTGAGCTTCCCATCCGCGTAGGCCTGAACGGGTAACTGAACGCCGTTATTGCCGGCGGCGAGCAACCGTTCGTACGTGACCAGGTGACCGGTATCGCCGCCTTGGCTGTCAATCTTCGGCGCGTCCTTCTGGCCCGCCCGACGAAACCCATCATTGAACGCATCCTCTTCCGTCTTCCAGTCGAATCCGGCGAAACGTTGCGCCATCTTGCTGTTGCCTTCCTTCTCGTACATGGCTTTCAGCGTGTTGGCGATTCGCGCGGCGATCAGGCAGTCCGCTTGCGCTTCCCCGGGCGGGTCCGTGAACTTTTGCGACAGGCGAATGCGCCGCTCGCCATTCATGGACGTCAGGTTCGTTTCGCCCGGGTGCGCCGCTGGAAGCAGCAGATGGGCAGCCTCGGCCAGTTTGGTTGGATAGAGATTGATGCTTGCAACAAACAATCCGCCTCGTTGCGTGGCCGCATAGATGATGTCGACCATCTCTTCGGTTGAAGCGCCGCGCGCTTTCTGCATGGCTTCCTTCACGATGGCGGATCGCTTGAGCACCGCCTCTCGGAGCGCTTGCGCGTTATTGCTGGTCTGGAAGTTGTTGGACCCCCACCAGGTCATCATCCTGCCCTTGCCTTTGATGAGTTCCTGGTCAATGTAGATTTTCTTGTCGCCAGGGTAGGGGGGCCTGGCATAACCCTCTTGGTGCCCACCCATGCGTACACATCCGGTGCCACGGCGCCCCACGTTGTGCGTGGCGATGACCAGATCCAGCAACGCCGACTGAATGACGTAGTTGTCGTTGCCCCAGATGATGCCTTTTTCGTAGGCATGCATGGTGCGCGGAAGCTGCCCTGTCTTCTTCGGCTTGTACGACCACTCCGCCGCCTTCTTCAGGTCGTCGACCGGTACGCCCGTGATCTTGCTGCATTCCTCCAGGGGCATGCGATTCGTGTTGACGGCCTCATCAAATCCCGCCGTGTGCGTCTTGATGAACGGCTTGTCCACCCAGCCCTGTTCAACTACGTAGGTGAACAGCCCGTTGAACAGCGCGATGTCAGTGCCAGGTTCGATCGCCAGATGCAGCACCCGATCTTTTCCGGCAATTTGGCGGGCGATCGCGATGGAAGGCGTGTCGCGAGGGTCCACGAAGACGATGCGGGTATCCGGGAGCTCTTCGCCTGCGAAGCGCGCCTTTTTCTTTTCGACCGTCTGCCCATACAGATTGGGGATCCAGTGATTCAGGAAGTAGTTGGTCTGGGATTCGTAAGGATTATTTCCAATCGACCACAGCACGTCGGCAAGCTCGGCGTCTTCGTAGGCATTGTTGAGCTCGCCGATGCCCATCTCGCGCGTAGCATGGCATTCCGAGTTGTAGGCTGGACGATTGTGGATACGGACCATTGGCGTCTGGAGCGCGGTGAACATCAGCTTGCCCGTGCCCCAGGTGTTTTCGAAGCCTCCGCCAGCCCCACCGTGGTCGAAACAGGAGAACACAATGCCCTCGGGGCCATCGGTATCCAGTACCTTCTTCAGCAGGCCGGCGTACAGTGCCAAGGCGTTGTCCCACGGAACGTCCACCCATTGGTCGGCGGCATACATGCGCGGCTGTTTCAGGCGCGCCTTGCCATCGCCATCGGGCGTGTACATATAGCTGGCCATCCGGCCGCCACGGGTCGAACTCAAGCCGCTGTTGACCACGCATTCCTTGTCCGGAACGATCATGATGTTGTGACGCGAGCCATCCCGCTGCGTGATTACGTTGGTCATCGCCGGGGTAAGCGTCAACGCGAAAGGCGGTAGCTGCTGACGAAAGTCCTGGCCCAGCGCATTCTCCTCGGGTGCCCGGCCTCCCTCGCTTTGCTCCGGCCATTTGTAAACGTGGTACCCACAGCCGACGATACAGAAGTGGCACGTCATATTCGTGCGCGCGGCATCCTTCGGCGGCAAGGTGATGCGGTCTTTGGGTGCGGACATGAGCGTCTCCCGACTTACAGAATGTTGGCCTGGCGGCCGTAGATCAAGCCTTCGACCCCAACCGCGGATATCGCGTCCGAACTGGCGTCATAGCGCAGCAGAATCCGTGGGAGGTTTTCGGTGGCTTGCCCGCAGATCATCTGGCCTGCCTTCTCGGCGTCAAACTCGCTGAAGTGGCACGGGCACTTGAACGTTTTTGTTTTGTTGTCGAAAACTGTGGGGCAGCCCATATGCGTGCACATCGTGCTGTACGCGACGATGTCGTGGTCAGGGCCAACGCCGCCGGGAACGGGATGCCCGAGCTTCACAGCGGTACACGGCGAGGCATTGTCGGGATAGGCGAACTGCAGGGGCGTGTCGGCCGTGAGCTTCTGCGCGACGGCGATGGACTTCACGGGGTAGGGCAGCGTGGTTCCTGTGTGCGGCGCCGTGGCCGGTTGGGCTTGGGCGGGCATGATCGGGATGAGTGTTGCGGCAGCAACAGCACCGCCCGTTCCGCTCAACTTGAGGAATCCGCGCCGGGTAAGGATTTGTGGCTCTGACATGTCGATATTTCCTATTGAAACGAAATGACGGCTTCAGTACTCTGTAGAGCGATAAGCAAAGGGCATGCCAAGTGTCTCTGGCACTGCCCTACACAGGAGGAGACCAAGACCATGGGCACAACGCGATGCCGGAGAGGTAACGTCCAGGCGCCCCAACAGGGGCTGGCGTTACCGTTCGGTAACCGCCGCAGCTTTCTCGCGGCCGGCGTAGCGTCTATCGCGGCCTGTACCTTGCCGCGCAACGCAGCGGCGTCCGCGCCGCTTCTGTTAGGCACGACCGCGGTGTTCCTGGACGACCAGCTCCAACTGCTGGATATCTGGCGGGCCGATCTTCAAGCAGCGCTTAAGCAGGACATTCAGTTCGTCCAACGACGCAGCTACGGGGAAATCGTGGACCTGCTGTTGCGCGGCCAGATCGACGCGGCATGGATCTGTGGCTACCCCTACGTCTTGAACGCCGATAAGCTCAAGCTGCTGGTGGTGCCGCAGTACCAAGGCAAACCGCAGTACCGGTCGTACCTGATCGTGCCCAAGGAGGACCGAAGCACGGCAAGAATTGCAGGCTTGCGCGAACGGGTCTTCGCCTACAGCGACCCACTTTCTAATTCCGGCTTTCTGGTGCCTCGGACGGAACTGCTTGCCGAGCATCAGGACCCGCTACGGTTTTTCAGCAAGGCTTTCTTCACCTTTGCGCACAGCAAAGTTGTGGAGGCGGTCGCGGCGGGGCTGGCCAGCGGCGGGGCGGTCGATGGATACGTCTGGGACAGCATTGCGTCGCAACATGGCGCGCGCGCCGCCGGCACCCGCGTCGCATGGCGATCCCCGGAATATGGGTTTCCGCCCATCGTGGTCGGCGAGCATGTTGCCGACGACACCGCGCTTGCGCTGCGCGATGCTTTGCTCCAGATGCACGCGCGTTCGGATGGCCGCTTGATACTCAAGCGCCTATTCCTCGATCGGTTTGTTGAGGGGGCCGATAGCCTGTACGACGGTATCCGTGGGTTGGTGCGCACGTCAGCGGGCGAAAACCCGGCACGAGATTCTGCATGAAGTCAGCCCGTTGGAACCCCTGGTCCAGAATCAGCTATCGCTACAAGGTGCCGTTGGCCTTGGCCGCCGCGATCGTGGTAACGGAACTGGTGGTTACCGCGACGCTGATGCGAACCGCTTACGTCGGCATGCTGCGAGACACGCGGCAAAGCGCGATGGCGTTAACGCAGGTTTTATCCTTGTCGGTGCGCGAACCCTTGATGCGTGACGATCTGTGGCGGGTCTACGAGGCGTTGCGCATACCGCTCACGGCAGGAGATGGCGCCCCAGGCTTGCGGTCGATCATTGTGCTGGACCCCAGCTTGCATGTGTATGCGTCATCCGATCCGCATCGCTATCCGGTGCTGACGCCCGGCGCCGGTTTGCCCACCGAGCTGGCTGCTGCGGCGCAAACCCTGCGTGACGATCCGCGCACCTTTGTATTCAATACCCCCGATAGCCTGGACGCCACGTTGGCAGTCGCCGGCGCCGCAGTTGTGTCTGAAGATGCGGGATTGGCTGGATACGTGCTGGCGTCTTACGACGCTAGCATCTGGCGCCAGCGCCTGTACGACCTGGTCAGCCAGGTGCTGCTGGTCAGTATTCCCGGGCTGCTGTTGCTACTGGCGCTGGGCTGGTTATGGGGAAACCGCATTGCACGGCCGCTCCTGTCTTTGGCCCAGGCGACTCAGCGTGTCGGGCGCGAACCGGCGGCCAACATCGGACTTTCCTTGCGCAAGGAAGGAAGCGACGAAATCGCGGTGTTGGGGCGCAGCTTTGCATCCATGCTGACGCAACTGGAACGACAGGAAGCGCTTGAACAGGAAATCATTGCCGCCGAACGGCTGGCAGCGGTAGGCCTAGTGGCTGCCGGGGTCGCGCACGAGATCAATAACCCGCTTGGCGGCATGCTCAACGCGTTGGATACCTTGGAAAAGCACGGTTCCTACGATGAATTAACCCAAAGAACAGTCGGCCTGACGCGACGGGGCTTGATGCAGATTCGGCATACGGTCGGTGCCTTGCTGGTGGAGGCGCGCCTGGATTCGGCCTTCATGCACACCACGGATTGGCAGGATCTGCGCTTGCTGATCGAGCCCGAATTATCGGAGAAGAACGCCTCGTTGCTGTGGGACGTCACCACCCGGGACGAATTGCCGCTGCCCGCGCATCTGGTGCGCCAGTTGGTCTTGAACCTGCTCATCAACGCAAAGAACGCCGTGGAACGCGGCGGTAGCGTCAGTTGCACCGTGACCGGAACCGCCGACCGCCTTTCAGTAGAAATTGCAAATTCCGGGCAGCACATTCCACACGATGTGCTGCCCCATTTGTTTGAGCCTTACCGGGTGGATGCCCGGGGAGCGGGGCGGGCAGAGGGCCGCTCCCGCGGACTGGGCCTGTGGGTGACTTACCAAATCGTCACGCAATTGCAAGGCACGATCGAAGTGATAAGCGAAGAAGGCTACACCGCCTTCACCATCACACTGCCTTGCGCCGCACCCATTGAAAAAACGAACTTGGAGCTGACGCCGTGATACAGCCATATGTCTGTTTGATCGAAGACGACGCCATCATGGGCGAATCCATTGTGGAAAGGTTTCGTCTGGAGGGAATCCGTGCCGACTGGTTTTCCAAGGGGTATGAGGCAAGGGAGGCCATCCACGCCAATGCCTATGGCGTGGTGATCAGCGATGTCCGCCTGCCAGACCTGGATGGCGACGAACTTTATCTACAGTTGGTGGCGCAGGGCGGTACATTGCCACCGTTCATCCTGATGACCGCCTATGCCACGGTGGAAAGGGCCGTGGATTTGCTGAAGCTCGGCGTCAAGGACTACGTGACCAAGCCTTTTGACATCGCGACGCTGATCCAGACCGTGCGCGATGTTGTCCCGGCGCAGGCCTCGCCGGAAAGCGATACGGAACTAGGGGTGTCGCAGGCGGCCCAGAATCTACGCCGCATGGTGCCCCGGCTGGCGGGCCGTGCGTCGGCCGTCCTGTTGGTTGGAGAGTCAGGGGTTGGCAAAGAGGTATTGGCACGACTGATCCACAGCCAGGCGGGGCCGGACCTTACCGCGCGGCCGTTCGTAGCCGTGAACTGCGGCGCCATTGCCTCCACCATCGCCGAAGCGGAATTCTTCGGCTATGAAAAGGGGGCTTATACCGGTGCGGACAAGCTACGCAAGGGTTACTTCGAACAAGCCGACGGCGGCACGCTGTTCCTGGATGAAGTCGGAGAGCTATCGCCGGCGCTGCAAGGCGCGCTGTTGCGTGCGATACAGGAAAAGCGTGTCCGCCGACTGGGCGCCGAACACGACACCCACACCAAGTTCGACCTGGTCTGCGCCACCAACCGAAACCTGGCCGAGATGGTCAGCGCCAAGTTGTTCAGGGAAGACCTTTACTACCGGATCAACACCGTCACCCTTGAGGTAAAGCCGCTGCGCGATCGGCCTGAAGACATCCTCTGGCTGGCCAAACGGTTTGCCACCAGCATTGCCGAGCGCCTGGGAGAGCCTGCAAAAACCCTGCACCCGTTGTCACTGGCCAAGATGCAGGCGTACCCCTGGCCGGGCAATATCCGCGAATTGCATAACCGGATCGAACGCGCCTGTCTGGTAAGCCAGTCCAGCGTCTTGTTGCCGGGGGACATCTTTCCTGAAGGTCCGGACGGCGACCATTTTCACGATGAGCCGCAAGGTGGGGAAGAGGCCACGCTCAACGCCTACCAACAGATCTGTGAGCGGCTGTACATCGAAGAGGTGTTGCGCCGGCACGGCGGCCGCATTCAAGAAACGGCCGACGTCTTGAGCATATCCAGGAAGAACCTGTGGCAAAAAATGAAGCGCTACGGTATTGACCTGAAGCGCCAAAGCGAATAACGTTGGCACCAACAACTAATTTAGCCACCAAGAATGAATTCAACAAGAACACGTCTGGCCAGTCGGGACGCCGAAGCGCTCTATGAAGCGGTGAACCAGCTGATCAGGGTCCATCAATTCCGCGATCGCGATCGCATTTGTTGCTATGACGTGTCCGTGGCGCAGTGCTATGCCTTGGAAACCCTGGTCAAGCAAGGGCCGCTGCGGTTGCAGGCGCTTGCGCTGGTGATGTTCCTGGACAAGAGCACGGCCAGCCGAATTGTTGATTCGCTGGAACGCAAGGGCTACGTCACAAGGATCGAAGATGCCGCCGACCGCCGGGCGGTGCAGCTTGAGCCGACCGCGGCGGGGCGCAAGCTGTATCAGACCATTCGGGCGGATCTGGTTGCCGAAGAATTTGCCATGATCGAACACATGAAGCCCGAGGTCCTGGAGGCATCGCTTGATCTGCTGCGGCAGTTGACGCGCGCCGCACAAGCACGTTGTGGCGTCGCCTCGACGTGTGCCGTGGAGTTTGAGCCGTAGAGTCCAAGCCGTAGAAATTGCGGCTTTTTTTTAAGCAAATAGTTGGTAGTACCAATTAAATACGGCTTCGGCCGTGTCCCAACCCCATGAAGAGAGGTACCTGGAATGCGCATCAATGACCACCCCGTCGCAATCATCGGAGCCGGCCCCGTCGGGCTGAGCGCCGCCGCTCATCTGCTGGACAGAGGCATACCCTTCGTCGTATTCGAAGCAGGGGACCAGTCGGGCGCAAGCCTGAACCAGTGGGGACATGTACGGATGTTCTCTCCGTGGGGCTACAACATCGACAAGAAGGCCGGCGAGTTGCTCGCGCAGTCAGGTTGGGTTGCCCCGCCCAGTGACGCTTATCCCACCGGACGCGAATTGCTGGCGCAGTATTTGCAGCCCTTGTCGGAATTGGCGCCGATCAAGCGTTGCCTGAAGACCCATCACCGCGTGATGGCGGTCAGCCGCGTTGGGCACGATGTCATGAGAAGCCAGGATCGCGCTGCCGCACCGTTCCTGCTGCGGGTCAGCGGACCCGATGGCGAGCGGGATGTCCGGGCACGGGCAGTTATCGATGCCTCTGGCACCTGGAACACACCAAACTGGATGGGCGCGCATGGCATCCCGGCCTTGGGAGAAGAGCGGTTCGCGGCCCAGATCGCCTATGGCATTCCCGACATTCTGGGAGACGCCCGGCAGCGATACGCCAATCGTCGAGTGTTGGTGATTGGCGGGGGCCATTCCGCCTTCAATGCGCTTCAGGACCTAGTGGAACTGGCCAGCATTGAACCTGGTACACGGGTTTATTGGGCGATCCGCGGGGCTTCGACCGATCGGCTTTTCGGAGGCGGAGAGAATGACCAGCTTGAGGAGCGCGGTAGGTTGGGAACGACAGTCAAAAAGCTTCTGGACGAGGGAAGGATAGCGCTTTTCACCGGTGTCGACGTTGACCGCGTGAGCGATTCCGACGAGGGCTTGACGGTTCACAGTGGCGTCAAGGCGCTTGCCCCCGTCGACGAGATTGTCGTCGCAACGGGATTTCGTCCCGACCTTCGGTTGATGGCGGAGCTTAGGCTCGAACTCGATCCTGCAACGCAAAGCCCTATTCGCTTGGCTCCAATGATCGACCCGAATGTGCATAGTTGCGGGACAGTTCGGCCCCATGGCGCCTCGGAACTGGGGCATCCCGACGA
Source organism: Achromobacter spanius (assembly GCF_003994415.1). NCBI lineage: Bacteria > Pseudomonadati > Pseudomonadota > Betaproteobacteria > Burkholderiales > Alcaligenaceae > Achromobacter > Achromobacter spanius. Next base: position 6,237,075 of record NZ_CP034689.1, on the reverse strand, counting down.
GGGGGTGTTCGTCGTTGGAATGAAAAGCTACGGGCGTGCGCCTACGTTTCTAATGCTGACAGGCTATGAACAGGTCCGATCTGTTGTGGCCGCACTAGCCGGCGACTTGGAAGCTGCAAAACGAGTGGAGCTTGTGCTTCCTGAGACCGGTGTGTGTAACACGCAAGTTCGTCGTGCAAGCGCTGAAGCAAAGTGCTGCACCTAATCTGCAATTGTCATCGGAGGGCGCAGGCGGAGGTTCAATCTGCGACCCCGCTGCCGATGAAGACGGTCCACGTCGACGAGGTGGTTTTAAGGAAGGATCAGGATGGCCACATCTGCGCGCCCTAAAAGCTCTTTGCACGGGACTCCCAGAATGGCGTTCTTGAGGCCGCCGCAGTGCGAATTGCCTGCGACGATTAGGTCGGCGTCCATCTCACGCCCGAATGCCAAAAGAGACTCAATAGAATCGCCCGCAAGGATATGAAGACGCGGCTGCAATTCGCGTTCTCGAGCTGCGGACAAGAGCGTAGCCCACTCGGTCCCAATCTGCTTATGCACATCAGCGAGGAATGACTCCTCGGATTCGCTCAAAAGCTCATCCAGCTTTGGGCGCACTGCGAGGAACGTCAATGCAGCATGGTTGGCTTGTGCCAAGTCCAAGAGCGCCACCAACGATGGCCGACTCAGGTGTGCGAGGTCGAAATCCACCAGAATGCGCGTAAACATCATCTTCACCCATGAGGCCAGGCAACGTGATTCGCCGGCGTCCCTCAGGCTGATCGGAACGTCGATAGGCTGGATAACCGGTCCGGTCCCACCCGCATTTCTTGAAAAGAACGGAAGCTATTCCGTATGTCCAGGTATATGGAAATAAAGTCCGTTCGTCAAGTTGATGAAGATAAGGAGAGGAGGGCGTAAACCTTATTGGGTCTCCGTCTCATGCGTCATCGCTTCACGAGCCAGGCGTGCGATCTCCTCGGCCATGCCCTTGCGCTCGCTATATCGGTCCGTGAGATAGTCACTTCGGTCCCGCACCAGCAGTGTGAATTTATAGAGTTCTTCCATGACATCCACCACCCGGTCGTAGTAGGGCGAAGGCTTCATGCGGCCGGCTTCGTCAAACTCCTGAAACGCCTTGGCGACTGAGGACTGGTTCGGGATGGTTACCATGCGCATCCAGCGGCCCAGCACGCGCAAGGCGTTTACCGCGTTGAAGGATTGGGACCCCCCCGAAACCTGCATAACCGCAAGCGTGCGGCCCTGTGTCGGCCGCACACTACCCGTCTCCAGCGGCAACCAGTCGATCTGACTCTTGAACACACCCGTAAGCGTGCCGTGCCGCTCGGGGCTGCACCATACCTGCCCCTCGGACCACAGGGATAGTGCACGCAATTCAGCCACTTTTGGATGGTCCGCGGGAACACTATCGGGCAAAGGCAAGCCGCTCGGATCGAAAATCCGGGTCTCGGCGCCGAGCCGCGTCAAAATCCGCGCCGCCTCTTCAGTGAGCAACCGACTGTACGAGCGTTCACGCAGGGAACCGTACAGCAGCAGTATGCGGGGCGGATGCGTCGCGCCGGCCGTCAGCGACAGCTTGTCGTGCGTGGGGACGTCCAGCAAAGAGTCATCCAGGCTCGGAAGATCGAGGTCAGAGGGTGAAGAATACGTCGTCATTGCAATACACTCACTCGGGCAAAAATTGTAGTTTTGGGCGGCTGAGCCACGCTGCCAGCCAGAAGCTTGCGGCCAGTAATAACGCCACCACCAAGATTGAGACAAGCACTCCGTCGTAGGAGGATCCAATGGCCCAAAGGGCCGCGGCGCCCACCGGGGCGGCGGCGCGCGCAAATGTCATCGGCACGGTCAGGAGCCCGTTGATGGCTCCGTAGGCATGTCGGCTCAACATTTCAGGCACAACCATGCCACGAACGATCGTGAATATGCCGTTGGCTCCGCCGTAAACCACGCAGATTGCCGCGACGACAATGAAGTCCGTGTGCAAGTAGGCAAGGGCGCCAAAGGCGAGCGGGAAGACCGTCACCACCGCTGTACCCACCATTCGCATGGAGGCGCGTGCCGCGAAAATGCTTACGACGATTCGGCCCGCCACTTGGGCGGGGCCGATCAAAGCGATGGCTTGAACAACCGAAGCGGTGTCGATGCCTCGCTCGCGCAGTAAGGGGTACATATGGAACGTAAAGGCAGAGAACATGGCCGCGTATGCTGTCAGCGACAACAGCAGCGCCCAGAAAACAGGCCGACGCAGCGCTTCCTGAACAGCTAGGCGATTTCTTTCGCGCTGTTCACCAGGATTGACGTTGTCGGTCGGCCTGGCATCTCGGGCAGGCTGAATAAAGAGCAGGTAGGCGCCGGTGCAGATGATTGCGTTGACCGCAGCTAGTGCGATCAATGCTTCACGCCAGCCCCATAGATTCAACAGCCATTGCACCAGCGGGATAAAGACAGTACTGGCAAAGCCACCCCATAGCGTCAGAGCGGTAATGCCCGCCCGTGAATGACCCGGACCCACGCGGCGCGCGATCACGGCGAAGGCCGGCTCGTAAAGCGTGGCTGCTTGCAACGCGCCCAGGGCTGCGACAAGGACGTAGAAAGCCGGCAGGGACGTCACTTGAGACCAAAGCAACAGCAACCCTCCCGCGAGCAGTGAGGAAAGGCCCATTACCCAACGACCGTGTCCACGATCAACCGCAACACCCACCGGATATGCGGCCAACGCGGCGAGGATCAGCCCGAGCGTGGCAGCGCCATAGAGGTCGGGTTTGCTCCAGCCAAGCTCTTTGCCCATCGCCTCGGCAATCAACGGAAAGCTATAGTAGAGCGATCCCCAGGAACAGATCTGACCTATCCCCAATGCTGTGACCAATCCGTGCGCCTTGTCGGATGGATGCACAGTGTCCGCGGCTGTCGAAGGACTTGGCATGGTTTAGCGCACGCGCTTTCCGCTGTCGTCGATGACCACTTCGCCATCTTCTTTGGTGAACGGGCCGCGCTGGGGAGCCTCGAGGATGTCCAATACCTCCTCGGAAGGTCGGCACAGGCGAACACCCGAAGGAGTCACGACAAACGGGCGGTTGATCAGAATGGGATGCGCCAGCATGGCGTCGATCAACGCATCATCGCTTAAGGATGCGTCGTCCAGCCCAAGCTCGAGATACGGCGTCCCCTTCTGGCGAATAGCGTCACGAACGGTCAAACCTGCTTGGGCGATCAGATCAACGAGGGTGTCGCGATCCGGCGGCGTTTGTAGATATTCGATAACTTGCGGTTCGATCCCCGCGTTGCGTATCAGCGCTAGCGTGTTCCGGGAGGTTCCGCATTGGGGATTGTGGTAGATGGTAACGGTGCTCATATGTGTGATCAGGAGGTGAGAGAAAATGCGGTTTCAACAAAAGCGGCCACTTCGGCCGCAGTGGATTTGGCGGTTCGCATGACGCCAATGAGGGTGGCGGACGCAAAACCCGTCCATTCGCCATAACCGACGAGCCACAGGCCTGGAACATCGGCAGCCTGCGTGCCAGAAACTCGAACTTTGCCATCGGGGTCGAGGATGCCTAGTGCGGCGAGATGCGCCAATGCAGGCCGGAATCCGGTGCACCACACGACAGCGCCGACCACTGACGAAGAACCGTCGGCCCACACGACGCCATCGCACGTAAAGCGCGAGAATGGGCGAACCGATTGCAGTACTCCGCGCTCGCGCGCCTTGCGCACGGGTGGGACCATGACCACATCGCCAAATCCGCCTGGAAGGTCTTCGGGTTGTTTGCCCGACTGCATCGCCTGCCAACGCGCGGTAGCGCGTTCAAATAGAACCCGTCCATCAACGTCATCCGGCAAGAACAGCGGTTCGGTGGACGTTACCCACGTGGTTTGGGCAACCTCGGAAAGCTCTGCGAGAATCTGTGCTCCGGAATTACCGCCGCCAACGACCAACACGCGCTTGCCCGCGTAAGGGGCTGGCGACTGGTAGTGCGCGGAATGGACCTGTTCGCCACGAAAGACGTCCCGGTCGTCGTACGGTGGAATGAATGGAGCGCTCCAGGTGCCTGTGGCGCTGATTACGGCCTTGGCATGCCAAGCGCCCTTGTCAGTATCGACGAAGAATCCTGACTCCCGCTTGCTGATGGACGCAACCGCTACAGGCCGCTCCACCTTGAAGCGGTATCGTTGTTCATAGCGCGCGAGGTATTCAATAACCTGATCTCGCGCCGGGTAACCTTGTGTCGGGGGCATAGGCCAGCCGGGCAGGGAGCTCCACTGTACGGGTGAGAACAGGTGCAACGATTCCCATCCGTGCCGCCATGCTCCGCCCGGACCCGCGCCAGCGTCCAGAAGAATCACCTTTAAAGCGGTACGCCTGAGGAAGTAGGCAACGGCGAGGGCACTCTGGCCACCCCCAACAATGACCACATCCGCATGGCGGTCAGGAGCGACCTCGGACATCAGGCGGCCCCCAGAGTTTCGGAGGAAGAGGGCGCTGGAATTCCGCTGCAGCATTCCGCAGTGAGATAGCTCACTAACTCGTTCATCAAATCGATATTCGCGCGGTAGCGCATGTACCGCCCCTCTTGCTCTACGGTAAGTAGACCTGATTGCGTTAGCGCCTTTAGATGAAACGAAAGATTAGTGGGCGGCAGGTTTAATTCCGCCGCGATCTCCCCGGCAACACAGCCGACTGGAGCGGCGCGCACGAGAAGACGGAATATGTCCAAGCGAACGCCGGAGGCAAGAGATTCGAAAACGCTCACAGCAGTGTTTTTATCCATTCGTCAATACTACAACAATAATTGAAACGTTGAGAAGATAAATTTAGACTGTCATCGAATCGTCATGTGACAAGCACAATATGTCGTTAAATCAAGACATATGGACTTTATATGGAAACCCTCGATTGGCCCTCAGGGCGCCCTCAAGCCATGGTCTCAGCGCTCGCCTCTCCAATCGCCTCGGCAACGAATGCAGCGGAAGCTGTCTCGGTGTTCACTGCGCTGAGCCACTCGACGCGCTTGGCCATTTTCCGGATGTTGATACGCCAGGAGCCGCGCGGAATGGATGCGGCGAAGATAGCCGCCGTCGTCGGCGGGCCGCGCAGCACGGTGTCGCAACACTTGGCTGGGCTTGCGAGAGCTGGTCTGATCGTCGGCAGTAGAACAGGCGAGGTCGTTCGCTATCGTGCGCGGCTCGGAGGCATCTACGGGCTACTTGAATTCATCCTGGAAGACTGCTGCGCGACGCATGCGTGTGGCTGCTTGCCTGACGACGCCGAGCTTGTCATTGGCACGTCGGGACGGGGCAGGCAGGAATTGGAAACTGTCATAAACCGTTAATGAATTTGATTCATTATTTCCATAAATCACGACAGACAGAGATGTTGTGATCAGGGAGTCAAACGGACTTCCTCAATGCACCCTCAAGTGGAGAATAAGCATGTTTGCACAGGCCAAAAGATACGCTGCCGGATTGGGCATTTCCTTCGCACTCGGCATGGTTTCAGCCCAGGCCGCGGATATCACGGGCGCCGGATCGACGTTCGTCTACCCGATCCTGTCGAAGTGGTCCGACACTTACAACACCAAGACGGGCAACAAGATCAACTACCAATCGATCGGTTCGGGCGGCGGTATCGCGCAGATCAAGGCCGGTACGGTCGACTTCGGCGCGTCTGACAAGCCCTTGCCCCCAAGGAACTCGCAGAGGCCGGTTTGGGCCAGTTCCCGGTGGTCATCGGCGGCGTGGTTCCCGTCGTTAACATCGCCGGCATCGAGCCGGGCAAGCTGCGCTTCACCGGTCCCTTGCTCGCTGATATCTATCTGGGCAAGATCGAAAAATGGAATGACAAAGCAATCGCCGATCTGAACCCGGGGATGAAACTGCCCGACGCAAAGATCACGGTGGTGCATCGTTCGGACGGCTCGGGCACGACCTTCAACTGGGTCAACTACCTGTCCAAGATCAGCCCGGAATGGCAGACCAAGGTGGGTGAGGGCACGTCCGTACGGTGGCCCGTTGGTGTGGGCGGCAAGGGCAACGAAGGCGTCGCCGCATACGTGAAGCAGATCAAGAATTCGATCGGTTACGTAGAACTGGCGTACGCGCTGCAGAACGAGATGTCTTACGCGGCAGTCAAGAACTCGGACGGAAAGTTCGTCGTGCCCAGTGACAAGACGTTCCAATCCGCAGCCGCGCACGCCGACTGGAAGAACTCGCAGGATTTCCATCTGGTGATCACCAACGCGCCGGGTGACGACGCCTGGCCCATCGCGGCAACGGTGTTTGTCATGATGTACAAGCAGCCCAAGGACGCAGCGCGTACGGTCGCCACGCTGGACTTCTTTAAGTGGGCCCTGGAAAACGGCCAGCACGAAGCCGAGGCATTGGACTACGTGCCGCTGCCCAAGGAGCTGGTTGCCCAGATCGAAAGCTACTGGGCCGCGCAGATCAAGCGTTGATCCCAGGAGTCGGTCTCGCCCGGCAGCGCTTGCAGGATCGGCGCCGCCGGGCGAGACCGACAGCCAATTGGCTGCGTTCTTACAGGTTGACGTAAATGTCGAATAATCCGGGTTTTAACCCCGCGCTGGATTTCCAGGCCGAGGAGTCGCGATCGCGCCGCGATGCGTCTTCGGACAAGGTCTTTCGCCGCATTGTTGCCGTAGCCGGCATTTTTGTATTGGTGTCGCTGAGCGGGGCCGCGCTGTCCATGCTGTGGGGAGGCAGGCTCGCCTTCAGCACCTTTGGGTTCGAATTTCTCTGGTCCAGTGATTGGGATGCGGTCAATCACAAGTTTGGCGCGTTGGTGCCGATCTACGGAACCTTGGTGACGGCGTTCATTGCCATGCTGATCGCGGTACCGGTCAGCTTCGGTATTGCGTACTACCTGACTGAAGTCGCGCCCAAGTGGCTGCGCCAGCCGGTAGCGTCGGCGATAGAACTGCTGGCGGGCATCCCGTCCATCATCTACGGCATGTGGGGCCTCTTCGTCTTCGTGCCGGTGATGGCTGAATACGTCAATCCGTGGCTTGACGAACACATCGGCGCGCTTCCCTTCATCGGCGTGCTTTTTTCCGGCCCGCCTCTGGGCATGGGCATGCTGACGGCCGGCATCGTGCTGGCCATCATGGTGGTGCCGTTCATCACATCCGTCATGCGCGAAGTGTTTTTGACGGTGCCCCGCCCGTTGAAAGAGTCCGCCTACGCCCTGGGTTCCACCACCTGGGAAGTCGTCTGGAACATCGTCTTGCCGCACACGCGCTCGGCGGTGATCGGCGGCGTATTCCTGGGGTTGGGCAGGGCGCTGGGCGAAACCATGGCGGTGACCTTTGTATTAGGTAACGCGCATCGGCTGACGCCCTCGTTGCTGGAGCCGGGCAATTCCATTGCGGCCACCATCGCCAATGAGTTCACCGAGGCCGACTCCGACATCTACCTGTCGTCGTTGATCGCCCTGGGTTTCCTGCTGTTTGTCGTGACCTTTGTTGTCCTGGCCATTGCCAAACTGATGCTCAACCGCCTCAATCGTCAGGAGGGAAGGCAATGACCCCGCAAGGCCTGCGTCTGCAACGCATGCGTACCGCGCGAAATCTGGTGTCGGTAGCGCTGTCGATGGCTGCGACCCTGTTTGGGCTGTTCTGGTTGATCTGGATCCTGTGGACCACGGCAACCAAGGGCTTCGCGGCGCTTAAATGGGACCTGATCTTCAAGATGACGCCGCCGCCGGGCGCCGATGGGGGCTTGGCCAACGCCTTGTTCGGCAGCCTGTTGATGAGTGTGGTCGCGATTCTGCTCGGTACCCCCATCGGGATTGCGGCCGGAACGTACCTGGCAGAATACGTGAACCGCCATCGGATCGGCGCGGTGATCCGCTTCGTGAACGACATTCTGCTTTCTGCGCCTTCCATCGTGTTGGGCCTGTTCGTCTACGAACTGGTCGTCCGGCAAATGGGGCATTTCTCCGGCTGGGCGGGCGCCATCGCGTTGGCGTTCATCGTGCTGCCGGTTGTGGTCCGTACCACCGACGAAATGCTGCAACTGGTTCCCAGCCAAATGCGCGAAGCGGCGTTGGCTTTGGGGGTGCCCCAATGGAAAGTGACGGTTCAGGTGTTGTTCCGGGCCGCGTTGCCGGGCATCACGACCGGCGTGTTGTTGGCCTTGGCGCGCATCAGTGGTGAAACCGCGCCCTTGCTCTTTACGGCGTTGAACAACCAATACTGGAACGCGGACCTGAGCGCGCCGATGGCCAGCGTGCCCGCCGTCATCTTCCAATATGCAATGAGCCCCTACGAAAGCTGGCATGCGCTGGCCTGGGCCGGCGCCTTCGTCGTCACGATGTTCGTACTGCTCCTGAGCCTGCTCTCCCGCGCTATCTTGTCACGCAACAAGGTGAATCATGACTGAATTTGCTTTCCCGTCATCGGTATTGAACTCCTCGGCGGCCGGGGCCATTGCGGCCCGCAGCGCCACCTTGGACAATCCGGCCATCGCGACGCAGCCGAAAGTGGTGACTCGCGACCTGTGCTTCTATTACAAGGGTGTCCAGGCGCTGAACAACGTCAATATCGAACTGGCTTCCAATCGCGTTACCGCGCTGATCGGCCCGTCCGGCTGCGGCAAATCGACCCTCTTGCGTGTCTTTAATCGTATCTACGCGATTTATCCAGGGTTGGAAGCGCGCGGCGAGGTCTTGCTGGACAACCAGAACATTCTGGACCCCGAGTATTCGATCAACCGCTTGCGTAGCAAGGTGGGGATGGTGTTCCAGAAGCCGGTCCCGTTTCCGATGTCGATCTACGACAACGTTGCCTACGCCATCCGGCACTACGACCGCTTACCCAAGGCCGAGATGGACGTCAGGGTGGAAGCGGCATTGCGCAACGCCGCGCTCTGGGACGAGGTCAAGGACAAGCTGGAGCAGAACGCGCTGGGGCTGTCGGGCGGCCAGCAACAGCGGCTATGCATCGCCCGCGCAATTGCCCTGAGCCCCGACGTGTTGCTGCTGGATGAACCGACTTCCGCACTGGACCCGATCTCCACCGCAAAGATCGAACAGCTGATTGCCGAGCTGAAGAAGGACTACACCGTCCTGATCGTGACGCACAACATGCAACAGGCTGCGCGTTGTTCTGACTACACCGGGTTCATGTGCGCCGGCGAACTGGTCGAGATGGGCCGGACCGACGACCTGTTCACCAAACCGAAGCGTGAACAAACTTCCGACTACATCACCGGCCGCTTCGGCTAGCCATCACCCGCGACCCTAAATCAGGGTTTACAGTCTTCCACTATTCCACGATAATCGAAAAATGGAAATGAAAGATGCTGTCAAAGCCCTCGCCGCGATCGGACACGAATCGCGCCTTACCGTCTACCGCCTGCTGGTCCAGGCGGGGCCGGAAGGTCTGCCTGCCGGCCAACTATCGGAAAAGACGGGCATCCCTCCCTCTTCGCTTTCTTTTCACTTGAAAGAGCTGGTGTATGCCGGCTTGTTGACGTCGCGGCAGGAAGGAAGGTTTGTCATCTATGAAGCTCGATTCGAGTCGATGGCGGAACTGTTGGCCTACCTGACTGACAACTGCTGCGGTGGCCAACCTTGTGCCCCGACAAGCGTCACCGCTTGTGCCCCACATGCAGCCGCTCGCGCGCGGCGCGTGAACAACCTCTCTTGAAGAGTCCGCATCATGACCGAGAAAGTCTATAACGTTCTATTTTTGTGCACCGGCAACTCGGCGCGCAGCATTATGGCGGAAGCCTTGCTCAATACGCTGGGGAAGGGCCGCTTCCATGCGTACAGCGCGGGCAGCTATCCGGGTGGCACCGTGAATCCGTTCGCGATCGAACGAGTGCAAGTGTTGGACTACCCGATAGAGCAACTGCGCAGCAAAAGCTGGGACGAATTCGCCGCGCCGGACGCACCCCAGATGGATTTCATCATCACCGTGTGCGACAACGCCGCCGGCGAAGTCTGCCCGGTTTGGCCAGGCCGGCCGATCTCTGCCCATTGGGGCTTTGAAGATCCTGCCGCCGCGGAGGGCACCGATGAAGAGAAGCGCCGCGTCTTCGAAAAGATCTTTCGGCAGATCTCCGCCCGCATCAATATTTTTGCCAACCTGCCCATCGCGGCGTTGGATAAGGCAGCGATTCATCGCGAGTTGAAGCAGATTGGTGAAAGCAAGCCGGCCGAGTAATGCCGTGCTAATGCTCATGACGCCTGTCGATGGGCCATTTTTTTTGACGAATATTTCGAAAATTCTTGGAGCGTCAAAATGAAAACCATACAGATATTTGACCCGGCCCTGTGCTGCAGCACAGGCGTGTGTGGCTTGGACGTGGATCAGGCTTTGGTAACGAGTGCGGCCGACATCGATTGGGCGAAGCGGCAAGGCGCAAACATCGAACGGCTCAACCTGGCCCAACAGCCCTTGGCGTTTGCGCAGAACGCGGTGGTGAGCGCGTTTCTGACGCGCTCGGGCGCGGAAGCGCTTCCTTTGACCTTGGTTGATAACGAGATTGCGTTGGCGGGCAGATATCCCACGCGCGAGGAACTCGTGCGATGGACAGGTATCGAAGCCCCCGGCGACGCCAAACCGCAGTCGGGTTGTTGTGGCGGCAATCGCACCTGCTAAGGGGACGGCCATGAAATTTCTAGATGCAGCTCCCAGGTTTTTCTTCTTTACCGGCAAAGGCGGAGTCGGCAAGACCTCGCTGGCTTGCGCGGCGGCCGTCTTGCTGGCGGAGCAGGGCAGGCGTGTGCTGTTGGTCAGCACTGATCCCGCATCGAACGTGGGGCAGGTATTCGGCGTTGATATCGGCAACCACATCACCGCGATTGCCGCCGTGCGCAACCTGTCGGCGCTGGAAATTGACCCGCAAGGCGCGGCCCAACAGTACCGGGACCGAATCGTGAACCCGGTGCGCGGCGTCTTGCCCGACGATGTGGTGCGGGGCATTGAAGAATCCTTGTCGGGCGCCTGCACCACGGAGATTGCGGCGTTTGACGAATTCACGTCTTTGCTGACGGACTCAAACCTGACGTCGGACTTCGATCACGTCATTTTCGACACGGCGCCCACGGGGCATACCATCCGCCTGTTGCAGTTGCCGGGAGCCTGGAGCAGCTTTCTGGATGCTGGCCAAGGCGATGCGTCATGCCTGGGGCCGCTGGCCGGCCTGGAAAAGCAACGTTCCCAGTACCGCGAAGCCGTCGCGGCGTTGGCGGACCCGCAACGCACGCGCCTGGTGCTGGTCACGCGCGCGCAGCGGGCCACGCTCGAAGAGGCCGCGCGGACTAGCCAGGAGCTGGCGGGCATCGGGCTGTTGCAGCAGCACCTGGTCATCAATGGTGTCCTGCCTGCCGCGGCCGTCCAGCATGACGATCTGGCCGCGGCCGTCTATGCACGAGAGCAGGCCGCCATCGAGGCCATGCCCGCACCGCTTGTGGCCTTGCCCAAGGACCAGGTCACCTTGAAAGCCTTCAACGTCGTTGGGCTGGAAGCCTTGCGCCACCTGCTCAGCGACGCCGCGCTTGATGCCGACGAGCCGAACCGTGTTGACGTTCCCAAGATCGAAGCCCCTGATCTGGCATCGCTGGTTGATGGCATTGCCGCCGACGGGCACGGCCTGGTCATGGTGATGGGCAAGGGCGGCGTGGGCAAAACCACGCTGGCCGCGGCGATCGCGGTCAACCTTGCGGAACGTGGCCTGGCGGTGCACCTGACCACGTCGGATCCCGCGGCGCATCTGGCACGTACGCTGGAAGGCACGCTCCCCAATCTGACGGTCAGCCGCATTGACCCGCGAGTCGAAACCGAGCGCTACCAGCAGTACATATTGGCGACCAAAGGCGCCAAGCTGGACGCGCACGGGAAGGCCTTGCTGGAAGAGGATTTGCGTTCGCCATGCACCGAGGAAATTGCCGTCTTCGGCGCGTTTTCCCGCATCGTGCGCGAGGCCGGCACCAAGTTCGTCATCATGGATACCGCGCCCACCGGCCACACTTTGCTGCTGCTGGATGCAACCGGCGCCTATCACCGGGACATCGCCCGCCAGATGTCGGGCAGCAATGTCCACTACACCACGCCGATGATGCAATTGCAGGACCCTACGCAGACCAAGGTGCTGCTGGTCACCCTGGCGGAGACCACGCCCGTGTTGGAGGCCGCCATTCTTCAGGAAGACCTGCGCCGCGCCGGCATCGAGCCCTGGGCCTGGCTGGTCAATAGCAGCATCGCCGCGGCGGGACCGACATCGGCCTTGCTATGCCAACGCGCTTTCAATGAACTGCGCGAAATGGACGGCATCGCCAAGCTACACGCGAAGCGATACGCCGTCGTGCCCTTGCTGAAGTCCGAACCCGTCGGCATCGAGCGCCTGCGGCAATTGGCCAGCCACCACCATGACGCCGCGCCAAGCCTTGCGTAGTTACCCACGTAATGACCCTTTATCGCTTCAACCTTCAATCCACAAATAAAAAAGAGTTCGCCCAATGTTTGGTGCAATAGCAATTTTTGTTCTTACGCTCGTGCTCGTGATCTGGCAGCCCCGTGGCCTGGGGATCGGGTGGAGCGCCAGTTTGGGCGCCGTCCTTGCGCTTGTCGCCGGCGTGGTCCACGTCGGTGACATCCCGGTGGTGTGGAATATCGTCTGGAACGCCACCGCCACCTTTATCGCCGTCATCATCATCAGCCTGTTGCTCGATGAGGCGGGCTTTTTTGAATGGGCCGCCTTGCACGTGGCGCGATGGGGCAAGGGTAGCGGTCGGGCGCTGTTCGCGCTGATCGTGTTGCTGGGCGCGGCGGTCGCGGCGCTGTTTGCGAACGACGGCGCCGCGCTGATCCTGACGCCCATCGTCATGGCCATGTTGCTGGCACTGGGATTCAGCCCGGCCGCCACCTTGGCCTTCGTCATGGCGGCAGGTTTTATCGCGGACACCGCCAGCTTGCCATTGATTGTGTCCAATCTGGTCAATATCGTTTCCGCCGACTTCTTCGACATCGGCTTCAACCGTTATGCCGCGGTGATGGTGCCTGTCAATTTCGTTGCGGTGGCAGCGACCTTGGCGGTGCTGATGCTGTATTTTCGTAAGAGCATTCCCGCGCGATACGACGCGGGCCAGCTCAAGCCGCCTGCGGCAGCCATCCGCGACGCGGGCACTTTTCGTGCCGGCTGGGTCGTCCTGGTGTTGCTGCTGATCGGATTTTTCGGCCTGGAGCCGTTGGGCGTGCCCGTGAGCGCCGTGGCGGCAGTCGGGGCGGCAATCCTGCTGCTGGTTGCAGGACGCGGCCATATCATCAGCACGCGCAAGGTCATACGCGAAGCGCCGTGGCAGATCGTGATCTTCTCGTTGGGGATGTACCTGGTCGTTTACGGCCTGCGCAACGCCGGCCTGACCCAATACCTGGCTGATCTGCTGAGCGGGATCGCGGAGCAGGGGATCTGGACGGCCACGATCGGTACGGGCCTGGTGGCGGCATTCCTGTCGTCCATCATGAACAACATGCCGACGGTGCTGGTAGGCGCCTTGTCGATCGACGCCAGCCAGGCCAGCGGCGTCGTCAAGGAAGCGATGGTCTACGCCAATGTGATCGGTAGCGATCTGGGGCCGAAGATCACCCCGATCGGGAGCCTGGCGACGTTGCTTTGGCTGCATGTATTGGAGCGCAAAGGCACCGTGATCTCGTGGGGCTATTACTTCAAGGTTGGCATTGTGCTGACGCTGCCGGTGCTTCTGGTGACGCTGGCTGCCTTGGCAATCAGGCTAGGGTAGCGAGGGCGAGGGTGCTCATATCTCAGACAAAGACCGCTTCTGGCCGAAAGCGGTCTTCGGTTTTTCTTGTCGCGACGGCGGCTCATACGAATACTGTTTATTGAGTTGAGTGCTGCTAAGCTACGTGCGTTTAGCATTTTGTTGCAGTTGCGGAATGAGCGTGATCGTAAACCTGTGAGGGTATTCGAAGCTCGCATTCCATGAATGAGGTGAGAGAGTGGCTTGCCGGCTTAGCTCTTATTGCCCGCAATTGATAATGACATGGCCCACACAGCACATATTCGTAAACTAACTATTCAACGCTTCAGGGGCATCCACTCCCTAACATGGCTGCCTGCGGAAGGAATGAACGTCATCCTGGGTGGGGGTGACGTCGGAAAAACGACCATCCTCGAAGCGATTGCATTGCTGCTTTCACCGTCGAACACTGCGGTCCTCTCTGAGGCCGATTACTGGGCGCGCGACAACGCGCAGGAGTTCGTCATCGAAGCCGTCATGACCCTACCCGATACGACCGGGATCGGCTCGCAGAGCACTTTCGCCTGGCCGTGGGCGTGGGACGGGCAGAATGCGATACCTCCGTCAGCCGACGAAGAAGGAGACCTTGCCGCGCCCGGCGAGCCGGTATATCGCGTTCGGGTACGGGGTACCGCGGAATTGGAACTCGCGTGGGAGGTCATGCAACCCAACGAAGAATTGGCCCATTTTTCGTCAGCCGTTCGCCGGCGTATCGGCTCGGTTCGAATGAGTGCTGATGAGCGCAATGATCGCGATCTGCGGCTTGTCTATGGCTCGGCGCTGGATCGGTTGTTGGCCGATAGCGCATTGCGGGCCCGCATCGGCAAGGAGGTAGCAGGGCTCGATTTGCACGATTCGCTCAATGACAAGGGTAAGAAGGCGATCGAATCGCTGGATGCGCGTATGGCCGGTGCCGCGCTTCCCAGCAATTTGAAACTCGGTCTCACGACCAGCCAGGGGTTGTCCATCGGCGCGCTCATCGGACTAGTGGCGACCGAGAATGACGTGGCGTTGCCTCTGAGTAGTTGGGGGGCTGGCACCAGACGTATGTCCGCGCTCGAAATCGCATCGTCAACGGACAAGGAAGCTAGCATTACGCTCATCGATGAGATCGAGCGCGGGCTTGAGCCGTACCGTCTGCGCAAGCTCATCAAGATCCTGGCCGGCCAACACGGGCAGATTTTCCTCACGACGCATAGCCCTATCGCCATTTCGTGTGCCGAGGACGCGCACCTCTGGTATCTGGACAGCGCGGGCTCCATCGGTGCGCTGCCTCGGGACAAGATCGGGCCGCAGCAGAAGCGCGATCCTGAAACATTCCTGGCGCGTGTGGCCGTCATCGCAGAAGGACCCACCGAAGTCGGCTTTTTGCAGTATCTATTAGAGAGGGCCTTTAAGGGCAACCCGCTTGATTACGGGGTGCGAGTCTGCGATGGTCAGGGAAACGGTGCGACCTTGGATCTGTTGGAGACGCTCGCGTCTTCCGGTTTGCTATTTGCCGGCCTGGCTGACGACGAAGGTACCGCACCAGAGCGGTGGAAGAAGCTGAAGGACAAGCTCAAAGGACGATTGCACCAGTGGCCCAAGGGCTGCACCGAGGACCATGTGATCGGGGCCGTCCCTGAAGAAAATCTCCTCGCACTGCTGAGGGATGCAGAAGGCGAGGTGGATGGCTATCGACTCCGGACTTTGGCGGAGCGCCTCGGACTTCAAGACAAGAGCGTGGAGACGATAGATGCGGCGCTGAAAGCATCGGGAAAGACGTGGCGTACTTTGATAATAGCGGCCGCCAGCGGCAGTAAGGATGGTGCGCCTGCAGGTCAAGAAAAGGCTTGGAAGAAGCACTCCCAGCAATGGTTCAAGTCCACTGTCGGTGGCCAAGAGTTGGCCCAAAAAATGGTCGCGTTAGGCGCTTGGAAGAAAATAGAGCCGCAATTGCTTCCATTGATCAACGCGGTATTGACAGCCGTGGGTCACAAGGCTCTGCAAGAGCTCGATCTATGAGCGACCACGCCGTTGCCAATCTTCTCCGCTCACCCGAGCGGCTGGTGATCATTGAAGCTGCGGCGGGCTGCGGCAAGACATACCAAGCCGCCGCGTACGCGCAGGAGGTGGTTGGGGCGATCGGTGATGGCCGCTTGCTCATCCTGACGCACACCCACGCCGCGTGCTCTGTCTTCGCAGAACGCACGAAGAAGGCAGGGGCGCGCGTCGAGATCAAGACCATCGATGCCTTGATAGCGCAGATCGCACTGGCTTACCATGAGCCACTTGGTCTTCCACGCGATCTGACCTCCTGGGCTTGGCAGGACGGCGGGCGAGGCTTTGAAATCATGGCAACCAAGGTCGCAGGATTTCTGCGGCATCAGCCAATGGTGGCTCGTGCACTGGCCCAACGCTATCCAGTCATCGTGTGCGATGAGCACCAGGACACGAGTGTCGATCAGCACAGTGTTGTCATGTCCTTGCTGTCTGCTGGAGCAGTTGTCCGGATCTTTGGTGATCCCATGCAGCGGATTTACGGCGCCAAGACCGACAAAGCCGCGCGCGAGGATCGTGCCCGCTGGGACGCTTTGAAGGCGCAGGGAGCAGGCGAGAAGCTGATCACGCCCCACCGCTGGCAGACCGGTTGTCCTCTGTTGGGGGCTTGGGTCATCGAGGCGCGGGAGAGCTTGGAACGCGGAATTCCAATAGACCTGACTGGAGCGCTGCCTCCATCAGTTAGGGTGCTTGTCGGAAACAACACGGCTCAGATGCGTACGGGCTACAAACTGTCCAAGGAGCATAGAGCACCGATCGACAAGGTGCTGAAAAGCAGCTCACAGCTTATGATTCTCGCATCGCAGAACGACTTGGTGTCGGCACTTCGGGCGTTCTGGTTTCGTACAGTACCAATTTGGGAAGGTCATACGCGTAATGCGCTAGGGGCGCTCGTACAGACACTGCGCGCAGGTCATGGTGATCCGGAAGCACTGGCGCAGGGTGTCATCACTTTCATGGGCAGCGTCGCAGCGGGATTCAGCTCGTCCAGCCACGGTGACCGACTTTTGCAGGAAGTTCGCACCGGCGCGGCGCGCTCCACCACCGGAAAGCCGGCCAACATCCAAGCGGTCGCACGATGTCTCCTGAATAGTCCCTCACATACGGGCGTGTCGAACGCGCTCGCAAAAATTGCTGCGCTGGTGAAGGAAAACGCCGCAGGCTTTGACACAGTGAAGATTGATCACTGGTCCGAACTGCGGGATGCCGTGCGCATTGGTCAGTTTGCAGATCCGGACGAAGGATTTGCGGAGGTGTCGCGTATGCGCTCCCATTCCCATCCGTCATTACCCCCAAAGGTGCTCAGCAGCATTCACAAGGCGAAGGGCCTGGAGTGCGACCACGCGATGCTGATGGCCTGCGACAAGGGGCAGTTCACATCGACCCTGTACGCCAAGTCCAAGATGTATGTAGCCTTTAGCAGGGCGAAAAAGTCACTAACCTTAGTGGTTTCGACATCCAATCCGAGTCCCCTTTTCAAGCTCCGTTGGTGAATTAGCCCCAATTACCGGCTGTCCGCGTACCTGAACTAGCGGGCGTGAGTGGCAGGCGGGTCAAGGTTGTCCTTTAATTTCCCATGAATCTTGCCGTTGTTCCTTCAGGGCGCGCGCATGGTCCGGCGTGTCTCCGATAGGAGCAGGATATAGGGAGATGTAGGGATGGACGGAAATTCGCAGTTTCAGGGCATCGACAAGGAGTATCCCAGGTTCCAATACCCCGGCCTGATGTCTGTTGGCACGTGCTTTTTGCGTGCCAGGGTGCGACATGACAGCCTGGTAATCGTCTGTGCGCAGCTTTACGACTATCACGGGACATCGGTGACGAATGCCATCGAAGAGGTGCGCGAAGCAGCTATCGTGCAGTTGCACGACGACGTCGGGCTGCAGCACCTCATGCCCGCAAGGAAGTGGTGGCAACGCAAGCCTGTTCGAGAGGAAGTGCTTGCCAATGCGGCTGCCCTGAGCACGATCATCGAGCATTGGCCAAAAGGGCGGGGCCTCGCGCCCGCCGGGTCTTTTGCGATCGTCGAATTTGACGACGCAGGAAAGCCGGAATGGGATTATCGGCCCCAAGCGATGGCGGCGCGGGCATGCGCGGTAGAGGAGGAATTTTTGACGGTGGATCCTGAGAGGCTGTATTTCCGCCAATGTTGATACTGGTTACATATACAGTGATACGTACAGAGGCAAATTCTTCGTCGTACCCGGTCTGGCTGGGAAGGATGGGTTGCGCGATGCTCAAATTTGAGCAACAATAGACCTAACGCAATAGCTGGTGAGCCTTCGGGCAAAAGCGTTGACTGCCGCGCAAGCGGTTCCGCCAAAAGCGGAGGCAACAGAACGCCAGACTACGGGGCCCCTTCGGGGGCCTTCGCTTTTTCCGGTCATACTATTTTCGAGGCGGGCGCGGCTTGATTCCGTCAAGCGTCAGTTCGATCAAACGCGTGAACTTGATGGAGCCGTGGATTGGCGGCTGTTTTCCCGCGTCCAGCTCGTAGGCGCTCTGGATGGTCAGGAGCACTGCGAGACCGTCGGCGTCCTTGATTCTCCGCACGTTGAAGAAGACACCATAGCTTCCGGTAGAGCCTTCGGCGGTCTCCACGTCGATGGTGACGTAGTTCTCATGCTTGGCATAGCCGCATTTGCGTTTGGCCAGCTCGCGAACAATGAGCGGTAAGCGCGGGGACAAAGCATAGCGGTCATGGCAAAACCTGCGGACCTCGCGCTCATCCTGGTACAGATCCGGGGCATGCTCGGTAACCTCATTTCCGTGCGTGAAGCAGTGCATCGCGAAAGCTACACGGATTTCTACCGTCCGGCCGTCAGTCGTTTCCAACTGGTATCGGAAAGGATGCAAGTGGTTGAGCGGAAAGGACCGGCCTTCGGCGTCAACATATGGTGCCCAGCGCATCATTCCTTCGTTCCAGTTGGCCCCCATTTTTCTTTCCGTGTTTTGAGTTGTGCGAGGCGGCGAGTATGCCTCATCTGGTCACATTTTCTGGTTAGACGCGCTTGCAGTGGTATGTGTGCGCTGTTCCACATGGACGGCGTTCCGCTTAGCGAAGGTGATGCGTTCGCCGATGTAGAAGCCACCGAATTCTTGGCCTGCTTCGGGGTGCCCTGGGAATCCGATAACAAAGCCGCCATACGACTCCTCGTCGATCAGGCCGTCATGCACGCGGTCCAGCCACACTCGGGCTTGGATCATCGGGCCAACGACAGGCTGTAGGTGGACGAAATCACCTTGCTCAATGGTGTCCCGTATCGTGTCGCTGTCGAGATCCCAAGATCGGGTGGCGCCATCTTCCGGGACGAGGAAGTCCGAGGGCAAACGGTGGCCACACATCTGTAAAAAGCGCCACGTTGCCGGCGGCATCGACTGCTCACCTGCCTCCCAACGTTGCACTTGGCGTAGGCCAACGCCAAGAATGGCCGCCGTTTGCGCTTGCGTGCGGCGAGTTTTCCCCCGCAATTTCTTGAGGTCTTCCGACGTGGGCCTCATGGTGTCCGCCAGGCTGAGATTCTGGTTCATGTCTTGCTCCGATCGGATGCGTCTAATAGACGCGACTTAGAGCCGTAATTTCACTATAGCGACTAATAGACGTAAGGGCAAGTCGGTGTCGAGTCACCGCCAAAGCTGTGGCCGCTGCCGTGCAGGCCCGTCAAGAGAGGGCGCAGCTCTAGCTAGCGGGATAGGACGACATAGGTTTACTGTGCAAACATACAGTATTCGCCTATGCCGTTCAGATCTCCTTTATCCCTCGCTGAGCTCCGCGCTATTCAGGACCGTCATCGTGGCTCTGATGGCAAGATCTCCGACGCAGACGTGCTCGCCCTGCTGCTGGAGGTCAAGCGGTACCGCTCGTTTGTGCTGCGAACGAAGCAGTTGTCGAGCGAGGTTCAAACGCCCTTCCGGCGTTCTAGCCCCTGTCTACGATGAATGGTGGGAAGCGCTCGCGGCGGAACCTTGCGTGGCTGAACAGGAGCTGATGGTTCGTGAACTGCTGGAGGGGCCCGGTAAGCTACGCAAAGGCATGGCGCCACGGTAGGCGGCAAGTGTGGAACTCCACACAGGAACGGAGCTGATTCTACCGGTTGGCCGACAGGTGCCCCGTCCCAGCGCACCCGCTGCCAGGCCTGATTGACTTCAACGATTCGTGAGGAGTAAAGTCGATCTGCGCTGGCACGCGCAGGACGCCGTCTTCCGAAGCTCCTAGAGCAGTGCTTTGATCTTCTATTGGCCGATGCCTTCCTTCCGGCCTTTCAGAGCGACGGTGACTCTGTAAACGGGGCCTTAAGGATCGAAGCGCATGAATACCGCCAGCATTAAGCCGCTCTCAGTGAACGGCATCAAGCAGCTCGCCAAGAAAATTAGCCGCGAGCAAAACATCACCCACACAGACGCTCTCAATCTTGCCAGTCGCCAGGCTGGCTACGAGAACTTCGTGCACGCGAAGCGCCAGCTTCCCGTCGCAAGTGCACCGCGCGGGTTTCCCGTCTACATCTCCGTGCACTGGTTCACCCGGCGTCCGCGCAAGGACGATCAGACGCCCAATGGGCTGAGGCATGGCCGAGAACTGCTATGTGTGCACCTCTCTCGTCCATTGCCCGAAATCGTGGCCAAGCACCGCGTCGGCCACGCGCGTGGGCTCTACGGCTTCCGGATGGAATACGTCGATCATCTGGAACACCGGACCAATGTGGACAACCAAGAGGCGGCTCGGGACCTTCTACTGAAGGCGGAGCGCAGCTTGCGCTTCATGGAAGCGACAGGCCTGCAACCAGTATCGACCAAGAAGTTCGACGCCATCGCTAGCGTGCTGAACGGCATGCCCGGCAGAGACCATAACTCGGACTGGTTCGACCCTGTGAGCGGGAGCTATGTGTGCCTGGACGAGCCGTATGCGGCTGAGGTCAAGCGCATGGAGGCCAAGCGCGCCCACTGGCTGCAGAGTAATGGCTGCAAAATGGTGGTGCCCAAGTGGGAGGGCATCTACTACGCCGGCGAGTGCATTCCTCTCCTGATTGGCCTGGACGGCGCCCTGCTGCAGCGTGTTGCTGACGCGTTGGCCAATCTGCGCCCCGTCGTGGAGCCCCACCCGTGGCCACACGAGACGGGCAGGTGCAATGACGATTTTGTCAGTCCTCAACGCGAAGCGGATGCAAAGCCGCGCCGGCGGCGGCCGGGGCCGTCTTACGGCGAATACAACGGCGCGGTGCCGTATGGTGGCCAAACCGGTATCCCGTCGCGCTGGCGCCCGGCCAAAGCGATGCCAATTGAGCTACATCTACAACTTGCCCCTCTAATGCGAGGCCTGTCGGCCATCGGGTTTTCCAGCCGAGTCCACTCGAAGCTGGGCGCTGCCCGTTCCGAATTGGACAATTGGTGGCCATTGGAACACCGGGATGAGCAGGGGCGGGCCTTGGACGATATCTACTATGGAGGGCCGATCGCAGTGTGCGGCGATTCGGACATGGAGCGCCTGGCGATGCTCACCGAAGCGCGTTCCATCGTCGTGCGCGGCTACGACGACTGCAAGCCGCGGCGCACACTGCTCGCGGCTTTTGACGCGGGCATCGCTGAGCTGCAGAAGGTTGAGCGCATCCGCGCGGCGGCGAGCCCAGGCGCTAGCGCTGCGATCTGACGTCTCGCGACAAGCGCGCTCGCTGCAAACAGCCCCCGAAAGGGGGCTTTTTGTTGGCAGCGCTTCGCGCCAGCACAGCCTATAGGCCACGGTGCAGCCTCGTGATAAATTGCCGGCGTCGTGCCGAAAACGACCATAAA
Source organism: Achromobacter spanius (assembly GCF_003994415.1). Classification (NCBI taxonomy): domain Bacteria; kingdom Pseudomonadati; phylum Pseudomonadota; class Betaproteobacteria; order Burkholderiales; family Alcaligenaceae; genus Achromobacter; species Achromobacter spanius. Next base: position 6,215,474 of record NZ_CP034689.1, on the reverse strand, counting down.
TCCCCGCCTACTTGTTTAGGTGTCCGGTTTATGTCTGATGTTGTGGTTTTTGTCAGGAGCCAGCCGAGGTTCGGCGATCAAATCGTAGCTTTTCCAGCGCTAAGCCTTCTGAAGAAATTTTGGCGTGAAAAGCGCGTCCGTGTAGTGTCCCGGTACGCAGTTGGCCACTTTTACACGAGCCTGCCGTGGGTGGACGAATTCGTCCAAGCGGATGCGTTCGCGGCGCAAGTGCGCGCGCTGCCACGCCGAGCTCACGCTTCCTTAAGTCTTCACCATTCTAGCGAGCGCTACTCGCTGATTAACCTTATTCGGCGGCCAGCGCTGCGCATGGGATTCGAGAATGGCCGGCTGGGCGATCGCGTATGGACCCACAGTCATCGAAAAGACATCAATGAGTACATTGGGCTTGCAAATCTGCGCCTGCTCGCGACGCATCAGGGGCATGAGCCTGAGCGAACTGCGCGTCAGGCATTTCTGGAGATCTCCAAGCCGCACGTCGGGAAGGTCACACCGGCCGATATCGTTTTCATACCGGGCGGTGGCGCCGGAGATTTCAAGCGATGGGCGTTGGACCACTACGTGGCGCTCTCGGATCTTCTTCAAAACCATTTCGCCGGATCTGCAGGGTTCACCTTCGTTCTGGGTCCCGACGAAGGAAGAATGCGGGAGCACATTGCATACCTAGGCCGAAGCGACTTCAAGATTGAGTTCTGTCGGCCGCCAGCAGAGCTCGCCGCGCTCATGCGCAATGCCCGCCTGGTCGTATCGAATGATTGTGGTCCGTCGCATATCGCCCAAGGCCTGTGCGTTCCATATGTCGGAATCTTCAATGAGCCGAATCCAGAATGGTTCTGGGCGCGAAGGTACACGCGGGATGTGGTTCCGGACAACGGAACGGACGAAATCAACTCTATCGAGCCGGCGCGAGTTCTAAGGGCGTGTCTGGACGTCCTTGGCGAGCGGCGGCGCGCGTAGCGCTACATCTTGCAAAAAAAAAGGCCACCCCGGGTGTGGGGTAGCCTGTCCTGAGAGAAAGCACCGAAGTCAGTTAACCAACTGCTTCGCAAGGGCGACTTCAATGCTGTCACCCCCCTGATTCAGGATATCGAGCCCTGAGTCGGGCATATCGCCAGATGTGGATTGAGAGACTGCAATCTTCTGAGCCATGAGCTGCAGGCAGCGCATCTGGGCGGTGCCCTGATAGCCAAGAAAATCCACGTCCACGTCTCGCGTCTGCCCGATCCGCCAACTACGCCTTGCGGCCTGCTGCAGTGTGTAGACGTTGTAGCCGGTCTGCATGAACAAGATGGTCGGAAACTCCAACATATCCAGGCCTGTCTTGACCAACTCCGGGTTGCAGATCAACGCATCGATCCCTCGGTCGACTTGCTCCATTACCCAGTCCTCCCGCTTTTCCGCGGCCACACTGGAACGAAGCACGGCACTGCGCACGCCGGCCTGGTCAAAGAGTGCCTTTAGCCTGGCCGATGTGTCGCGTGTGCCCGTGTACGTCGTGTAAACGAGCGTACGACGGCCTTTTGCAGTCTCCCGTCGCACGCGCTCCAGCAATGCGTTCTCTTTAGGCGACGCATCCTGGTTGCCGTACAGCGCTGGAAGGCTAGCAAGCAGCGACTTGGTATGAGGATGCCGAACCGTCTCAGCCCGAAAGCAGCATTCTGGCCAAGCGAGAAGTGCATTCAGAACAACTCCCATGAGCGACTTGTCACCAGCACGCAGTGCCCGCCGCAACTCGTCAACCAGCGTGCGCTCCAGATAGTGATACGCCGCCTCCATGTCGGGCGACATAGCGACTTCCACCATGCTCTCGCGATAGGGCGGCAGCACGTCCTGACCGAGCTGAGACAGCTTCAAGAACGCCGTGTATGGGACCACATACCGCATGATCCCCTTCGGACCAAAGCCCGGACCTTTGACGGTGGAGATGGTCCTCTTATCCCCCTTTGCCGTTCGATGAGATCCCGAGTTCGATTCCTTGTGGATGTCGATGAGGACGCCGTGTTCACGCATGAATGCCATCGTCGCAGATGCCATCGACCCCTTTGAGTTGAAGTTATACCCGTCCTCTATCATCATCCGCGGGTGGAGGCGATAGAGGAGATGGTATAGGTCGTCCGCGTAGCCTCCCATCAGCGTTCCGGTCAATGCCAACGCCTTTGAGCACTTGCGCGCGAGCACGCCCATCGCCTGGCCTTGAGCCGAACCTTCGTTCTTGTACTCGTGACCCTCGTCTGCAATGAGCAAGCCAAAGTAGCCTTGCGGAAGATACCGTTTGATGAACTCAGTCGGTTGGAATCCGCCTTGTCCGAAAGACACTTCGGTATAGGCGAGTGCCCGTTCCATGCGCTTGGCCTGGCGATCTGAAAAGACTAAGTCGCCTTCATCGTCCATCAAGTTGATGAACTCGTAGACGTTGTCCTGCAGCATGTCGCCGAGCATTTCCTCGCCGAAGCGAGAAAGCAAGCCGTCCGCAGTGCGGGGGCCTACCGTGGGCATTTGAACGAGTGCATTTTTGACCATGTCCCGGTAGCTCATGGGCGTCGCACGCTTCGGAACGAGCGTCCAAAGGCGCTCGCCGCAATTGCACGCGGTGCGCCGCTCGTTCAAGGCCGCCGTAGCCAGCGTCGGTGTGAGCGGTACACCATCCTCGTCGCACACGAACTGACCGCATCGGGGGCAGCAAGCGGCACTTCTGCAAACGCGACCGAGTTCCGAGTCGAAGAGGACCGGCCGTGTTGCGAAGGCAGGGCGCCAATCGAACCCCATCCGCATCCGAACGCGGCCCAAGATGAAGAACTGCGGTGCAGCAGGTCGACCTCGCATGGTCCTGAGCTGAAGCAGCTTCCGAAGCGTGTCTGGACCGTTGAGGATCCAGACTTGTGCGTTCGGTACCGTTGCACGAATCTCCCGCCGCCATTTGTAGACCAAATGAGGCGGTGCAAGTACTAAAGTTCTCGGGAAACCGGCGTGATGGAGGAGCGTGGCCACGAGAATGCCCATAAGAGTCTTTCCCGTGCCCATTTCAGCGTTGATGACGCCGGCTGGCGCATGCTGCGTCAGCAGCGTGGTCAAGGCGTGCACGACGCGCCGTTGAGCCGGGAACGGTGTGCGAGAGAGAGAGTCTATGATCCCGTCCCAGTCGGGGCGGTGGGCTTCGTCAAATATAGGGGGGTTCTGCGCTCGGACGGCCTGCAACAGGCCAGCGCCAAATTTGCTGATGAACTCCGGAAGGGGGATGTGATCGGTTTCATCAAGCTGGGCTTCTTCCAATGCGACAACTTCGTCGTCAACGATCGCGTTCATAATGGTGCTCCAAGAAAAGGGGATTGAGAGACACCAACTCCCCTTCCGGGATGGTGTCCCGGAAGGGAAGAGAAGACGCTGTTAAGCGCTAGGGTGAAGTGTCAGATGTCCATTGCGGACGTAAGAAGAAATTCGCCTCGAAAAGTCCGTGGGAAGACGTACGAAAGTGGGACTAATCCTCCCGACAGGCCGGCAGGCCTCATCATTCAAGTCGGCCAGTAGGTCTGTGCTTAGTTCTCCTAAAAGGAAGTCCCGCCAGTGATCCAAAAGTGGGACGTCAGAGACCTGCTTGATCAGGTCCCATACCAGGTCTGCAGCAGCGCCCGGTGGCTCGTCGCCACCAACGTCGCGTAGCACCCAGCCACTACGCGTAGCTCGGGACGGCTTCAACAATGCGGGGTCATAGATCCAGCAGTGCAGGAGCCCGCCGAAGAGAGTTTGCTTAGGCAGTCTGCCCGAATGCTTTTCGAGCCGCTTCACATCTCCGACAGAGACTACGGTTTCAACGGCTGATGAGGTCGTCATCAGTGTCAATTGACGCAGGCCTCCCTCTTGAACGCCAAGTTGCAGCGATGCGAAGAGCTGCTGCGCGGACCCATCACGGCCATAGAACGACAGAAAAGCAAGGTCTCCGTTAGGAAACCTCACGCAGGCGTCTACAAATAGATCTTGCAGTTCGCGAATGCGGAACATCATAGATGCGCTCCAGAATTTAGATCAATCGCAACGGGTCACAGTTAGGATGCGAGCTCGATAGAAGCCAAGTACGGCAACAGCTCGCGAATCTGCTGAATCGAGCGTGCAGACAGCCTTACCTCAAGCAGGCGGTCGAGATCGACGACTTGCTCGGTTAATGAAGGTGCGGCATCAGAAACCATGCGGCAGAACTGAAGAAGGCTTCGGGCCCTCGAATGGAGCTCAAATTCCTGAACGCTTGCGCCCGGAGACGGAAGCGGGGCGCTTCCCAAATAGGTAACGTATCGGTTCACGCATTCCCCATCCTCATGGAAGTCATCATGAAGGAGTTTTTGCGGGGAATCTTCTGCCCATAGTGTGGCATTCCCGAAAGCCGCTTCGGCTTGCTGCAATGCGGCTAGATCGTTCGGCGCTTCTACGCCGACCTTTATGAGATGCCGATACGCGACTTCGAAAGTTACGATGAAATTTGAGGGCGTTGTCATTGGTCATATCCAAGCGACAGCGGGCACCCTGCGGGAGGTTGCCCGCAAGGGTTAAGAAAACACTCCAGGTCTGGAGGACCTTGGCCTGGGCAAAAGCCCATGGAGCCGAACCAAAAGGATGCCGGTTACGCCGGCGGCGGCCCAGTAACGCTGGGCTTCGTGGAACGCTGGCCTAAGTGCATGGAGATACGCTTAGGGCAGCGCCCTCGCGAACGCGAGGGGCTGTTTCAATAAGGCTTGAGTCACCGGATGTTGACCAGACGGCCCAAGCGCGCTCCTGGCGTGAAGTCGATTCCGACGATGGTCGGTACGAACTTGTCGCGCATCACGATCGTGGTGCGAACATCGCCATTGCTGGCTTCTTCAAGCTGAACTTCCTGGACTTTGACCTTGATCGTGTCTCCCCGGATAAGCAGCTTGGTCCCGTCGTCGCCCTCCACTACGCCACTTATCTGTCCGGCCGCGAGCGCAAGCGCAAGATGCCAGTCAGAGAGGTTGCAGAGCGGGCGTCGATGAGTGACTTCACCGGTCGAAAAGAAGCGTCCGAGCTGCGGCCATAAAGTCGAAGGTGCTATGCGTTGAAGCTCGTCACGTAACTGTTCGGCGTCGATTTTCGTGGACAGAAATGCGAGCTGACCGGCAACGTGCGGCACAAGATAGGGTGCAGTGGTCCATTCAGCGGGTAGCTCGGACGGAAGTGCTCCTTGCCCAATTTCGACCAACCTTTTCACAACATTGGGGTCAGGTGAGTCGGAACGCCTCTTTACACCGAAGACGACAAGCTGCCGAAACTCCTGCTCAGGCGCCAAGTGGGCCCGCACCCCTTCAAAGTTCCGGGAGATCATGGTCGCAAATTGCTTGTCCATCACATAGTGTGGGACGATCAAGACCAGCACGCCGCCGAAAGCGAGCGATGGCACCGCGGCCTGGTAGAAGACCTTTTCCAAGCGGTCATAGTGCCGGTCGCCAGTGTGCCCCTTGTCGGCCACCACGGCTCCATAAGGGGGATTTAAGAACAGGAGGCTCATAGACCGCGCTGATACAAACACATCGTGGACATCAGCGTGAAGTGCTGACGAGAGGAGCTCCTTTGCGTGCCAGGCGCGGCTCCGGTCAAATTCGACGCCATACGTCACTGTGGACTTTGAGGCATGAAACGCGTCCAGAGCGGAAGCCACCCAGTTAAGGGCGCTTCCTTCTCCGCAGCAGGGGTCATAGAGCCTTGCCCCCGCATCAGGATCGAGCAGCTCAAGGGCGGAGCAAACTCGCTTCAGTGTCTCCTCGTCGGTTGGAAAATAGCCGTTGCGAATGAAGTTCTGCGCGAGCCTAGGAAAGATAAGTGCCATGGGGTTCTGCCTGTAGTGGAGGTTTGAAGCGCGGGCCGGCTGAAGCCGGACCTGCGCATCGAGGGATTGGTGTTATTTGACGTGCCAGGTTTGAGATGCAGCACGGAAGCTGTAGTTGAGTCGCTTCCCGAGCCAATCGCGCTGCGACCGGAACAGCGCGCGGTCGACCGACGGATCTAGCTTTACTGGCTGCCGGGCTTTGATCAGCTCCGTAAGCTCAGCGCCGAAGACTTCCAAGAGCTCGCTGTCCTCGAAGGGCACGCTTGACGCCGTGGGCTGCTCGGCGGTCGCAAGTGGAGCGCTCGCTGCGGGAGGAGGAGGGGCCTCTTCCGCCGACAAGACCTTTGGAGTTGCGGCCTCGCTCTGCGTAGCGATCGATGGGGAACTGCGTTCTTCATCCGCTGGATCGGGCTCGGTCGCCTGAGTGGCAATCTCCGAGTCGCCAGGGTCGTCGCTGTCTAGCATCACGTCCGCGAGCATGGCGCGAATCTCAATTGTGATCTTCCCGTACCACGTGTATGAGTGCGGATAGATCTTCGAGATTAGAAACTCGCCGGGGTAGGAGCCCGACTGAAACTGCTCCAAGATCTTGTCCTTGATTTTGAATTCACCGATTGCGGTTTGCAGCTCACCGACATTGAAGTCGCCGTTGCCGCCTCGAATCGTCTTGACCTCCAGCGTGCCGGGGATCTTGATCATGGTGTTGCTCCAGAAAAAAAAGCGGCCCCTTAGGGGCCAAGATGAATGAGAGGGGCTGCGCGGGAATGCAAACCCGCGCGAGGGATGGACTGGATTGCGTCAGGCCCTACGAATTCGCGGTTCCTGTGGCAGTTTCCAGAATTTTTACGTCACTTCCGAAGATGCGTCGGGGTTGAGGTGCTGCTCAAGTTTCGTTTTGATTTCTTGCGCAACACCTCTCCATGAATGGGGGTGGATGAGATGATTCTCAGGCCAGTTTTGGAGATCTTCGTCGCTGAACTTCGCGACGCTCGTCGCGTGCTTGAGGAGCGCGTCTACGACAAACATTTGAGCGAGCGGGCCATAGGAGGAGAACTCCATTAAGTCCGTGACGCACTCAACGTTTGTCATTCTTTCTCGGTTTGAGTGGTGAGGCATAGTTGGGCCTTTAAGAGGGAGGCCCCCCAATCGGGAGGCCCCGATGGGTCAATGAGAACAGCAGTCTTAGATCGGATGTTCGGAGAACGTGCCATCCGCCTGGTGTGTGACGAGGCGGTTGCCCACGTTATTGCGACGATCCGCAAGCACCTCGACGTACATGCTCTCGGGAAGGGTAATGCCGAGTCGATGCAAGACTCCGCGGAAGTAATCGAGGTCCAACCCAAAGGGATTTCGCTCGTAAAGATTTGAATAAAGGAAGTCGCCGCCGAATTCGCCGTCGTCGTCTGCATCCGGATCAGTGTCAAGAAGCTCGACCGGCTTCGGTATGACCAGGAAGAAATGGCCCATGGGGCGGTCCCAGCCTAGATTGACCGTGATGGCATGGCCGTTGTGCAGGGTTTTGAAGAAATGATTGCTCATCGCAAGCTCCGAAGAAGAGCCCACTCGCCCGTTCGGGCGTGGGCCCGGTAGGGGAAGGAGCAGGGCGTCCAATGGGCGCCACTGCTTGGGTTTAAATCGGGATGACGCGAACTGCGCCGGCACCGCTCAGGACTTGGACCCGTTGGCCAGGCTTGAGCGGGATGTCAGCCTCCTGCGCGATTGCTTGGGTTTGACCACTATCGAGTCGTACAACGACTTCGATGCCAGCGGCTTCGGACACCTTGCGTTCGACAGAATTGCCGGCGATACCGCCGATGAGCGCGCCTATGGCTGCCGCGACATAGGACCCCTTGTGGTTTCCGATGGCGCTGCCCGCCAATCCGCCTAGTGCGGAACCTGCTGCCATGCCTGCCCCGGAGTTGTAGCCGGCCTGAATGGTGATTGGTCGTGCCGAAATGACCGTCCCCGATTGGACCTGCTGCACCTGCTGAGCTTGCTGGTAGCTGTACACGCCGCCTGAGGCGCTCTGATTTGCACATCCGGCGAGAAGGCCGGTCACCGCGATCGAGGTGACAATAGCCGCACGTCGGGTGTTGCCTCGGCTATGCGTGAAGCCGTGGGCGCATGCGCGCACGGCCACGTAGGCCCGCGGTGCCAGGGAAATAGCCCCCCAGACAATGGCGCCGACGCAGATGCCAAAGGCGATAGAAAGGCTTGCAACGCTGAACGTTGAACTCATGTCGGTTCTCCTGAATGAAAAAGGGGAACCGCCGCCCCATTCGGGGAGGAAAGTTCCCCGATGGGCTGAAAAGACACTCCTGGTCGCTAGGACCTGCGGTCACCGAATGGTGGAGCCAAACCGCAGCACTGCAAAAGATGCCAGATGAGCTCTGACGGGCATACTGGGCGGAATCCTACACACAATCTCAACGGTTTGGCAAGAGGGCTACCGAGCTTTTTTGGAGCTTGCCGCCGCTCTATGATGGTTGCGGTGCTGCGGTGGCAGCGTCCTGTTTTGCCGTGGCTTAGGAATAAACTTGAACTCCGTATTTTCAATCCCGAAGTACGTGACACGATCGGTGTTTGCGGGGCTCGGCCTGGTCGCGGTGATCGCACTGTCTGGTTGCGCGACAACCTCCGGTGCCCTGCATGTCGCGCCGGAGGGATTGGACTTCGACTACACGGTCAGTTCGGACGGCGGCCACGTTGCGGTACGCGCATTTGGTGACCATGGAAAAATCATTCTGGTCCTGGACCAGCCGTTGCCGTCGAAGCTGCGGTCGGTGCCAATTGAACTGCCAGGAGGGGCTCGGGGAGATGCCGAGGTGCGAGGCAACTACGTTTTTGTACCTGGCAGGCCGGACCGCTTCTCCGTGCTGCTGCCTGCAGGCCGCGTTGATGTCGTTCGATCGTCTGTTCTCGCAGCGGCAGGGTCCGACTCCGACCACATACCCGTCCAAAGCCCACCAACCGCCTCTGGCGACGAGGGCGACGGCGACGAAGTTGAATCCAACCTCGACTGGAGTGCTTCGGAGGTTCAAAACGGCGCTGCAGCTCCGGTCCTACAACAAGGCGGGCCAGTGCCAGCGCGGCCTGTCGGCTATAACGATCTCCGGCTGGGGCCACTGCCGCCCACAGGTGAACAACCTCGATGAAGGAACTCGCAATGAACATTATTTCTCCCTGGGCAAGCAAGTGCCGTGCTGGAACTCAGGCAAGACACGAACGTCTTGGTGACGTGTCAATCCTCGCTGAATGTGGGGATAGCCGAGAAGTCGAAACAGTGACGCTGGACAGCGAAGGGTGCGAAGTGCGCGCTGTCGAAACGGTGCCGGCGGCGGAACTGACGTCGGTCGACCCGTGCCGAGACTTGCTGCCGCGCCGAGCTCCCGCGACCATACTTTCCTTTAAGGCTCCGAGTCCGGAGTGAGGGACTTTCCTCTCTCTCGAAAATTGGTGTGGTGCTGCAGGAAATTCCATTGATTTCTTCATCGCCGAAACGTAAGATGTCGGCTAGAAAGCCGTCCGACAGCTTATGTCGGAATCTTTTGTAGCACTGCGGTTTGGCTCCACCATTCGGTGACCGCAGGTCCTAGCGACCAGGAGTGTCTTTTCAGCCCATCGGGGAACTTTCCTCCCCGAATGGGGCGGCGGTTCCCCTTTTCTTTAGGAGATCCGTCATGGCTCAAGCAAACACCCCCAAGTACTTCGATGCTCATCTTCGTGGCCTCGGCTATGTTCGTCGTGTTCGCGAAGTTAAGCCCAAGAAAGGTGCTCCGTTCCTTGCGTGCAGCATCAGCATCTTTCACGGTGAGGCGCAGGAAGGCAGTGCGGATTCACTCACCTGGCTCAATTGCGACGTAAAGGTCGTCGGCAAAGACGCCATCAAGGTCATGAGCGAAAAGCTTCAAGAAGCCGCGAACGACTCCAGCCGCAAGGTCCTGGCGTCCGTGACCATCGGCGATCCGTACATCGACACCTACAAGATCACGAGCGGCACCCGTGCCGGTCAAACAGGGGTGGTCCTCAAGGGCCGCTTACTGAAGATCCACATGGCGAAAGTTGATGGCGTGATGGTTTATCAGTACGTTGAACCCGAGGCTTCGGCCGATGGCGTTCGAACTGGCACGGATGACAACTGAGTCCTAGCCAACCCCGGAAACTCCACACACGTGGAGTTTTCTTCAATGTGCGCCGGTGGTGCATATTGAAGAAGACTTCGCAGGTTGTTCAGTGCGCGCCGCACTCAAAAAGGCGCATCCCGAATATCTGGTTAGGCTGCTGAACAGGCCAGATGAAAAAAGCAGTGTCCTCCACCCTCAGTCGATTCGGTGAATTGGCGTTCCTCGATCGAAATTGAGCTACCCGTCGCGGCCCTGAACCGGCCGCGGCTCTCTCTTCCGATCCCGGCTCTGTCCAGGGCAGGGCACACTTGGCCCGAGTAGGCTTGCCAGAGGCGACTTCGTCGTCTGTGGCAAGCCTATAGTCAAGCTTACTCGGGCGCCAACCCTATCCGCTATCCCAGGCCAGCAGCGGCCCGTAACGCTCGCAACCTTAGCGCATGAAGCGCTCCAACCCCCGCCCGGCACCGCCGGACGGGGGTTTTTGTTGGCCTTGCGGTTAAAGGACGTACACAATCGCCCCGTCGGGCACACCGGGCGGCAACGAAAGGACTGCCGCCCCGCCAGAAGGCGAGCTCAGAATACCGCTCCTGGCGACGCCAAAGAGAATCGGCAGGCCATCCTCGTCGTCCGGGAACATCCGGTATAGATCTACCGCGCGTCCGCCTGGAAGAAAGTAGATGTAGGCGGTGCCACCCACAACGACATTGCCCGTGCCGAACTGTGGGCTGAACCAGGTCGGAAGGTCGAGCGCCGTGGACGGGGCTGATCCAGAAAACGTTGGGTTAGATTTTGCAAACCTGGCTACTGAATTCGCGTAGATGCGCAGACTGCCTCCGGACACGACCGCCTCGTGCTGCTGCTGCATATCCAACGTAGTCTGCTCCGACGTGGAGGCCAGAGATGCAATTAGGATGAACAGCGCCAGCAGCGGAATCATCAGTATGCTCATAGCTGTGCGTCCTTTGGGACGGGGTCGCCGCCGGAGGTGGTCAAGAGATCCCGCAGCACGTGTAGCCGTGCCCGACGTTGCCCGCGTACAGGCTCTTTCCCATGACGTTGTAGAAATTCTGGTTCCTGCCTGCGCTGGTTACGCTGGTTACGATCATGCCGGCCGGGCACCAAGAGTTGTCCGTAGGGAGGTAATTATCGGCACGTCCCGCGAAGTAGTACTCGCAGCGAAATTGTCCTCCGCCAGACTTTCGCCACACTCCGGCCTGGCAGGATAGGGGTTCACCGATTCCCGTCCTGGCCACCAGGCCGTTTGCTTCGCATGCCCAGCCTTCGTTGGCGACCCCGCCGACGTACACGTATTCGTAGGCGTTGAGGCGTCCGTGAGAATAGGTTTGGCCCATCGAACGTAGTGCCCCGCCGCGGACTTCGCCTGCAGTGACCACATGATTGTCATTTAGAACGCGAAGCCAGCCATCGTTGCCTGCTGTATACCAGCCGCTACGGGTAGATCCGTCAGCGTTCTGTATTACCAGTGCGCTCTTAGTATTGATATTGCCGGAGGCCTCCACGGTCTGAGTGCGAACGGTGCGTGTGTTATTGAGGTCATTGCCATTCATGTCGATACTCGTGTTCATCCGGTTGACCTCTGGCCTCCCAGCGACCGAATTTCGATAGAGATAGTCCGTAACCTGGCCGGCGCTGTTGAAGAACAGCGCGGTGGCCAAGTTGCCGCCGGGCAATGCCAGTCCGAAGCCGGAAACCGGCACCTGCCAGCTTCCCATTGAGCCTTGAGCTATGGCGGGCTGGCGCGCGAGAACGAACCCGCCTCCCTCCAGCAATGCAGCGGTACGACGCAGGTCTTGTTCCGGAATGTCGCCGCCACCTGTCACCAGGAGTGCTTCGAGAATGTTCTGGCCACCCTGCGTTACGCGGCGTACTGCGAGCGTATAGGCCTGGCCGTAAGGATTGAGCGCGGGCAGGGCGGCGGGCAGGTTCCCAGCGTTGCGGATCGTGTCCAGTGAGATCGTGACAGGACCGCCGGCGGTAGCAGCCAGAAGAGATGCATAGTTGTTTTTGACGTATGCCGCAGCGGCGTTGCCCACCTGTTTTTGATGAAATGCCGCTTGGCGGCTTGTGAGCGTGGCCATGTAGTCGGTCTGGTTCCAGAGCCATGCTCCCAGGCCTATCGCGAAGAGAAGGAGCACCAGCATGCCCTCGACCATTGTGAAGCCCGCCTGCTTTCGCCTTGAAGCGGTCAATTGGTAGCGTCGGTTCATAATCTGTTCCCGAAGATGGCAGCGGCTTTCTGCGCTGCAATTTCTGTGTTCAGTCCGGCGAAGTCGCCTTTGCGGATCTTGGCCCGGATGGCAGTGTCCTCTTTGCCATCCAACACCAGCCAGTTGATTTGCAGGCGCTTGGCAATCCCAGTGCCTGTTTTGACTGTTTCAAGCTGTTGGTGAATCACCGCGCTGATGTTGTCAGCCAGCATGGCGTTGAACGACTCAACCGATGCGCCCGAGCCAGCGCATAGCGATTGCAGTTTGGTGAAAGTGAGCTCCGGACTGTCTGCGTGCAGTGTGGTGAGGACGGGCCATCCGTTGCCGCTTACACGGACGACCTCGATTGCGGAGGACGGGTCGCGGGTCTCCCCAAGATAGAAGATGTTCGCGCGAGAACGCAGCCCTCGCATAAGCTGCTCTTGGTAACCGCCATGCTCGCGTGCCACCTCGATTTGAATCGCGCGGCCCCTCCCGTGCATGCCATTCAACGATGTTTCAGGCGGATCAGCCAACGCGATGCCAAGCCCACCATGCCGTTCAAGCCGGTCGATGAAGATCGCATCAGCGGTGGACGTCTTTCCGTGGCGCATTCCTCCCGACACGACGACTAGGCCACTCAGCTTCGGCTGTATCAAATGGTTGAATAGCCGGTCCGCCATACCGAGCGATCTCAGCGGTCGTGTCTTCACATCCGCGCGGGCCAGGATGAATATGTCCTGCGAGTCCACGTCGAAGAGCTGCGTCACCCTGAACTTCTCCTCGCCTAGGGTGGCGGTGAACTCCGACTTCGTCAGTGTCCGCAGTGCCTGCCTGCATTGCTGACGCAGCAGATTGACGTCCGCCTGCAGGTGGCCCGGGACCTTGTCTGAGAGCGATTGACTTCCCTCCAGTTCACGAAGCTCGGCGTAGTCGGGCCCGATGATCATATCGACGAATCTCAGGTCGAGGAGGCTGGTTGCCTCCTCCAAGGTAACGGGTGTGTTGTCCATCAGCGTGCAGTCATTACAAGGTCAACATTGCCGGTGGTTGGGCAATTGGTCATGCTGACGAACTGAGCCGTCCGGGAGAGGTTGGCGCGCAGAGGGATGCAATTGCTGCTGGGGACAGCCCGGTAGGTAATCACGAACTGGGTGGCCGATCCAACGACAGTCACCTCGCCATCCCAACTGTGATACAGCGTGCCCGTCGTCGCGCCGACCATGTTGCTCGGAATCGCGCCGGCGGCTTGTAGCGCCGCAGTTGTGACATTGGCGTACCCATTCATGTCCCGGAGGAGCTTGGCCCCCTTGACGAGCTGGGCGATGTTCTGAGCTTCCGTGTTGTTCTCGGTGTCCTTATTGAGGACGTAGTAGCCTCCAAAGATGGCGCTGGCCACGATAACGGCAAGCAGCATCCACGCCAGGAAATCGGCGACGGAGGCTCCTGCTTGGCGAGCTACCGGCGTGCCGGCGTGAGGAAGCGCATAGCCAGTGACCTTCTGCGAAGCGCCGTCGGATAGCGACTCGCGATCGGCTGGTGCAGCGGTGCAGGAAGGGTCGATGTTAAGGGTCATGTGATGCTCCAATAAACGGGAGTAGTTGTGCAACGCGCCTTCGGCGCGCAGTTAGAAAACTCGATCGCCCATCGCGGCGGTCTGAAGTCCGAATAGTCCGAAGAAAATCACGGCGGCGAGTGCGGTTACGCCAATCAAGCCCAGGAAGAAGATGACCTTGCCCGACGCCTCAAGCCGCAGCGCGGCGTTCTCTGCCGAGTTGGCAGCAAACTCAGACAGCGCATAGGCGAATCCCTCGCGCGAGGCGATTGTGGTGATGTACGCGATCGATTCTTCGTCCGGGAACTTGTGACCTGCCAGGTCTAGCGCGACGCCAAGGTTTTTGCCCATACTGAGGCCATACATAGTGTCTTGCAGGCGCTGTTGCAGCCAGGGGCTCGCGTGCTTATGGATATGCACCATGGTTTGCAGCAAATCCGCACCGGCATTAAGCAGGATTGCGAGATTGGAAAAAAAAACCGCGCCCTGCATGGTCTTGTACGTGGACCATGGGGGAATGCGTTCGAACGCCAGCCTCATTGATCCGGTCCAGTTGGGCAGCGACCAACGGATCGCAAAGCCAACCGCGACAAGGCCGGCCAGGATGAAAATGCCGAAATGCCGGATGGTTTCGCTCATCCAGTAGACAAAGGCGGTGTACCCCGTCCAAGTTGTTGGATCCGAGCCTCTGGCGAAAACTGGGACCACCTTGAAGGAGACAAAAGCCAGTAGCACGGCGGCCATAGTTAGAATCACTGCCGGGTACGCGACAGCGCTAATAATTGCGGCGCGGACACGTGCCTGGCGCTTGATGTGCTTTATGGCGTCTTCGCACCCGGTGGCGATGTCCCCCGCTTTCTGGGCTGAAGCGAGCATAGAGATCTCGGTGCCCGGAAGCCAACCTTCGAGTGCCTCGGAAAACCGATCGCCGCTCATCCCGCTGGAAAGGCGCACTAGCACCTCGTGTGCGAAGACCGCGATAGTCGCCTTCGGGCGACGACCATTGCGGCTATGCGCCTTCTGAATGTCGACAAGGGCGTCGAAGACCGGAACCTTCGATCGCGCCATGGCGTAGAGGGTTCGGTAGATCACTATGCGGCGACGCGAGCTAAGCTTTGCCATGACGAGAGCTCCGGCGGTTGAAGAGTGTCCGCTGGGCGCGGCGCGTGCGCCTGGCCTTGCGCGGCCCTATGCCTTCAGCGAGCCAGTCGTCGCTGTCTAGCGGCCGAACCATAAGCTCGCCGAGATCCGGATCCACGCGGCCTGCTTCGATCAATCGGATCAGATGCCCGCACTGGGTTACGCCACCCATCTCCTGCACCCAATATTTCTGCGCAGCGAACGTCCCGTTCTTACGGTAGACCGACATCAGTGAGGGGGTCGGGGACACCACTTCGGCGCAGACGGTACGTCCGACCAGGCCGCGGCGGCAATGCGAGCAGCCCTCGCCTCGAATCCGAACACCCGATACGTCGCAGACTCGCCTAACCCGGTCGCGAAGCCCCGGCTCAAGTTCGCCCTCCGCTTTGGCGAACGGCTTGCTGCAATGCCGACATAGGACCGGAACTAGGGCCTGGTTGATGATGCCGATGAACAGGGTTGGATCGGTGAGCAAATTGCGTGGCACGCCGGAATCTTCGAGCCTGTCAAAAGCGCTCATAGCATCCTTGACGTGCAGCGTTGCAAGGGTAGGGTGGCCGGTTAGCGCTGCGCGGATAGCAGCTCTCACCGAGGCCTTCCCACGAATCTCGCCGATCAGAATCGAGTCCGGATCTGACCTCAGCATGTGATCGATGGCATCGACCCACGCTGCTTCAACGTCTTCTTCGCTGGTGCCTGCCGGGATAATCGGTTCCTGAACTGCCACGTAGACGGCCTCGGCGCCATTGCGGACGGTGACCACCCGAATGGGCTGCTCGACGGGGTCTTCGGCCGTCGCGACGATGAGCTCCCCTTCTGCTTGCAGCAACGCTTGCTTCAGGTAGTGGTTCAGTGTGGTGGACTTGCCCGAGCCAGTGGTCCCTGTCACCAATACGATTCCGGACGTCTTGCGGCCGAATGATCGAATTTGGGCACATTGTTCGGGCAGGTAGCCGAGCTCCGCCATGGACTTCGGCGAGTCTCCGGTATCGGGATAGAGACGGATGACGAGCTTTCGACCGCGTGCCGCTGGGCCAGTCGCAATCCGGCAAACAAACAATCCCGACTGGCGGGCGTAGCGCTCCATGAGTCGAGCGTTCTGCTTTCGGGACGGCTCGTAGTTGTCGGGCTTCTCGCACATCGACGTGTAGAGCGTGGAGATTAGGTCCTCCGCCACGGCGCGCTCCAGGGTGAATCGACTCTCCGGAATGCCGTTGATTCGGTATTTCACATACGTCTTATCGACGTCGGGAAGAAAGTGAATGTCGCTCGCGCCCAGGCTCGCTGCCTCGGAGATCATTCGATTGATCTGTTCTTGCTGGGCGGTCTTGGTGTTTCCGAGGCCTTCGGCCATGGAGAGCGCAGCGCCGTCCTTCGCGGACTGCTGTAGGCGTTTGATCTCGGTGTGACTGACCGTCCGCAGTTCGAAACTTACTCGGTTGAGGCGAAGGCGCGATATGTATGACATCACACGCATATCGTCGCTGTGCTCTTCGTCCACGTACAGGACGCCGTCGTCGGCCAGCACGACGCGGTCGATTACGTACTCAGGCGCCTGCCAGTCCCCGCCGACAGCGCTGAGATTCTGAACTCGGCGTGCAGGCGCCATGGGCGGGGCGAGTGTCTCGTTCTGGCCTTCGGGCGAGTTGGGGGCATGGATGGTGGTGTCCATTTATGTTTACCTTCCAGGCTGGAATGGAACCGCGGCCCCGGGGAAGGGAGACGTCAGGCGAACAGAGCCCTCGGTAACGCTTTGGGGGGCTTCCGCCGAGAAGCCCAGGCGTAGGTCTTGACCGTTCCGCGTAAGGACCACCCTGTCTACGGAAATTGATTTCACGCGATAGCCTCCGGGGATGTCCTCGCCTGCGCGAGCTGTGGCCTGCGCGCCGCCCGCGTACACCAAAATGGCGGATAGCTTCCCTCCAATCCCTTGTACAGACCGAACCGTAGGAACGCCGGTCGCACTGCGATCTTCGACGCGAGACGTCTTTTCGTAGGCCAGTTTTGCTTCATTCATTCCGGTCAGCGCTTCATAAGTGAGCCTGCGTAGCTGGATTTCGGCGAGGTCTGCGAGGGTGCTCGCGGTTGCGGGGCCAGAGTCGGGCGAGCGCGCGACTTGCCCGACCGCGTGGGAGACAGGTCCGAGCATCAGAGCGACGAACGCCGCTAGGCCAAATACGTTCTTACTTTCCATAGATCTCTCCTTTAAGCGTGTAGGAGAGCTTTCTCTCCTTGAGGGACGTAGACTGCTCCAGCAGCCGCACGCCGCGCGTGTCAAAACCGGCGAAGACGGAGGCGGCAGGCCAATCACTGACGATTTCGAAGGTCGCAGTGCTCCAGTCCGGGGCGGGCTCGCCTACCTGCTCGTTGGGGGTGCTGTGAGTAGGCGGAGCCTTTGGCGCGACCTTGATCGGAATAAGCTGCTTCTGGAGGTGGGAGACAAGGCTATCCACCCTGTGTCCGATCTCCAGCATCTCGTCGTCGCCTCCCGCAGGCGCTTTGGACATGACGCGCACTGTCGCTTGGTCGGCGTCCGCCTGGATCGACACGGCGTATCCCGGGGGAAACACCGCTGCCGCTGCTGCTCTGAACTCCATGACCGTGGCGCCGGGCCGCCGCGCATATGCCGCCTCGTATGAACTCGGCGTGCAGTTTTGCGCGCGGAGTTCCCATGCAGCGACATCCAGTGGTGTCGATCTCGCGGCTGCTATGCAGTGCGAAATCATCGCGGGCACGGAGGGCGTAGTCGTCCATGGATGTACCAAAGCGGCAGGCCGAACGTCCTGGCCACTATCTTTCCGAACGCGCTCCAGCTCGGCCTGGCGGAGCCGTTCAAGGCGTTCTTCGCGCTCGCGTTCGTGCTGGCGCCAGACCATATAGACGATGGTGAGCGCGATGATCGCCGCCACCGAAAGGGCCAGGAGAAGCCATTCGCGGCGACTCAGCCCGAAGCGAAGCGGCTTTAGCTTGTGATCGCGCGTGGCAGCTCGGGCGAGTACCTCCAGCGTGACAGATGCATCACCGCCAAAGTCGAGCTCGGATGGGGCGTAGACGGTGACTTCCTTCCCCTTGGAAGAGAGCAGCGCGTAAAGAGCGCGCACTGCGTCCTGTGCCTGAGCCAGAGTGTCGAAAACAACGTCCGAGTCAGGCACCACGCCGCCATCCTTGAACGCGACAATGGCGAATCGCCCATCTCCGACCGCGAAGGCCGCAATAAGGGGGTCGAGCGTGGACTGCCCCTCTTTACGCAGCAGCAGGTCCGCCACGATCGAGGCGAGGCTGAACATGCCTTTCTGAACTCCCGCTTGCTTGCGCACAAAGCCGGCCTGGATGATTGTGGGCAGTCGGCGAATAGCGACGATGTCCATACCGTCTCGCTTGCCGATCTCGCGCGCCTCTTTCATGACCTTTTGGGGTTGCGAAAGTGTCTGCCAGTACAGACCGGAAACGAGGGACTTTCCGCCGGCCGAGATCACTATCACCCGGCCGGGTTCTGGTTGTTTCGGACCCATAGGCTCAGCTCGCTGTTGCTCTGTAGTCGCCAGCGCTGCCGCCAGACTCGTGAATCTCGGAGTCATCATCCAAGACGATAGGGGTGATTAGAATCACGACCACCTCGCGTCGATTGTTCGTGGAGCCCCCACCGCCCGTGAGCCAGTTTGATGGGCTGAACATCCCGCTCCTGTTCCCGCGGTCGACGTTCTGCTCGAAGCCGGAGAGAATCAGCGTCTGACCTGATCGGAGGCGTACACGTTGGGAGAAGATTCGGCTGTCCACCTCCGGGACTTCAATGGAGTTGTCGCCGCTCGTGACCGTGCGCAGGCGAGGATCTGTTGAGAGGTTCATCGTGAACTGCAGCAGCATCTGGTCGCTGTCGATCATGAACGGGAGAAGATCCATGGAGAAGCCGGTCGTGACGGTCCCCGGTGTGAGCGCCGAGGTTGAGCCAACTTGAGCCGTGGCGGTGTTGGATACTGCAGCAAGATAGCTGGTCTGCTTTGCTACCTGGACTGGGACAGGCTGATAGTTGAGGGTCGTGACCGAGGGCTGTGTCACGATCGATACGCGACCTTGGCTCGACAGCGCGCGGAGAATGGCTTTTGAGCCAGCGAACTGGCCGGCTGTGCCGGTTGCGGTGTCCAAGATTCCGATTGAGGCCGAGCCCGCGCTAGAGGCTGCGGTGAAGGCATTGGCGACAGTGATTCCGTAGTTGCCGTTCAGCGACTTGTACACAGCAGTCAAGTCGAGGCCTTGGTCATCTGTCTCTGTCCGCTGCACGACTGCCACGGTGATGTTGAAAAGGGCCTGTCGCGTGATGTTTCGGTTCTCTGTTTTGAGATAGGCCGCGATGCGGCTGAGCACGTCCGGCGTGTCCGTGACCGCCACGGTCCCAGTGCTGACGGACAAGCTCGATTGGCCCAGACCTGGAGTGAGCATGCTTTTGATCATCCGGTCCACATCCTCCGCCAAGTTCGATTCAATCGAAACCATCGTCGTCTGTGTGGAGCCGCCTGACACGGTGCTCCCGCCTGAGCCTGAGGAAGACGTGGCGCCGGCGGCACCCTGACCGCTAGTGCCGGATGATGCAAGCTGGGTGCCAGATTGCACGACAGACTGCATGTTGGTCTTGGACTGGATTGCGTATATGCGAAAGACTCGGGTGTCCAGGTAGTGGATCTGGACGGCGCCATCACGGAAAGTCCAGCTCAAGCCCAGTCGTGAGGTCACGGCATCGAGCAGCCCCGGTAGGGGCTTGCCGTCCCAACGAATGCCGGAGATCGTTGTGTCTCGTGCGGACATCGAGGGCAGCGATGAGCCTGCGCTGAGGGCGCCGACCCCGCCTGGGGGGATCGGCCCCCCGGATCCCGTCGGTGGGGTCATATCAGGCGTCCTGGCGGCGGTGCGTGCACCACCGCTCAGCGCTGTGATGGCATCAGGGGTGATCCTGACGGGCACTCCGCACAACGCCGTCACCGTTTGTCCAAACTCAAATACGCTGATCGGAGCGGCAGGGACAAATGTGATTGGGCATTGAAGGGGTGCGGGATATGCGGCCGCAGACGGCCGCGTAATTGGCGTCTTCGATACCCACGGGCGATCGATTACCTCCACTGCGCGATCTCGGGTCTTTCGCATGCTGGCTGCGCTGGCGGCGTGCTCGCCGTAGGCATCGTCCACGCGCGCCTCGGTATCCTTAATGCGCTGCAGAGCGCAGCCAGACAGGGTCGTCGCGAATGCGATCGCGATCACAATTGCTTTTCTCATCATTTCCTCTCCATCACTTCCAGTACTTTGTTGTCCCGATAGGCGAGGCCATTGAATTTCCTTTTGGCGACGTCATACGCAGCTAGCAGGTCATTGGCCGCATCCCAAAATTCGCCTCGGAGCGTGACCGGGACTTCGATGATGTAGTCGAAATCGGGGTGCCACTTGACGGGCTGCCACCCTGCCGCTTGGGCCCAGCCGTCGAGCGTCTGTTGAACGGTCTTACCCGTCTCGGCGTGCCACTCCTGGACGGGGGGTGGCGGCGGAACGGGCGGAGCGGTGCTTGTGGCCGCGGTGACATCGACGGTCGTGACGGGTGCGAGAGTGGCGCCACCTGGCGCAATGACGTCAGCTCCGGAGCGGCTGTCTCCCGTTTTTGGCTCCGCGATGGGTCCGCCTAAGGCGACTCCCATGAACGCGGCCAGACTGGAGCCGTCTGGCATCGAGGCGACGAGGGGCTGTGCGGTCGCCTGCAACGCAGGGGCGGGTGCAACGATTGGCTTGTACGACGGGTCAGGCCCGGCAGCGGCGTCAGCGGCAGTGCGACGAAATGCCAACTGCTCTCTCGTGGCAGGGACCGCGGCGCTGCCCGTCTGTCGAGCCGGCGTGGCCAGTCCCGTGTAGCTGCCTTCAGGCGGAATCCCAGCGCGCCACGCTACCGCTTCTCGCTTACCGAGTCTGAAAGCGAGGCGGGCTTCCATATGAGGCACGACAATGTATGGAGACTGCGCCTCCCAAGCGAGCAGAATTCGCCCGCCAGGTGCGTCGGCGAAAATGGCCGGGATCTCGGTTCCGGGTGCGAACTGCAGATACACCCTCTTGCCGTTGTCAAAAATCTGCACAGGAGAGATACCGCTGTCGCCGGCCTGCTTCCAGTTGAATTCATACACGGCCGGCACGGGGGCCGAGAACTCGGGCTGGGCGGCGGTGGCGATGGGCGGCATCAGCGCAGCCCATGCAATGACTATTAGATGGGTGAGGCGATTCTGCATTCAGTAGCTCCTGACTATGTTGGGGTCAAGCACGAGATCTCGCGCGACGACGATGTTTATCTTGTCCGCAGGTTCGAGCGTGAGGGTCCTCTTGATCGACTGATTCCGTTGGAGAATCTGACGGACGGTGTCGCTTAGTGCTTGACCCGCGGTGCCTGTCAGCGTCGAAGTGGCGTTGCCGCTGTTCGAGCCGCCACTTCCCACGTTTATGGTGACGTTCTGGCTCTTGTCGTAATGGCCTGCCAGCGCCGCCACTGCAGCTACGCCGAAGGCGCTTCCAAAGCGCTGCCAGAAGTGGTCGTCAACCTGTGCAGCAATGCCTGCGGCGCCCGTCCGATCGGAAATGTCCCAGCCGCCTAGAGCCACCCGGCCGCCGCTCGGGAAGTCCATCCGGTTGACAGACATGAGGATGCGGCTTTGGCCTTCAGCGATGTCCGTGCTCACCTCGCCAGTGAGCGCGGTGCCTCTCTCTATGAGGAGGTGCTCGCCACGTAGGCTGTCGTAGACGTCCGACGTCACCATGGCGCGGAACGTGCCCGGGGCATCTGTATTCAGGGACTGCTGGATCACAGCAGGGATGATCCAACCTTCGCGGATGTAGTATGGGGATGGCGCTGCGGAGGCGAACAACGGCGGCTTTATGTTGCCAGGAGTGCCGGCCTGTCGGCCGGCACTGGCCTGCGGTCCAACGACCTGGCCAACCGTGTTGGCGGGGCCACCGGCCGGCTGCGCACCAGGTATACCCCCGGCGGAAAAGCCGGAGGTGTCGATGCCGGCTGCTGTAGCGACGGTAGACACGTCACGAAGTGCTGCTTCCGCGCCGGCTGGGTCGCGATGCGATGATCGCCCGATCGTGGTTTGAGGTTCGTCGGCGTCCTGCGATTCCCAGAAACCGATCTCCACTGCGGAGAGATCCTCCTGTTGCGCGATTGTCACTGTGTTGCGGTGGTCCTCTATCCGCCTGGCATCGGCCTCGGTGCGAGTTGGCTCCGTAGTCGGAGCTTGATCAGCGATCTGCGGCGCATTAGACGGCTTGGGCGCGGCCTCTTCGTTCCGACTGAGACGGTCGCGTAGCTGGTCGGCAATCAGCCGCTGCACTGCGAATGGATTTCCTGCTTCCTTGGCGGCGCGCTCCTGCTCTTCCTTCCTAGCGCGGGCGTCGGCGGCGGATTCCGGCGCTATTCCAGCGAGCCGTCGCACGAGAACGAAGCCGAGAACGACGGCGATGAACGTGATTAGGACGATCTTGATCAGTCCTCGCGACACCGCAGTACGGCGTTGGGGCGAAGGACTGCTGGAAGGGGAGGGAGCGGCACTCATGGGTATGTCGCGCTGTTGAGATTCTTGACACCAGACACGCCGCAGCCGAAGAGCCCGCACGCTTTGCCGCGCCGGTTAAAGATGCGGACCTCATCTTTTCGAAGCTTCAGCAGTGCCCCATCGGGGAAAAGTCGCTGGACCACAAAGTAATTGCGGCGAACCGTAAAGTTGACTAGCTCTGCCGTTCCGTCCGCTCCCAGCGCGAAGATGGCGGGAATCTCCTGTACGTCGGCTGGGAGCTGTATCCAGGTGAACTTCCCATCATCGAAAACCATGGCGGGCTTGAACGGCGCGCTACCTTCCACCCGGTAATCAAAGTTCGCCTTCGAAATGTCGACGATGTCGGCCGGGCGCCCACCCTGGTGGGCACGCGACGATGAGCCAGAGCGGACGGCTGGGGCCGGAGCGTCCCATTCTGCGCTGCCCATTGGACCGTTCGGGCTGGCGGGCATCGGACCATTGCCTCCGAAGGTGTCCAGGCCGGCTACTGCGGAATCCTGATCGGGGTCCGCAGCCCAGTTGACGCGCTTGTAATACGAGCCTTTGGATGCTGAGACGAAGGTGACTTGATAGGTGCGGAGGTTCGTAATGATCGTCGCGGTGTTGAGCAGGTTGTCGCCCTTCGACATGACAAAAAGATCGCGCTTCGTTCGGGCCGGCTTGAACGTCCAACGGCTGGCGCTGGTATCCGACGCGTAATAGCCCTTGAGGATCTCGCCGGCGGCGAATTCCAGATGAACCATCGTGAAAGGCCGCATTAAGACGGGGTAGTCATAGTCGCGATCGAAGTTGAAAGTGACCAACCGCGCATCCAACGGCATCGGAACTGCAGCGTTCGGGCCCGTTCCGGCACGCTTCTGCGCCTGCGCGACCTCTGCTCGGACGTCGCTCTCCTGCGCGTGCGCCGGGACGCCCACGCAGAGCACGGCGATTACCGCTGCAAGTAGGGAAATGGCCTGACGCATTACTGTGCTCCCTGAATTCGAACGCTCGTGGGGCCGAAGTAGTCCGTGAGGGTCCACCACTCGATCTTGACGCCAAGCGGGTTGGAACGCTGCTCATCGATCGCTTGCTTATCGGTAGAAAGGAGGAATCGGATTGTCAGAAGCTTGGTTTTCGGCTCTCCGAATTCCTTGCCATTGACGCGCTCTTGCAGGGTGAGAAGCATGTAGGCCTGTTTACCGTCCACGCTGTAGGTGGTGGAGTTCTCGGTGACTTCACGCGTGAGTCCAGGCTGATCCGCTATGCGGACGCCGATCGGATCGACCTTGGCGAAGTAGTCGGTGAGCTGATCTGTCGCTGTGCCAATGGTCCAGCGAGTTGCTTTCGGGATGTCAACGTCGATTGAGTCCGACGGGTTCGGTTTGATGGTAAGTAGCCAGGTGGCCCATTGGCGCAGAAAGAACGTCTTATTGGCGGTTTCCGGCGTGAATCGCTCGGCAACACGGTCGGAAATCCAGACCGCGCCCGAGCGGGCGTCCCACTCGACGAAATAGGGGGTCTGCTGCTTGAGTGGCACCAACTGATATAGGGCAATGCCCTCGACCAGGGCGACGAGGAAGAACGCGAAGGCGACTAGCGCGGAGCGGTCGGCTTGTTGCAATGGACGCTGGAACACCGCGTAGTAGAGACGATGCGCGCGTTGGGTCAATGGGAGGATGTGCGCGTCGAACGACGGGTCCTCCGCGGTTTGGACGGGCGGCTGGGAAGTGTCTGTTGGGCGGAGATCTGGACGGCGACGGCGCATGAAGCGGCCCTTGAAGTTGAGGGGCATGGTTAGGCTCAGCGTTGGAGAGGATGCGTGGACGCGCACGCGTCGACGGCGCGGATGCAGTTACCGCTTGAAGAAAGTCCGTAGGAAGGGATAAACTCAAGCCGTAGGCTCGACCTTTGCCCGTGGCAATCGTTGGCCACACCAGCGGGCAGGGCGCCCTTGCGGAGGCCCTCCATACCAGAGTGGTCCGAGTTGGCGTTTGATAGACTCGGGCCCATCGAACAAAAATCGTATGGGGTGTCCACCATGTCCAAAGCAAAGTTCGGCTTGCTCGTTGCCGTCGCCGCGATTGCGATCGGCGTGGCTGTGTATGCGTTGCAGAAGTCGCGGGGATCCACCGCAGCAACGTCGATTGAACAGTCGAGCGTGGCGAAGCGGGAGGCCATTAAGCAGATGACACCGCTTTGTTTGGCCGGGATGGATTGCCCTGCAAATGCATCTGCCGGAGATAAGAGATGAGCGGACTGTTGGGATTCGCCGCGCTTGCGATCTTGGCGCGCGCTTTTCTGAAGGGCTTCGCTGCGGCGGGTCGCGACGACGGTGTCGGCGAGAGCTACGCTGACCGCTTCGACAAAGAATGGGAAGAGGAGTGGGCGCGGGAAGTGCGCGAGGGTTGAGGAGGTCATCGCTTGCCTCCGCTGCGCAAGATTTTTGCGGCCATGCCGCGGCCCACCATCCCTCGTCCGAAACTTTGCGCGTTTGCGCTGCCCCCCGCAACGAGCGCCTGTGCAAGGCCTGGTACTTGCCACATCATGTATGCAGCGATGAATCCTAAAAGGGCGATCGCGATCATCGCAATTTCATTGGACGCGAAGTAGAGATCCGCCTCCTTCCGGCTGTCGATCTTGTCGTAAAAGCTGACCAGTGTCGGGACAACACCCTTCGTTATGAGCACAGCGACAAACCACGCGACAAGCTGCTGCAGCGAGGCAGCGATCATGAATCGCAACCAGCCGTCGAACAAGAAGGAAACAGCGGGGATGATCGATAGGCCGACTAGCAGCGGCCCGAGGGCGAGACCGAGCTGCAGCATGACATAGGACATCTGCAAGACGACAATGAACGCGATCGACATCAGCACCATCGCGATGATTGCCAAGATTTGGCATAAAAAGATCACAAGGATGAGGGGCAAGTTCTTGAGAATCTCGAAGAACCCAATCTGATCTTTGTTGACGCATTCGGCGGGGCGTGAGTCGATGATCCAGTCCAGAGGATTCAGTGACCACCCTCCATGCATCTTGCAGTAGAGGGACTTTTCCGATTCCTTGCGCTTGCCATCGGCGATGAGCGAGATGGTGTCCATCGTCAACTTGAGAATCTCGACCGGATTTGCCGAGCCCTGAGTAATCTTGGTCGACGCTTCCTTGGTCGCGGTAACGAACATATCTCGCGGAACGCCATTCATGCTCTGCACGATCACCAAAACCACACCCATCCTCAGGATCAGATTGAAGAGGCTGACGAGGAACTTGACGGTGTCGCTGGCGAGGAAATAATCACGGAGCAGAAGCCAGAGAGCCGTACCCGAGGCTCCAACGGATAGGAGGATCAGCCCCTCCTCTTTAAAAATGTCGGCCAGGGCAAAGCCGGCCGTGTTGACGGCCGAGAACGCCTGATTGAATAGGGCTGCGACGTCCATGTCAGCCTCCGAGATGCCAGCCGAGCGCGCGAGCACCTGCATCAAGCGCGAAGAGGGCGGCGGATGTGAAAATCACTGCGACAAAGCCGGCTAGCGCGTTGGGGGACGCGCTGTCGACCTGCACGATGGCGATCGCCAACGACAGCCGCAGAGACTTCGCTGCCGCGCGTAGCGGCTTGTGCTCAAGTCGGCCACGCGCAGCAAGCTCCACCCTGTACCTGCGCCGCTCCTTGCATACGATTCGGAGCTCGCGACGGCTGCGGCAAAGGGCGAGTAGTACTCGACGGAGAGGCTTACCTGTCATGTCTAGAGGCCAAATTCGAGGCTTTTCATCTTTCCGATGGCGGAGCGCTTGTTCGCGGCTTCTTTGGTGACCGCGTCGTACCGCTGTTGCGCGCCTTCAACAGAAAGCTTGTTGAGGTCCTCTTTCGTGGCGCGGTCCTGGAGATCAAGCACGACCTGGCGCTGCATGAGACTGCGCATCTCCAGGAGTTCGCCGGCCAAGACGCTGGACTGCTGATTGAGGAGCTGCAGGCCTTGGACGTTGCCCTCAATGCCGGGAATCTGGCGGGACAACTGGCGTAGATTTGCAGCACGCGACGCGAAGGCCTCCATGGTCGCGAAGTCCTGGTCGAGCTGTTTGCGGTACACCCCGCCCTTGGTCTGAGCCAAGTGGACGAAGGCCGTACCCCAACGCTCAGGGGTCATGTTGAGAGACTTCATCTCGGCGCTCGCAGCGTCGTACATCCCTTGTAACTGCTTGCCCGCTTGGTAGAGATCGGAAACACTGGAAACGAGGTCGCGCATGGAGACTCCCTGACCGCTATACGCCTGGTCAGCCAGGCTGAGCACATTTCCGCCAAGCCGTTGTAAGTTCGCCAGGTTTTGTTGAACCATCGTGGTCTGCTGCGTGAGCTGCTGGGTTTGGTTCATCACGCTCAAAAGCTGTTGCGCGAAGTTGGCGCCGTCGAAGGTCGGAATGCCGGACGCTTTGGGGGCAATGGCGAAGCAACTCATGGCGATCGCCGTAAGGGCGCGAATGACGGTCCTGCGTTTGGGCGAGTGCATAGTCGTACCTCAGTAGTGAACACGGTTGTAGAGCGCGCCGTCGATGATGACGTCGATGGCACGCGGGCCCTTATAGGGCAGCCACACCACGCTGCTGAACACGTGCACGGTAGTGGGCGTACCGCCACCGGCGTCTCCGCCCGGGCCGCAGTTATCGCAGACCTCGTAGTGGCCGACGTATCCGCTGACGCATGCGCGTTGACCGGGCGAGCCACTCTCATTGCTGTCGGGCTCCGAAGTGGCATAGGTCCCCTGAAGCCGGAATTTCGGCCTGAATCGCTTTGTTTCGCCTGTCGGCGTCCCTTGAGCGACCACTTGACCTCGCCGCGCTGGCTCGTGGCCGGCCGGGCAAAGGTCGTATGGCTCGCGCGACTTCTTTGCGTAGTTGTTTGCGCCCGCCATTGCGCACGTAGGGAACGGTCCGGGCGGAACTGCATTCAGGACGCGCCAGAGCCGGTTGAGGTAGCCACTGCATTGGCTAGGGGGCTTTATGCCGGCAAGACATAGCAGCACTCCGCATCCCCACTCCGATCCACCTGGTTCATAGTCGGAAGTGTCGGGGAGCTGGAATGGTGCCGAGAATGCAGGCGCTTCGACAATAAGGAGCAGCGCCAGAAGCGCGCGGGCTGTCGATTTACGGATTTGATGCACGGACCACCTCTCGGAAGTATGCGTCGCGCCAGTCCTCGCGGTCGGACGCGCGATAGTGGTCAAACAGCGCTTGGGCGTCCAGTTCGCTCCGCAGGACCGCCAGTGTGCGTGTATCCAACTTCAAGGCAACCTTCCGCATGAAGCCATCCTTCTGCGTAAGAAAGTAGTCTTGCTTTGGAATGCCCTCGGCAAGTTGGTCGATTTGTTGCGGATTTAGGCCGAGCTCCGTAAACGCCTTGCGCAGAGATGGCGAAGTTTTGGCGGCCGGGTACGGCAGGATGATGCGGTTCGGGACGTTGTCCCGAATCGACGCATATATCGGCGAGTTGATGTACCGCTCCGGCGACTGGGCGTCCATCCAGACGCAGCCCAATAGCTTGCGGAGGGTATCGATCCACTCGGCCAGCTTCCTTGCAAAGATCGGCTCCTCCAGAAAACCCCATACCTCCGGCAGGCCGATGAACGTCGGGGCAATCAGTCCAGAGTTGCGGCGACTTTCAATCCGATCTTGAATGCGATAGAAGCAATAGATGAGATATGGGATGAGGACGTCCGGCTGCGCCAGGAGCTTTCCCATCTCGATGCCGAGAACAGCGGCAGCTCGTCCAGCCGCGATTTCATCGAAGATGTCCAAGCCGTTGTCGAACCAACGCGCATTCAAGGCATCGCCGACCCACTCTGCCAGAGCATGCTGGAAGGAACCGACAGGGAGCTGCACGTAGACTGCGTGCAGCCTCCAGTCCTTACGCTGGAGTTGGCGGGTTGCCAGAAGCGCCTTTTCTAGTTCTTCCCTGTCGTTGCTTGTTGCGAGGTACCCGCGACGCTCGGCGAGCGTGCAGATCCAGTCCTTGACAAACTTCAGGTGCCGGACTTCGCCAATAAGTGAGAGGGGGTTCACCGTCAGCCGATTGGTGCTAGCGTCTTCAGGATCGCAATAGACGCCGCCTTGCATCATTATTGGGATACGACTTGAGAAGGTTCGGTCGAAGATGAAAACGTCGGAGCCGAGGTACTTCCGAAAGAGGGTCCAGCCCAGGTTGACGATCGTGGTCTTCCCTAAGCCAGTTTCCCCCGACACCAGTGTGTGCCCGATATCGTGATAGAAGCCGGTCCAGAAGTATGGCGTGCCGTAATCGGTCGGCAGGCCAGCCAGGGCCGGAGACGGCCGCTTCATCGTGTTCGAAAGATGGCGATTTTCCTTTGAGCCTTGCGAGACGGTGCGAAGAGGTACAGCGCGAGCGACGACAGCGGCGCGTAGCGGTGCCCATCGTGCGATGTCGCGCCATGCGCCGGGGATTGTGGCCGTCCAACTAGAAATTGCGCCCAGTGTTTCGACCAGAGGCAAGAACTTTGCGCCGATCAGGGCGTCACCGACCTTTCCGGCCGTTGTTCTGACCTGGTCCATAGCGCTGTCCCAATCTTCAACCAGGTCGCTTTGGAACGGTGCGGATAGCGATGTGATGCTCAGCGTGTATTGGCCATAGGAGGCCTTCCCGCGGCTAACGCCCTTTTTCAGGTCCTCCGCTTCGTCCGCTGCTTCAACTCGTCCTCTGTCTTCGCGCGGTGCATAGTTCGGATCGCCTGAGTTTGCGGCAACGGCAGCAAGCGCTCGCAGATCCAGCGCGTTCGTTCTATGGTACGAACCCATCTGGTCAATCATTTTCGCGCTGGCGTTGGCGTCTTGGATCCGATAAACGTGGCTGATCGTCAGCTCACCAGGAACCTTGAGGAGGTCATCCAGTGCATGCGGGCGGATGCGGGAAGGATAAAACTGGTGCGCGGCGGGTATCGAGGTGACAACACCGATTCGCTTCCGGCCTTCAGCTTTGAAAAGGATGTAGTCCTCTGCGGGGATAACTTCGCCGTGGGACATCGACTCATCGAGGAAGTCCACCATGGCTACTGCACTCCGACGGGGCGCGGCAGGCGCGGCGCAGGATGCAAGGAATGCGCCGAGCTCATCCCCGACGAGTCGCGTGAGCGTAAGGGCAGGCAGGCTCGCCCGCATCCGAGTCAGTTGCTCCTCAAAGTCTTTGACGGCTGCCGCCAGCTCAACGGAGGTGTATGCGAAGTCTGCCTGGTCAGACCAAATTCCACGCAGCGCGTGGATCGCAGCACGAAGGGGACCTACCTTCTCGTGCGCCATCGCGTGAAAGAAGCGGCCGGCGATGCGGTCTAGACCCGCAGAAGCGCTCAGGGCGATGGCGAGATAATGCCGATTCGTGTAGTTCGACTTGGTCTTGAACGCATTACTGCGCTCGTCTTCGACGATCTGAGAGTAGGGGTCAGGCATGACCGCGGGCGCATACGGGTCGCTCCGTCGGCGGTGCGTGATAAACCAGAAAGTCAGCGGATTTCTGCTCGCGACCTGGAATGCATGCTCAGCCTGGTGCATGAGGCTCAGCAACTGCGCCGCCGATTGACTGTCGGTGTCGGGTCCCGTGTACTCGAAGCAAGCCATCAACGCGGAATCCTTGTTGACGACGATCTGTTCGTTGTAGCGGAACATCCAGGGGAGGAGTTCTGCCGTGGATGCCAAGCCTCTCACGCGCGCTGATTCGAGCTCGCCTAGTGTGCCGGCGTCGAGCGTGTAGCCATTTTTCTCAGTCAGTAGCATGGGAAATCTCTGCCAAAGCCGAACGGGCGCTTGTTGCGCTTCTGGGCGCGTGTGGCGCGGGGAACGTAGTGGTCGTGTTGCGCCTTGTATGCCTGGTACACGTCAATCTTGTCCGGGTCCTTGCGCATCACGTACCGGATGCCTAGGTACATCGGGATGCCGATGAGGGCCATCCATAGGCTGCGGCTTATGAGCACGACCATAGGCGCCAAAAGCAAGAATGCCGCCGCCGCCCGCCGATCGAGCCCAATAATGCGGCGTTTCTCGATGAGGGCCTTATCGACCTCCACCTCAAGTTCATCGATCGGATCTCGCTCGTCCATGGCTGCGTCAGACGCCGATAGAGCACATCAGGTTTCGCCCGGACACGAGCGCGACCACCGTGGCGATACCGAAGATGGATGCGATGCCGCCAGCCAGGCGGAGAGCGAAAACTTTCACCTTCGATTGGCCATCATCGAGCAACCACATCAAGATCGCGCCGACGCAGGCGACGAGCACTACAACGGAGATCAGCTCGTTGTTAACCACCGCCTGGAAGCCGGAGCAAAGCCGGCCCCCAAAAATGCTCTGTGCGAAAGCCGGGGTTGGAGCGAGGAGCGCGAGCGTCGCGTAGGCTACGAGGAGCAGCCTATCCGTACGTGTAGCGAGGCTACGACCACGGATCCATTGCTGGAGTTGGTGCAATTGATGACTAATCATAGTGTTGGTCCTGGAGTTGGATTTTGGAAAACAACAAGCGGGTTTGGTACAACCCATTTGAGTCGACGCCCAAGATTTCCCTGATCTCGCGGGGGCCTCTGGATGACCCGACGCGCTGGGCATGAACGACGAATCTGAACGTGGCTGCGATCTGTCTGCGAAGGTCCTGCAGAGGCCAGTTTTGGGTTTCTGGTGCCATTCTCAGCATCGACTCCAAGCGGGCCAGGGCCATAGCACTGGAGTCGGCGTGCAGGGATACCTGGCTACCTGGGTGGCCCGTATTCAGAGCGTCCAGGAGATCGAAAGCTTCTGCGCCGCGGACCTCGCCAAGCACAATCCGGTCCGGCCTGCATCGAAGGCTGAGCCTGACCAGGTCACGCACGCTGATCCCGAGCGCTTGGTTGGCTTCAAGGCCAACATGGTTGGGTACGGCCAGGCGCAGCTCGGCCGTGTCCTCGACCGTGATGACGCGGTCTGTGCTCGGAACAA
This sequence comes from Achromobacter spanius, assembly GCF_003994415.1. Taxonomy (NCBI): domain Bacteria; kingdom Pseudomonadati; phylum Pseudomonadota; class Betaproteobacteria; order Burkholderiales; family Alcaligenaceae; genus Achromobacter; species Achromobacter spanius. The sequence continues at coordinate 6,184,080 of NZ_CP034689.1, read as the reverse complement.
GGTCCAAAAGAGCGTTGAGAAGTGTTGTCTTTCCGGCGGAGGTAGAGCCGCTGAGGACGATGTTGTGACGCCGCTCGATGATCCACTGGAAAAAATCTCGTAGCGCGGCGCCGCCATGACGCAGGGCGCTTTTTAAGGACGCTTGTTCTTGGTCGGCAGCGGCGGTTTCGAGTGGGTCTTGCGTGACAACGTCGAACGCACCGCTTTCGACGTAGCTGTCCAGAGAGATGCGCTTCGCGGCGAAACGACGAACGCAGAGCATCGAGCCCCGCAGAGCGATGGGCTTGCGCGCGGCAGCGATTCGAAGGCCGGGCAGGCGCGCGTCTAGGAGTGGGGAGTTTGGCTTGCCGTTCTTGCTCGCGATCAACGTAATTGCGCGGTCGACTTGCTCCTCGCTAAGGCCCGCATCTACCTTGCGCATGACACCGCGCTCTTCCACCCATATGTCGTCAGCGGCGTTCACCATCACCTCATTCACTTCGTTGGAGGTGAGGTACGGTTCAATCACGCTGAGGTGTTGCCTCAGGATGTCTTCCGCGTAAGTGGTCGACGCATCCATCAATGCTGCTCCTGCGAACGCTGCGAGGAGGCCTGGCCTGCCGCGATCAGCGAAGGGTCCGCTGTCTCAATTGCGAGGGCTGTGCCCGCTCCGGCGACAGGAGACCTGCCCGCCGGCTGGTCGGCCGGTGTTCGCGGTGAAAAGGGGACGCGAACCGGGATAAGAGTGCCGGCACGAATTGCGTTGAGCTTCGCCTGGATTTTGTTTGCATATGCGGCGCGCTTGGCGGGCGTTGAGGCGTTGTAGGCGCCCACGGCGTCCCAGGTGACGCCAAGGCGATCGAAGTTCTCAGCGAGAATCCAAGCTCCGACATAGGCTGAGACGCATGGATTGAAGAGGTCTTGCTTCGATACGCCGAAGCGTTGCAGGCGTTCCAGATGGACGCTGTTGATCTGAGCTAGGCCGTAGTCGCAGGATGCGTTTGCATTGGCGCAGTTCACTGCCTCCGCTCGGCCGGAGGATTCCTGCATGACTATTGCTTGCAGCAGTTGAACGTCAATTCGGTGATAGGCCGCTGCGGCGGCGATGCAGTCGGCATGCGCGTGCGACGGGAGCATTGCCCACAGCGCTATCGCGGCGGCGAATCGATACCGGGTTTGGAACTGCACGTCGCACCTTGGAGGAAAAAGCCCCGCCGGGCTGCGAGCCCAGCGGGTAAGCCAGCGGATCGGCAACGAGGGATGCCGACGGCTGAACTTTCGCCTCACATGCGAAATTTGGCACTTGGTGAATTAAAGAGAATCCAAACGTTACGGCGTGTCGGCGCTTGTTGTTGGCCTCAGTACGTGATATGCGCGCGCCGCTATTGGCCTGAAGACGACCCTCAAGAGGTCCCGACTGTGAAGGCAGACATAGCTGGTTTCAATAATTATTCGCGCAAATGTATCGTGAGTTGTGAGAAACGAAACTAAATGCCTCCAAGGGGAAGGGGCCTACCCAAAGGCCGGGCACTCAAATCTGTGCCCTCAAAAGGCGCAAATGCTTAAGGGGTAAGGGCCCTGCAAAGGGCTAAGGGAAGGGAAAGGGCGAAAGGAGGAACCGAAAGGCGCGGGTGTGGTGCCTCGTCGCTTGAGGTCAGACGAGCCGATCGGCATTTGTCAATATGTCGCACGCTGTTACGTTTCTGGCGGAGCAGGTTTCCGCATTGACCCTGGGGCGTGGTGGCGGCGAGGCTTGTCGCATTTTCTCTGCTGCCCACGCCCATGAACTACCTCCGGCATTCCTCCTCTCGCCCGACTTGGCCGCCCGGGGCAATGCCGCCGCCAGATAAGGCTAAAGCGGAAATGCACCGGGAGCTCAGTCGAGTGTGCAGTGGGCCGCAACGTGCCGTCGCCTTGATCTGGCTTGGCCGTTTTGACGGCTGGCAGACGGCAACCGGCGGGGAAGGCGGTGTCGAACTCTACGACATTGCTTGCCAGGAATTGAAGGGCCGCAGCGAACCGTTTAGCAGCCCTATCTCGTTTGTCGAGTGGCTGGTAGATCTGCCTTGTACGGGCTGGCGAGCGGCAACCATCGATTCAACCAGCCAGTGGGACCCGCTCGCCGAGCGCTTCACCGATTTCCAGGCTGCTTGCGGCAAGCTTGTTGTCGTATACGCCACGGATGTCGGAGCGGATACGTGGCGCAGCTATGTAAGGGGCTATCTGGCCGCTGCCTTGGTCCAGCTTGAGAACGCAGACCGTGTTGATCTTCCAGTCTGACATTGTGTTGCTCGCCTGCGCTGGGGCGGCAGCCTGCGCACTATGGTGGCTGAAAAATCCTCGGCCGTCAGCCGCAGACGTCGGGCCTCCTGACCGCAAGCCAACGCCGCGGGCAGCTCCCAGCGCGCGGCACTTGGAGGTGCTTCCCGCGCATCGACTGTTTGACGTAACCGGTACGGCGCCTCTACTGGAGCAGATCCGCCAGCGAATTGGATTCACGCCGGAGAACTTCGACGAGGACGTGCGCCCCTTGTTGGAAGCCTTTGCGGAGTTTGTCCAATTGCTCCCCGCGTCCGAATCGCATCACCACGCGCAACCTGGCGGTCTGCTGGTGCATTTACTTGAGGTCGCAGCGCATGCACTGCATTTCCGCGATGCATACAAACTGCCCATGGGCGTGGCGCCCGAGGAGCAGACGCGCCTCGCGGCTCGATACACATATGCCGTGCTCGTCGCGAGCCTGCTGCACGATATTGGAAAGCCGATAACCGACGTGTTGGTCCAGCTTCAAGACGCATCAGGACACTCCAAGCCTTGGGTGCCGCTGGGGGGAACGATGCGAGAGCAGGGAGGCGAATGGTACACGGTGGACTTTCCATCGCAGAAAGACTATCGCAAACACGAGCGGCTCGGCCTGCCTCTGTTGCGGACACTGGTCCCCGGCCAGGCGTTAGCGTGGATCGGGGAGCATCCTCCGCTCATGGATGAGCTCTTCGAGTACCTCGGAGGGGAGCAGCGTAAAGGGGTGATAGCGGAGCTCGTGGGCAGAGCGGACAAGCAGTCCGTGGCGACCAATCTAGCGAATGGCCCACGAACGCGTTTTGCGTCTGCTCGATCGGTTCCGTTGATCGAGCGCCTTATGGCGGGACTTCGGCGTGTACTGGCCGAAGGTGCGGTCTCCATGAATCGGGCTGGCGCAGTGGGCTTCTGTGATGGCGAATCGCTCTGGTGCGTTTCCGGATCCATTGCGAAGCTCGTCCGAGATCACCTGGCGCAAACCGAGCAGCGACGGCCAGGTGCGGCCGGCATTCCAGACGACAACTCGCGGCTGTTCGATATGTGGCAGGAATATGGCGCAGCGATGTCCAACGAGGCTGGTGCAGCTATTTGGACCGTACAGATCGCCATCGGTACTTGGAACCAACGCCTCACAGTTCTTAAATTCCCCCTGCCGTTGTTGTTCGAAGATGCGGCTTTGTATCCAGCAGCCTTGCCGGCTGGTGCAATTACCGTGGTTGATGCAAAGGCGAACGTAAGCAGTACAGGGCCGAAGGCGACCGCGGAGAGCGCCCCTATGCGTGAGCCAGATGCAGCGCCGGACGGACAGATCCCACCGGCCGCGCAACAATCGGAGGAGGGCTCCCGGAGTGACGAAGTGCTGGCAACTTCGATGGCGCCTGGTGCAGACCCCTGTCAAGAGGAGCATCTCGCAGTTTCCGCGAGTGAACCAATCGCGGTTGAGTTGGTGCAGGATGTTCAGCTTTCGGCTGCTGACGTCCCACTTGAGGTGGACGATGGCTACCTGGACGAGATCGACAGTGCTCTTCCAGACCTGGTGCAACCCGTTGACATTGAAGCACCCGAACTGATGAGTGCGCCAGTGGCTCCGCGCGTTAGGGCTGCGCCAGCTCCTGCGGCACTGCCGGCTATGCCCGCCCGTAAAGCAAACGTTGAGCGATTCATGGCTTGGATTCAGGCAGGGGTAAGCACGGGGTCTCTGCCTTACAACGAGGCGAATGCAGCAGTGCATTTCTGCGAGGAAGGCATGTTGCTGGTCTCCCCAAAGATCTTCAAGGACTACGCGGAAAATTTCGAGGCCAGGATTGACTTGCCAGCGCGTTCGGATGGCGGAACTGCCAAGGAACCGTGGCGTGTCCTGCAACAGCAATTTCAGAAATCCGAGTACGCGCAGAAGAGCGCCACCGGCTCGTTTCTGCATCGCTACAACGTAAGCGGACCCGGGGGAAAGCAGTTAACCGGCATCTTGGTACCAGGGCCCGAACGGTTCTTTCAACCTGTCCCATCGCCCAATCAATTGTTGAAGCCGGCTCCTGCCGGCGCGAGCTCCTGAGAATGGCACACCCATACGAAAATCTGTTCCGGCGACCATATGAAGCTGTCTCCTCAATCGCCGCGCTTGCGTCTGTCGGCGCTCTCTGGACTTTCCAAGGCCTATTCCTGGTCACTCCTGCAACAGGAGGGATGTTGAGCGCGAGGCTCCTATCGCTCGCGGCTATTAGGGCTCGACAGGCAAGGCGTCTTGTTCGCTTCCAGCGCAACCTGCGTCGTCTGCCGACATACTCGCTCGCGGCGGACGAGATCCCATGCTCGTCTACAGAGCTGTTCCTGGGGAAGGGCTTCTATTGGACGCAAGAGCATACGCAGCGCCTATACATCGCGCGCCTGCCTCAGTACAAACATCTGACTGCGAGAAATGAGCTGTATCAATGGGCCCGCCGGATGGAGCGCGAGCACCCCGGATGGCTCGCAAATCAGCTCAGACGAGACGTTTGGTGGAACCCGGCTAAACCACTACCTCCCGTCGGGGGAGACCCAGCCATTCATGGCGTTGAGCCAGATGAACGGGATATGTGGTCAAACCTTGGCGAGCGAGTTGGGCATACGCTGGTGCTGGGAACAACGCGCGTGGGAAAGACCAGGTTATGCGAGCTCCTGGTGACGCAGGACATCCGACGCGGCGACGTCGTCGTCGTCTTTGATCCAAAGGGTGACGTCGAACTGCTCCTTCGAATGTACGCGGAGGCATGTCGTGCCGGGCGAGAGAAGGACTTCCGCTTCTTCCACCTGGGGTATCCGGACGCGTCGTCGAGGTACTCACCCATTGCGACCTTCTCCCGTATTACCGAAGTGGCAACCCGGCTTGCCGGACAGTTGCCCTCAGAAGGGCAGGCGGCAGCATTCAGGGAGTTCGTGTGGCGCTACATCAACGTCATGGCGCGTGCCATGGTGGCCCTTGGAATGAAGCCTAGCTATGAAGTGATCTACCAGAATGCAGTCAACATCGATGACCTCTGCCTAAAGTACTTCGAGTACTGGCTTGACCGTGAACATATCGGCTGGCGTGATGAGATGTCGGAGCCCGACAAGCAGCTCCAGGCGCAGGCGCAGAAGACTGGTCGGGCGATGTATCCGTTGCAGATCCTCAAGCTAATTCGAGACAAGGGCTGGCACGATCAAATTGCGGACGGCCTAGCAAGCGTCTTGACGAATGATCGGTCGTACTTCGAGAAACTCGTGTCTTCGCTGTATCCGCTGCTGGAAAAGCTGACGACTGGCCCAGTGTCGAAGCTGCTATCTCCAGACTATTCGGATCCTACGGATCCGCGCACGGTGTTCGATTGGCAAAAGGTGATCGACACGGGGGGCATCGTATATGTCGGCTTGGACGCGCTGAGTGACTTCGAGGTCGCTGGCGCTGTCGGGAACTCGATGTTCGCTGATCTTACGTCGACGGCTGGGCGCCTCTACAAGTTTGGATCAGGTTACGGACAGACTGCACCAGGAAAGAAGCGAAACGTGTGCATCCACGCGGACGAGTTCAATGAGCTTGTCGGCGACGAGTTTATCCCCATGGTGAACAAGGCTGGCGGCGCCGGCTACCAGGTGACGGCATACACGCAGACGGGGTCGGACGTCGAATCCAGGATAGGCTCAAAAGCCAAGGCTGACCAAATTTTTGGAAACTTCAACACTCTGGTGATGATGCGGGTGAAAAATCTGGCCACGGCCGAAATTCTCACAGATCAATTGCCTAAGGTGCAGGTTTACACGCGTCAGTTGGACTCGGCGACCGGCGACGGAACAGATGATGGCGTAACCGATTTCACTTCGCGAACGCAGGACAAGTACTCGCCGCGGGAAGTCGCGTTGGTCGATCCGTCGGACCTGGTGCAGTTGCCGAAAGGCCAAGCCTTTGCCCTTATCGAAGGGGGGCAGTTGGTGAAGCTGCGCTTGCCATTGGCGAGCAAAGATGCAGATCCGCTCATGCCGGCCGGTTTGGTGGACGTAGTGAAGAGCATGCGGTCGACCTACCAGGCGTATACGGACGCCGCAGACGCTGGCCGAGTCGCAGGCATACAGGATTTTGAGGGCAGATCCTCGCACGGTCCTGAAGGCGCCGCCGTATCGAGTGTGACCGTGGAGGGGACAGGAAGTGGCTTCTAAAGAAAGACCCGCGGGAGAGGATGCCGTACGTGCATTCTTTTGGCCGATTCATGCTGCCCTTCACCTTGCGGTGTGGCTTGTCATCGTCATGTTCCTCTCAGTCGTGGCATCCCTTGCGGTTGCGGTAGGTCTGCAGAGCGAGCAGGCGCCGTCAAGGTACATGGGCGATCTGGTCGAGTACTACCTTGATCAAGCACCAAATAAGCAGGTTGCGAACGACGTGGCCGGGGTCTCGCGTGCGCTTGTGTTCGGTTGGCCGGGTGTGGCCACCGCCTTGTCCAGTGAGGCGAACCCTGCGGCTCCAAGCCTGTTGGGAGGGGCTCTGCAAAGATCTACGCGTGGGCAGGGGCGAGAACTCATATTGGTGACTATGCATGCCGTGGAGTTGTTGGGCGTGCGACTCATGCTGCTCTTTAGTGCGTTGCCAGCCCTCGCTCTGCTTCTTGCTGTCGCGCTAATTGATGGCCTTGTTGCACGCTACGTCCGGCGCGAATGCGGTGGCCATGAATCAGCAACGCGTCATACGCGCGCCAAGCGTCTGCTCAATCGCGGCATCGTTCCAATGGTGGCTGTCGTATGGCTAATCGTGCCCGCGCCAATGTCTCTGGCCATGTTCTTCTTTCCCGTAGCTGTCGGAGGAGCGGGTCTCGTGTGGGTCATGGCCAAGTACTTCAAGAAATATTTGTAAGACAAAAAATGCACGCCTCGTGGCGGTCAGGATGAACGAATGAAAGAGATTATGCGCGTTGCCGTGGGTCAGGTGTTTTTGTGCTTGGAGGGCCAGCCAGGTGGGCGTTTCGTGGACCTTCGCATTCGCGAGAAGAGAGAGAGCGGTCGGCCCGGCCGGACCATGGCGTTGGGGAATCAGCACCGATCGGGGCTATTCGCGATCGCGATGGGCCTGCTTGCTGTGGGCAGCTCGCTGACGCCTGAGGAAGCATTCGATCAAAGCAAAACTATCGGCGCTGTTCGAAAGCGGCCCGATCGTATTCCTCTACGCAAGCACGAATGGGAGCAGTTGGATAGGATTCTATCGGCCGATGCCGATGAAGCACGGCGGACCATCCAAGTCGCGAACGCGATGCATCGCAAGCTCCAGCGCCGAATGCACATTGTGCAGCGCTGCGTGCAACTGATGGAAGTGCTGGACGACCAGGATGCGCAGCAGATTGACCTACTGCTCACGCTTGCAGCCACTGGCCGTCCGTTGCCGTTTTCGATTCATGTGGGGCTGGCGCCAAGTCCCGAGAATGAAGAGCTTCGCGGCGGCGTTACGCATTGACGATGGGCCCGCTGCTCCGATGCCAGGCCTCTTCAAGTCGACGCATGGCATCGTAGACCTGGTTCGGTGCCAGGTGTGCATATCGCTCGGTCATCTCGATCGAGGAGTGGCCAAGGAGGTCTCGAACGACCAGCAGCGGCACGCCAGCCATAACCAACCAAGAGGCGCAAGTGTGCCGAAGGTCGTGGATCCTGAAGTCGTCGATGTTGGCTTTGGTGCAGAGGGATCGGAAGCCCTTCTGAATGGTGCTCAGGGGCTTCGTGTGGTCCCGCGGAGAGGGGAAGACCCAAGGCGACGTGGGGCAGTGCTCCGCGCGCCACGCGGCCATTTTATTGAGAGCCTCAAGCGCCGGCGCGTTCAACGGGATGATCCGATGCTTTTTGGTCTTGGTATCCTCGCTTTCAAGCGTTATGAGACCTTCCTCGGTCCTAACGCGTTGCAGGCGGAGTTTAAGCAATTCGTTTCGGCGGCACCCGGTGTGCAATGCCAACTGGATAAACGACGGAAGGTGTGGTCGCACTGCCATGGCCTCGGCTACCGAGATCATTCGCTGGGCTTCACCCCTCGTTATCCAGCGTGTCCTACCTTCTGGAACTGGCAGAGACATGCCCACCAGAGCGTTGGGCAGGTTGAGCTCGTGTAGGAAGTTGTACCAGTTGATCGCGGCGCTGAGGTCATCCAGCTCGCGGTTGATGGTCGCCGGGCTTACCCCAGCGGCTTGGCGGAGCGTGATGTAGCGTTGGACGGTCGCACGGCGCAGACTGCGAAGTGCGCGGCCCTTGAAGAAGCGGTCAAGCTGCAGCCGGCTATACCTGAATCTCTCCGTGTCCTTGCCCGAGGCCTGGTAGGCCTGCATCACGGTCTCGTATGTCGGATTCTCGTCGACGCCACTGTCGTCATCGGTGTGTCCAGTTTCACTCACGCCATCGATCGGCGGACGGGCGGACGCTGGGAGGGCGGAGGGGTATGGAGCTGTTGCGAGAGTATGGTCCATGTCAGTGGCCGGCCGTTACGCCCAGGAAGCGTTAAGGGAGGGGGTCACGTACGACCGACATTCGCAAATATCTGGCAAATGATGATAACATATTGACATGAATCGACTTTTTCGCATATTTGCGGGACCGTTTGACCGTAAGCGCTTAGAGCGCTTGCGGGACTTCGTCCTGGAATCGGGCCAGGGCGGAGCCGAAGACGTATCGATTCAAAAGTTCGGCGATCTTGTTCGGGCCTCGAAGACCACTGCGTTCGGGACGCAGGAGTCGGAGGTTCGAATCCTCTCGCCCCGACCACTGATTTGTGGTCGAATTCTTGAAAGTGTTTCCCGACACTTTTAGCTGAAAGCCGGTATCGCGAAAGCGGGCCGGCTTTTTTGCGTTGGCGTGCTTCGTGCGCCAGCAGCCGAGCCGTCCGGCAATATTCGGCAGGTCACAGGCCCTTCAAGCGCGGTGCGGGGCCTGTGGCGTCAGACCCCGCACCTTCGCCACCCTACCGCTCGGCGTCCTGCCGCAGCACTTCCGGCTTCAGCTTGAGCAAGGCGCCTATCCTGGCCGCCGCCGCCTGGGCGGCTTCCCGGGTGGCGTAGCCGTCTATCCAGATCTTGCGGTATTTGTCGCCCCGCAGCGTGATGTCGGATTCCTGGACGGTATAGCCGTTCTTCTTCAGCGTGGCGCGCACGGACTCCGGGTGCGAGAAGATGCCGACCTGTACCGCGTAGGGGCCTCGTGCGCTGCTGGCGGCCTTGGCCGGTGCCGGTGTTGGCGCCCGCTTGACGGCTGGCGGTTTCGCCGCGGGAGCCGGTTTGGCCTCCGGCGCAGCCTCTGGGGCCGGCATATAAAGATCCACGCTGTTAACGGGACCCATGCAATAGGACACGATACGCTGCGGCACCGGGCTTGCCGGGGCTGGCACGGGCATGGACGATCCGGGCGCGGTACCGGGTTGCAGTTCAGCCAGCCGCGTCTTGATCTCTTGCAGTTGGGCCGCCAGGCGATCCGCCTCGGCGAACGCGCTCTGCAGCGGCGCCTGGCCCTGCTGGCGATAGGTGACCACGATCCATTGAACGTCGGCAACCGACAGCAGCGTCTTCTGGTCCGGGAAGTCGGCGGGCGTATAGCGGTGTCCGCCGCTGGCAAACTCCTTGAGGAAGTCGATGAAGCCGCGCGCGCCGGTCCATTGGCGAGTCAGCTCGAAGTCCGAGTAGCGGATGCGCAGCGTGGTGTCGCCGCACGTCGCCAGGGACCAGGGGAAAACCGCGCTATTGGGAAAGTTGAGGTTCTCCAGCGTGATCGCGCCGCTGGCGCATTGCAGGGTCAGGTTCACGCTTTCCGGCAGCGCGCGGGCATCGGCGTTGGTCTGTGGGGGGACCGTGTTCAGCGTGACCGTGCCGGTGGTGCTCTCCAGCTTGGTGATCTGTTTCTCCAGTTCGCCCTGTTGCTGCGTCAGCGCCTGGACTTCATCGGATGAGCGCTTGGAATGCAGTTGCTGCGTGGCCAACGTCACCTGGCGCAACTGCGTCATGCTGGCAAACGCGTAGAACTGGCCGTTCAGGGGGATCTTGCTGTCCATTGCCGTGCGCGCTTCATAACGCACGCTATCGTGGTCCACGAAATTCTTGATGTCGCCATCCAGGAAGGCTTTGACCTGGCCACGGTCGCCATACAGCAGTTGATTGGCAAGCTCGCCGTCGGTGACGCCCTGGATGGCGCTCAGGACGGTGTTCTCCCATTGCTGCTGCAAGCGGCATCCGGCGTTGCGGCCGGCGTAATCCAGGACGAAATTCATCGGCCCTTCGGCAACATCCCAGATGACGCTGGTGCGTGGGCCGGCCGTGCCCTGTTGCTCGCGCAGCGTGCCGATCGCCGTGCGGGCATTGACCAGGGGTACGCTTTTCACATTGGGATCGTGGCCGAACGACCAGATCTCGATGGCGGCCTTCATGGCCGTGCCGTCGCCCTGTTGCAGCGGCACGATGGTGTCGTGCACGCCCTGGCGATAGGCTTGCAGCAATTGCAGCGAGCTGCCTTCGTTGCGCAGGCGCGAAATGCCTTGTCCCAGCGAACCGCCTTGCGGCAGGTTCTTGATGACTTCGCCACCGAAGCGCTGCACCACGCCAATTTTCTGCAGCGCGCTGGCCGCCGTGTCTCCCTTGTCGGACTGCGCCAGTCCGTCCAGCGCATCAAGCCGACCGGCCTGCACGATCCAGTCCGGCCGGGATGCCTCGGGCAGGCGCTCGCCAACGGCCGCCAGCATGTGTATCAGGCGTTGGTAGGGGTCGTCCGGCGTCAGCAGCGACGACAGCACCGCGCGCCGGGCCGTGCCGTCCGCCAGCAGATCGGGCACACGCGGGAAGATCTGGGTGAACTGGTACCACGCATCCAGTCCGTCGCTTTGGTAATGCTGCTGGAACTCACTGCGCCGCGCCGACCATTCCTTGCTGTTGTCCGTGGCGCGTCCCAGTTCGTCCAGGAAACCAATGGCGGCGCGCTCGCCCTCGGGCGTCAGCCCGGCGGGAATAAACGGCAGGTTCGGCTTGTCGGGAATATTCCAGAAGTCCGTCAGGCGCACCGGCTTGATGGTGCCCTGCAGGTCCACCCACGAGTAAAGCCAGGGGATGGGGCGGTTGGTCAGGTTGAGTCCGGCCAGCACCTGGCGCAGAGCGCGTCGCTCGTCATCGAGCAGCGGCTGGTTGTCCTGCCATGTCAGGTAATCGCGGTACATGTCGCCAAGCAGGATGGCGTCCATGGAGTCGCGCAGCGTCTGGTGGACGCTGGCAAGCAGCAGGGGCAGCTCGCTGCCAGGCGCGGGCAGCGCGTACACGCTACGGCCCGCGAGGGCGGCATCGATCAGGTTGATGCGCCGCACCAGCGTCTGCGCCCAGGCGGCAAGCAGCATGTCGTTGTTGCCCTTGGCCAACTGCGGCAGGCTGCTGATCAGCAGGGGGTCCAGATTGGCGGCGATGACCTCGCGATGGAATTCACGCGTGTAGTGGTCCATCATGCGGCGCTCGACCTGGTTCACACGGCGCTGAAACGGCATCCAGTGGCGCTGCCATGGCGGCCGCTTCAGCAGCGTGTGTATGGCGCTGCGTTCGTCTTGCAGCGCATGCAGGTCCGTCGACATTGGTCCCGAGAAATCCGGGGTGTCCGACGTGCCCGCCGCCGCGGCGCGCAGTTCGTCCTGAGCGGTATTGCTGGCGTGCACCAGCAGCGACCCTACGCCCACGCACAGGCCCAGCCACGCCACCACGGCGGCATGGCGCAGCAAGCGGCGCCAATGGCGCCACCGCTCAACGGGCCGCCATGCGTGCCGCTGCGCGGGCAAGGCATGGTTGAACAGGCCGGCGCTGAACCAGTCGGCCTGGCTGCGGTCGCTGCCCGCCGGTTGCCCGGTCAGGAACAAGCCCTGCATCAACGGCGTTTCGGCATAAGGCGTCGCCTGGAACGCGGGTCGCATCACCTTGGCCAGTTGCCGGGCCAGGGGCACCAGGCGCTCGGGCAGGCCGAAGACGTCGGGCTCGGGCCGGCCCCGCACGCCTTGCAGCACGCGCAGGTCGAACATCCGGTGCACGATGTTGTTGAAGGCATCGTTGATGAACTGTCCCACGCTGGCAGTGGGCGTGGGATTCAGGAAGCCCATTGCCTGGTTGGTCAGGTCGGGCCCCAGGCTCTTTGCCCAGGCGGCAAAGCCGGGCAGCAACTGGCAGTCGGTCAATACGACATACACAGGAATGCGCGCATCGTAGATGCGGGTCAGTTCATCAAGGCGCTTGCGCAATCCCTGGCCTGTCTCGTTCAGGTCGGCATCGGCGCCGTTGCTCAGCCACGCCGCGTTGAAGGCCAGGATCAGGCCGTTCAAGGGTTCGCGGCGGCGCGTGCGCATCATCCAGTGCAGCAGACGGCGCCAATTCGGCGAATCAGGAACCTTGTGTTCCTGGCCCATCGCCGCGGTGGGGTCCAGCACGACGCCGTTGCGCAGCAGCCACCATTGCAGTTCGGCCGGATCGTCGCTACGGCCCTGTACGGGCGCCGAGCCCGCCGCGCGGCGCAGCAGTTCGGTCCTGGCGGCATCGTCGGGGCCCAGCACCATATACCAGGGCAGCACATACAGCGGCGAGCCGAAGCGCGACAGGCGCGACTGCTTCAGTGCGCTCAAGCCCGCGCGCCAGTCCATGTCCAGCCGTTCGGTGCTGACGGTGGTGCTGCCGACCGGGCGCGCCAGGCGCCGCCGTAGCCGCCAGGCCAGCCATAGCCCGCGCAGCCAGCGCAGCAGCACAAGGCTGATCAGTACACCCAGGAACAGGGCGATGGAGCGCCAGAGAGGCCAGCCCAGGTACAGGCCCAGCACCCAGCAGGCCAGTGCCAGCAGTAGCAGTCCCAATAGCCAGGCAATCGCGACAAGCAGTTTTTTGATCATTGCACGAACAGCAGCGTTAGCATTTCAAGTCAGGCCAGGTCAGGAACGGGGTGCGGTGGGCACGGCAACGCGCGCCGCCTCGCCCGCAACACGGTGGTCCAGGTACAGGTACAGACCCAGCAGCAGGCACAGCGGCACGACCACCAGGAAAAAGGTCGCCAGCGACGGTCCGATGCCGCGGCGGTAGGGCGCCACTCTGCGCGCGCGGCCGCCCGCCTGCGGGAACAGCGGCAGGCTCGGGTCCAGCGCCGCCATGCCGCGCTCGGCGGCGATGCGTTCCAGCAGGGCCGCGCGGTACTCCGCCAATTCGGCGGGCGGACGATGCGTGTAGCGGCCGCTGAAGCCTGCCAGCAAGGCCAGCCCATAGACCTCGCGCACTTCCACGGCGTCATCAGGCAGGGCTTCCAGCTTTTCGAAGAACGCCACGCCGGCGCGCGTTGTCGAGAAGTAATGGCGCTGCAAGGGCGACAAGCGCCACGACGAATTGGCCGCCCAGTCGCGCGACATCGCCAGTTCGTCGATCCAGGCCACCACGGCGAACAGGCTGGCCTGCGCGTCGGCGGCGGTGAAGCCATGGGCCTGCACGCGCTCGACCGCGGCGTCCAATGACGCCTTCAGTTGGTTGCGCACCACCTCGGCGTCGGCGGGCGTGTCGGCGCCCGCGCCCGCGATCGCCGTGCGCGCCAACTCCATGGATGCGATCCAGATATTGCTCAGACGCACGTTGCTATCCTTTGATCACGATCAGTTCAAGCCGCAGGTCCGGCGGCGACTCGGGTAGCGACAGCGACAGGCGTCCATCACGAACGACCGCGTCCCAGCCATCCGACAGGCTTTCGATACGGAAATAGGCGCTGCCCGCACGGCGCGGCATGCCCAGCGGCAGCGTCTGCAGCGGAATGATCTCGATGCCGGGCAGTGAGCGCGTGACCAATGTTTCGATTTCGTCGGGCGTGCCGAGCTTGGCTTCCAGCACCATGTGTTCGGCCAGTTCTTTCGGTTCGAGACCGCTGCGCGCCATCAGGTAATAGCGATGACGGGGGCCGAAGAACGCGGCCGGCATGTCGGCGCGGAAGAGGTTGCCCGCGGCGCCATCCTGCTCGAAGTGCACCAGCATCTCGGGCCCGATCGTGATCTCGTTCAGCAGGCGGCGCACCAGGTCCAGCACGCCCATGAACACGGCGCCGATATCGTTGTGCTTGTAGGGCGCCACCAGTTGCTGGTTGTCCCGCGTTTCGCCAAGCAGGTCGCAATATTCCGAGAACGTGCTCAGCTCGCCCGCCAACTGCCGCAGAACGCCGTAGACGGCCCAGGGATGGGTCTGCCGGGCCTCGACCAGATGCGTGATCTGCGGGCCGTAGCGGTTCAGTACGGACAGGGCCAGCACCGGGCCGAACTGGCCGTCTTCACCGGAGCGGTTGGCAATGGGCTGCTTGAAGACTTCAAGCTGGCGGGCGCGCCCGATGACTTCGTCGCGCAATTCCATCAGCATGTGTTGCAGCGACGTGGACGCGGCCAGGTTCAGGCAGGGCGGCACGAAGCGGGGCGCCAGCCTGACGACTTCGCCGTCCTGCTCCAGGCGCGCCAGGGGCATCAGGTCGTAATTGCTTAGCGCGCCAATCTCTTCTTCCCAGAACAGACGCAGCACATACGTCATCAGGGTCACGCGCCCCGACGGGCCGCTGGCGTAGCGGTCGGGCACTTGTTGCGGATCGGCCGGCACCACCAGCCGCGCCTCTGCGCGCGCCGCGTCGTCCAGGTTTTCGTATTTCTGTACGCTGACCTGGTCCACGACATGACGGCGCAGGCCAACGTACAGCGTGCGCGGGCCCTGCGAGAACTCGGCCAGTTCGAAGCGCCGTGATTCGATGCGGGCGTTCCCCGGCATCTCGGTCAGCGTGCCGTCCTGCCAGCGCAGGGCCATATGGTCCACCACGACCTGCCGCGAGGCCAGGGCGGCTTCATTGATTTCCAGGGCGCCGAAGCCCCAGCACCAAGGCGCGGTCAGTTCCACCTGCCGATGCAGCAGGCGTTCGGTCCAGGCGTCCTGATACTGGAAATGATGGGGCTGCAGGAACAGGCCCTGATGCCAGAACAGTGGTTGTTTCAGATGCGTGCTCATGCTTTGCGTGATCGGTTCATTGTTTGGCCGGCGGGCTGCCGGCGGCGGGCGTCGTCGCGGGGGGCGTCACCAGCCCGCCAACGGGGCGGGTGGGCGTGACGGGCGGCGTACGGGTGCCGACTGCCTGAAGGATGCCGTCGGCGCCCAGGTGTAGTTCTATCTTCAGCGGCTCGGGCGACGCGTTGCGTGTCTTGACCACGATGCCGCTTGAATCCACTTCCACGCCGATGCGGTACAGCCGTGCGCTGCGCGTCGGGTCCAGATGGAAGTAGCCGGCCACCAGGCCCACGTACTTGGCGTTTTCAACGCGCGGCAGAGTGATCGTGCGGTTCTCGCCAGGCGACACGAACACGCGGTCGAGCGACAGCAGGCCCTTGGGCGGGGCGTCGGCCAGCAGCAGCGTGGACATCTTGGCCGAATTGGCGGCGTAGGGCGCGAACGCGCTGGGATCTTCCATCTGCACCACCGACAGCGCCAGCGTATGCGGCTGGTCGGTCGATTGATTCAACTTCGGGTCGGCTTCAATGGCGATCTGCACGCCGTCGGCCGCATACGTCCATTTCAGCGCCTTGAGCGCATCCTCTTCCGATGTGCCGCCCATCATGCTGTTCAGGGAACTGCATGAGGCCAGCGCAAGGGTGCACAGCGCGATGAACAACAGACGCGGGATCAAAGCCTGGAGCTTGAACATGGCGGCGCTCCTCAACTGACCAGCATAACGATCACCTGGCTGGGGGCAGCCACGATACCGACCGTGTTGTTGGCGTTCTGCGTGGTCATGCAGGTCAGGCGCACGCCCGGCGGGCCGCCCACCATGACCTTCATGCTGCCGGTCACGAACGCGGCCTCGCCCATGATCTCGCCGCAGGCCACGCCGCCACCCGCCGCGCCGGCCTGGTCGCCGTTGCTCAGCATGATGGTGCTGGCCTGGTTCAGCGCGGGCATGCCGCCCACCAGCACGTTCTCGACGATGCCGCCCGGGTCGGCCATGTCGCTCATGGCGATGTTGGGGTAGGGCATCGGGATTGGCGACGGCACCGCGGGCGTCAGGCAAACGTCGGGCACGGTTGCCGTGGTCATCGCACCGGCGTTATTCAGCATGAACATGGCATTCCCCTTTCAACCTATCTGCACCGAGCCGGCGTCCACGGCCACCCGGTCGCGCGCTTTCAGGTCAGCCGTTGCGGCATGTACCGACCAGTCGTCGTTGACGACGGTGCGTTGCGACCCTGCCGCCACGTCCTCGTGTCCGGCAACGCGGCGCATGCTCTGCCCCAGATGCACTTCGGCGCGGTTGGCAATTTCCAGGTGGTTCACGCTGACGTCCGTGCGGGTGTTCCACTGCGTATGCGCGGTGTCGCCCGCGGTGTTCAAGGTCCGGTAGCGAAGGTCCGCCTCATCCAGCGTGACCGTGGCGTGCTCGGCATTGATCTCCAGCGTGGGGCCGGCATCCAGCGCCACGCCCTCGGCCGCCTGGATCGTCAGCTTTCCCTCCGGCAACGATAGTTGCAGGTCGCCCGGCACTTCGACCCGAGCGGCGGATGCGGGCGCCCCGCGTTCCAGCACGGTCAGGATGTAGCCTTGGCCCGCGGCCACGCTGATGAGCGCCATATCGCCGACTTCGGGTTGCAGCAGGCAGCCCGCGGCGGGGGTGACCCAGATGGCGCCCGCGCCGGTCAATGCGGCGTAGCGGCGACCGTCGCGCATGACCAGCCGGGCGTGATGCAGGCGGGCGCCCTGGTCCGGCGAATAGGCCGGCGCGGCGTCAGGCTGGCTGACGGTAGGATCCAACGCGGGAAGTGGATGGTTCATTGAATGTCCAATGGCATCGGGGTTAAACGGGGGGGCGCCACAGTTCGGCGGCGCGTAATTCCGGGTCATCGCGGCGGACGTTTTCAAGCACGGTTTCGCGCCACGAAGCATCGGGCAGTTCAGCGGCGTGCAGGCGCGCGCCTGTCATATCGGCCCGCGAGAAATCCGCATGCGCGACACGCAGGTGCGACAGGTCGGCGTCCACCAGCTTGGTCTCGCCGAACGAGATGCCCGTGGACTGGGCGGCATAAAAGCGGGCGCCTTGCAGCGAGGCTCGCGCGAAGCTGGCTTTGTCCAGGCGAGCCTGGTCGAAGATGGCGCCGTCCAGCATCGCGCTATCGAAGCGCGCGTTCTGCAGGACGGCCTGGTAGAAAGACACGCCCGGGGCCACCAACCCGCTGAAATCGACATCGGCGGCCTGGACCCGGTTGAAGGAACATTGCGCCAGCACGGCGCCAGCCAGCGTGGAGCCCGTCAATTTGCTGTCCGGCAGGTGGCTTTGCCGCCAGACCGCGCCCGAAAGATCCAGGCCGGACAGGTCGCAGCGCGACAGCCATGCCTTGTCGACTTTGGCCGTTCTCATCCGAGCGCCCGGGAAGGCGGTGTTCTGGGCGGCCAAGCGGGTCAGTTCAGCCAGGTGGAAATCCGCGTCCTGCCACACGCAGTCCATCATCCAGACCTTGATGGCCTTGGTTTCGCGCCACGACACGGCATGGCCGCTGCAGGCGGTGAAGGACGCCCCATCCAACGCCACGCCGTCCAGGCTGACGTCGTCAAGCCGGCAACGGTTCCAGACGGTCTTGCGCATGTCGGCGCTATCGAAACGGGCGCCGCGCGCATCCAGGTTGGCCAGGCGCAGGCCGGACAGGTCGGCATTGCGGAAGTCGACGCCGGCCAGCGCGTCGGGCGCCAGCCGTTCGCCCGCGCGCAAGGCTTGCAGCAGCGCGTCGCGGTTCTGGGTCGCGTCACTCACGGCCGTAATCCTCCAGCAGGCGGCAGCGCGTGAGCAGGGCCTGGTCCAATTGCACGCCTTGCGCGGTCGCGGTGCGGGTATCGGCCGCGTGCAGGTTGGCGCCGGTCAGGTCCACGTCCTGCAGCACCACCTGGCGCAGCCGGGCCTGCATCAGGTTCGCCCCGCGCCAACTGGCCTGCGTGATGCGGCTGCCGGTGAAGTCGCAGACGCGCGCCACCAGATGCCAGGCGTCGGTGCCCGACAGGTCGCAGTTCTTCAGAAACCCACGGTCCATGCGCGTTTCGCGCAGCGTGGCCTTGCCCAGATTCGTATCCTGCAGACTGGCTTTGTCCAACAGCGCGCGGTTCAGGTTGGCGCGGCTCAGATCGGTGCCTTTGAGCGTGCGCAACTGCGCCATGCTGGCGCCGTCGTAACGCGAACCCGCGGCCTGGCAGGTCATCAAGGTCGCGCCCTGCAGGTCGGCGCCATCCAGGGTGGCGTCCTCCAGCACGCACTTGCTGAACATGGCTTTCGGGAAGCGGCTGGACGCCGCATCGATGGCGGAAAACCGGCACGCGGTGAAACGCGCGTCCTGGCCCTGGGCCTGGCGCAGAACGGCCTTGTCGAAGTCGCATTCCTTTGCCTGCGCCGTGGCCCACCGGGTGGCGGACAGATCGGCCTGGGTGAACACGCATTTCTCCATGCGGGCTTGTGTAAAGTCCGCGCCGGGCAGCTTCGCGCCGGCGGCCTGGCACCCCTTCAGCAGGGCGCGGGGAAAACGGGCGCGGCTCAGTTGGGCGTCCCCAAGATTGCAGTCTTCCAGTTGGCACTCAGTGAAATCCACGCCTTCCAGATTGGCGCCGCGCAGCATGCAGCCGCGTAGCAGCGAGGAGCTGAGGTCCAGGCCGGCCAGGTCCACGCCGCTCAGGTCCAGCCCCTGCAATTCGCACCATTGCGCCGACGCGTGCCGCGCGTGGCGGTCAAGCAGGGCCTCGCGGTCCAGCACGGTGCGGGGGCCGCGCGGCATGGCCTCATCCGGCAAGGGCAGTGGCGGCGGTTCCTGGGCCTGTAGCGCTTCTGCCTGCTTGGAGATTTTCTTCGCGTTCAGTTGCAGCGCGTCCATCTTGATCTGGAAGGCCTGGTAGCGTTCCATCAGCGCGGCCTTGGCGTCGGGCGGCAGCTTCATTTTTGCGACGGCGTCGGCGGGGTCCAGCACGACGGGCGGCCGGGCACGCGAACGCGCCAGCGCGGCGTCGTAGTCAAGACCGTGGGCGCGCCATTGCTCGCGCGTCTCGGCTTCGCCAGCGGCCAAGGCATCGGCCACGTATTGGCGCACGGCAGCCTTGAACGCCGTCGGTTCCTTGGGCCATTCGGGGGTCGGCAGCGCCAGCGTGTTGGGCGGGGCATCGCTTTGCGCCATCTTGGCTTGCAGTGACCCCAGGCCGTAGCGCTGCATGGTCTGGTCGGTTTCGGCAATGGCCGATGCGCGGGTGTCGGCCAGGGTCTTGGCGACCGTCGCCCGATGCGCGGCCGCCGCCTTGCCCATCTCTTCGACCGCCTTGCCCGCCGCGGCCGTTTTTGCGGCGGCCTCGGGGCCCGGCTCGGGCGCAGCCAGCGTTTGCGCTTGCGCCGGCGTCGCGGTCTCGCCGGCCTCTTGCCACATCAGCGCCCAATGCTGGGTGGTTTGCGGCGGCTCGCTCATGCGTTCGGTGAAGATGCCCAGGCCGAGCACGTCTTCCGCGTCCTCGCGCCGCGTGGCGAATTCGCCCCGGTACAGCACCAGCACGCGCTCGTCGTTTGGCAGCAGCCACACGGTGTCCAGGTCCAGCGGCACTTCCACGCGCCGCTCGGGCGCCGCATCGGTGCGCACCAGCACGCGCGGCCGCAAGCCGGGCAGGGTGCCGCGTTGCAGCGGATGGTCGGGGTGCATGTTCTCGGCGAACCAGCTTTCGTCGCCGCGCCAATAGCCTTGCTGGCATTGGTCCTGCGCGAAACGGTCGAACCAGCGCGGGTCGGTGTCGTCGGGCAACCAGGGCAGGCGTGCGCGCTGCCAGCGCTTGTCCAGCGTGCCTAGCCAACGGATCTGTTCAGGCGCGCCCTGGGCCAGCACGCCCAGGCTGGCGGGGCGGGGGACATCGCCGGGCCGCAGCACCGGTGCGCTGGGGTCTTCGACATTGGGCAGGGCCACGCCGTCGGCCTGGTCCGCTTGGGCGCAATGGCCGCGCCCGTGCGGATTGGCCGCCCAGCCCTTGGCGCCGTAGGCGCGTGCCAGGCCGATGGGCATGTCGGTGTAAGGCTGCGGCGCGCTGGGCTGCCAGCCGGCAACCCCGCGCGACCAATAGCGGTCGCCCAGCACCAGCACTGATTTTTCCAGGCTGCCCACGCCGGCGCGCACGGTCAGGCCGGTCACCGGCCTGCCTTGCGGCGCCTTGGCCGCGCCCGCCACCCCAAAGCCGCCACGCGATTTTTTTTGCGCCAGGTCGAAGGGTTCGTCAGTGAAAAGCGCCGTCAGCGTTTTCCAGGCCTCCGGTTCAGACAGGCGCGTGCCGTCCGCGCCGCAACAGTAGCCTACCGTCACGGTCAGGGACGACTGCCCCCCGCGGGATTGATATCCCAGCAGCAGCATGGCGTCGGCGGGTTTGTGCACGTGCATCGCGTTATCCGAGCATGACGACGACGCCGTTGATCGTGACGTCTCCGCCTGTTGTCACCGCCACGTCCGCGGTGGCGGTGAGTTCAATCGACGGGCTGGTGATGGACGCGCTGGCGCTGGTCAGATTGACGGTCGAGATGCCGCCTTCGACCAGCGTTTCCGTCAGGCTGGTCACCGTGGCCTTGGTCCAGCCGTCAAGCGTGGCGATCGAGCTGTTGAGTGTGGCGCCCGCCGGTTCCAGCGACAGCGACGACGCCACCGAGCCCATCCAGGCGTCAGGCGTGAAGAGCTTGTAGGTCTCCAGCGCCGTGGTCTTCATCATGCCGACTTCCTCGGTCTTCTCCGCCAGGATGCCGTTCCATTTTCCGGCGACCCACTTGGTGAAGGCGTTGGCGTAATTGGCGTTGTCGCGCACGATGTTCTTTTCCAGGAGGTTGATCTCCTTGGCGGCCACGCACTCCATGCTCAGCTTCACGCCCAGCGTCGATTCGAAGGTCGCGGCCTCGTTGAATTCCACTTTGCCGCCGAAGAAGTGTCCCAGCGTCAGGGCTTCCACGCTTTCGATCTTCATGCCCATGAAGTTCTCGACCACAATCCCGCCGCTCTGTTCCACCGAAATGCCAGAAGGCATATCCTGCGCTTCCGAACCCAGGAAGTTGGCCTGGGTTTCGTTGGAGTCGGATCCCGCGCACACGCGGTAGTGGCCCGGCACTTCAATCAGCATGCTGCTGCCGGCATACAGTTCGCCGTGCAGCTCGGTCTTCAGATGGAAGCCATCGTTCACGCCTTCCTCGTCCGACTGGCCCAGGTTCATCGAGGAATCCTGCGTGGGGCTGTACAGCCGGATGGCCGGTGCGCCGTCGCCGCCCGGCTGAGCGTCGGCCAGCACCATGGTGTTGCCGCCGGGCGTGCCGATCCTGTGGTGCGCCGAGTTCTGGGCGTTGACCACGCTGGGCGCTTCGGTATTGGGCAGCGACGAGACGATGACCGGGCGATCGGGATTGCCGTTCAGGAACGCGATCAGCACTTCCGTGCCTTCACGCAACGGAAAATGCATGCCCGCATCCGACAGGCCTTGCGACGACGCGCCGCCCGCATACGGCGTGGCCATGCGCACGAAGGCGGAATTCTGTTCCCCGTCGTAACGCTGCTTGGTGAACAGGAAGCGGATCTTGTACAGGCCGTCGGGGTCCGGCTGCGCAAACCGCCGGGGTTGTCCGGGCGTGGCGATGTCGACAAAACCGTTGACCAGGCGGCTGACCTGCGGCACTGGCGTAATGCGCGGGGCGCGGTACTGCAGCGGGGGCGACGAAGGATCGTCGGCGTCCAGCCAGCGCGGCAGCGCCACGAAGTGCGCCCGGTAGGCGGGGATATCGGTTTGGGGCGACGTTTCTACCGTCTGCGTGCCCTCGTGCCTGACTTCGATTACGTAGTACTGCCGCGCGTCAACGCCGCGCAGGTATTCCGACACCGCCAGCAGCCTTGCCGCACGGACGCCGGGTGTGTGCGCTTCGCCTTCCAGGCGCACGCGCTGGCAGGAAAGCTCCTGCGCGCGCCAGCCGGCAAGCGTCGAGCCCGAGATGGCCGAGGTGCTTTCCAGCTGTTCGAAATGATCGTCCGACTGATGGATCTCGCCCAGTCCCAGGGCCGTGGCGGGCTTGGGCACGCTGGCCTGGCTCGACAGGGTCAGGGTGGTGTTGCCCTGCTCTTGCGAATCGTGCAGCACCACCATGTTCGGCGTCAGGCCGACACGCCGGTTCAATTGCATGATGGCGATCTCACGCACGTCGGGATCGATCATGCCCCTTGGGTAATACACGGCGGTGTCGAGGTCGGCGGGCTGCTGCTCAACGCTGTTGGCAAACACCACCGACTCCTGCTCCGACCCTTGCTCGAACCAGAAATAGACGCCGTAGTATTCCAGCTTGCGCATCAGGAAATCCAGGCAGGTTTCCTCGAACTGGCAGGTGAAATCGGCCTGCGTCTGCGTCAGTTGCGTCGCGGCGATGCGGTAGTCGTAGGCCGTGTCGTCGTTGCTGTAGGGTTCGGTCAGGCCGGCATAGCCGAGCAGTTGCTTGATCAGGTCGGCCAGGTCGCGTTTCAGGTAGATGTCCGACCAGCGCATGGAACGCAGGCGCGCAAGCCGTGGCTCCAGCACCACCTGGTAGTAGTAGTGGGTTTCGTCGCGCCCCTGCTCCGCGCCCTGGGTAATGATGCCGTGCCATTGGCGCAACGTGCCGTCCGGCGCCTTCGCGGTCAGCGTGGCGGGCTGGTCCAGCAGCTTCTCCAGGGCCAGGTTGCCTTGCGCGACCGCGAAGGTGATATCGAAACGATACGGCCGCGACACTGCCTCGGTGCCTTGCCAATGCGTCACGATGACGTTGGCGGCAGGCATCGCCTGGCCGTGCAGCATGGATGTCAGCGCGGCGCAATCGAAGGCATAGTCGTAGGCGTTGGACATTATGCCGAGGCCTCCGTCGGGGTGATCTTCCAGCCGCCGTCCGTGTCGGCTTCGACATGCAGCGCGCTAAGCGAGCGGCCCTCGGCCAGGGCGGACAGGACCGTGTCGGACAGCACCGGCGTCAGGCTCTTGCGCAGGATGAAGTCGATATTGCGCGCGCCGCTGTCCACTTCCGTGCAACGCGCGGCGATGGTGTCGGCCACGGTGGGTTCGAACGTCAGCGCAATCCGGTTGGCGGCGGCAAGCCGCTGCTGCAGCTTGGCCAGCTTCAGCTTGACGATGCCCGCCAGTTCGGACGCCGGCAGCGTGTAGTAGGGCACGACCGTCATGCGGGCCAACAGGGCCGGCTTGAAGTGCCGCGCCAGCACCGGGTGTATGGCGCTTGCCAGCGTGTCGGGATCCGGACGCCCGTCTTGCGCCAGGCGGGTGATTTCCTCGGTGGCCAGGTTGCTGGTCAGGAACACCACCGTGTTGCTGAAGTCGATGATGCGGCCTTCGCCATCGGCCAGCGTGCCCTTGTCGAAGACCTGGTAGAACAGGTTGACGACGTCCAGGTGGGCCTTTTCCACTTCGTCCAGCAGCACCACCGAGTAGGGCCGTTTGCGCACGGCCTCGGTCAGCACGCCGCCTTCGCCGTAGCCCACGTAGCCCGGGGGCGAACCCACCAGCCGGCTGACCGTGTGCTTTTCCTGGAACTCGCTCATGTTGATCGAGACCAGGGCCTGATCGCCGCCGAACAATTGGTCGGCGATGGCCAGCGCGGTTTCGGTTTTACCCACCCCGGACGGGCCGACCAGCAGGAATACGCCCATGGGTTGCTGCGGATCGCGCAGGCCCGATTGCGCGGCCTTCACGGTGGCGGCAATCTGATCCACGGCGTGGTCCTGCCCGCGTATGCGTTCCTTGATGTGGTCCGCCAGGGCCAGCACGCCGTTGACCGCGTCGCGCTGCATCTTGCCCAGCGGCACGCCGGTCCAGTCGGAAACCACCCGCGCCACGGCGTCGGGGTCGGTCTCGATGAACACCAGGGGCTCTTGGCGTTGCAGCGCTTTCAATTTGGCACGCGCTTCTTCGAGTTGCGTGTTGAGGGAGGCGGCATCCGCGGCATCCACGTCAGCGGCGGCCTGCGGGGCGTCATCGGACGGCAACGCGCTGTCGTTTTGTTGAGCCTTCGCCTCGGCGGCCGCCTCGGCCTCGCCGACCTTGCGGCGCAGGTCTAGGACGGCTTGCGCGGCGTCGCGCTCTTCGGTCCAGCGCGCGTGCAGCGCGTCACGGCTGCTTTCCAGTTCGGCGCGCTCGGCCGTAATGGCTTCCAGGCGCTCGCTGTGGCTGCCGGGTTCGTAGCGCACATCGCGCGCCAGCGCCTGGCGTTCGCGTTCCAGGCCCGCCAGGCGGCTTTCCAGGTTCTCGAGTTCAGCCGGCTTGATACCCAAGCCAATGCGCACGCGCGCGGCCGCCGTGTCCAGCAGGTCAACCGCCTTGTCGGGCAACAGGCGGCCGGTGATGTAGCGGTTGGAAAGTTCGGCCGCCGCCACGATGGCGTCGTCGCGCACCGTGACGCCGTGGGCGGCCTCGTAGCGGTCTTTCAGGCCACGCAGGATCTGCACGGCGGTGGGCACGTCCGGCTCGTCCAGCTTGACGACCTGGAAGCGGCGCGCCAACGCCGGATCTTTCTCGAAGTACTTTTTGTATTCGCTCCAGGTGGTGGCGGCAATGGTGCGCAACTCGCCGCGCGCCAGCGCCGGCTTGAGCAGGTTGGCGGCGTCGGAGCCACCGGTCTGGCCGCCCGCGCCGATCAGCATGTGGGCCTCGTCGATGAACAGGATGGTGGGGCGCGACGCGCCCTTGATCTCGTCGATGACGCCGCGCAGGCGGTTTTCGAATTCGCCCTTCACGCTGGCGCCGGCTTCCAGCAAGCCCAGGTCCAGGCCCAGCAGGCGCGTATCGCGCAGGAACTCGGGCACGTCGCCATTGATGATGCGCAGCGCCAGGCCTTCCACCACCGCGGTCTTGCCCACGCCCGGTTCACCGACGCAGATGGGGTTGTTCTTGCGGCGGCGCGCCAGGATGTCGATCATCTGGCGGATTTCGCTGTCGCGCCCGAACACCGGGTCGATCTTGCCGGCGGCGGCTTTGGCCGTGAAGTCTTCGCAGAAGCGGTTGATGGCGGCATCGCCCGCGGCGGCGGGGCGGGCCGAGCCACCCGAGGCCGAGTCCGCGATCTGCGTGCTGGCCTCGTTCGAGCCGTTGACTATCGTGTCGAAGTCGCTGGTCAGCTTGTCGCGCGAGATGGCGCGCAGCGTTTCGGCGTAGCGGGTGGCCGCGCCGTAGTAGCTAAGGCGCGAGACCAACGCCAGCAGCATGGCGCCGCTGCGCACGCGGCTTTCACCCAGGGTGATCGAGGCGGTCAACCAGGACTCCTGCACCCACTCCGTGAGCAGGCCCGCGAACACCGGACGGCCGGGGTTGCCGTTCTTCAACTGAGCCAGGCTTTCGTCAAGCTGCGCGGTCAGGCGCAAGGGGTCGATATCGAAATGCGCCAGGATGCGATGCACGTCGCCGCCGGGCTCTTCAACCAGCCTGCGCAGCATGTGTTCAACGGCAATTTCGTAATGGTTGCGGGCCAACGTCAAGCCGGCGGCGCCTTCAAGCGCGGCCGAGCAAGTGGGGTTCAGGCGTGCGAACAGGGGTTTCAGTTCCACCAGCATCATTGCAAAGGCCTCTCGGAGATTTGTGTGGATTCGGGTTCAATCGGCAGGAAGATCTGGTCGTAGCGTGGCCACGGCCCCGTGGTGTCACCGGGTTCCTGCTCCGGCAGCCACGTGTTCAGTCCCAACGTGTGCCAGCCTTCGCCCAGGCTCGCGCCGGGCCGCTGGGGGGCTACATTCAACGCCAGCTCGCAGCGCAAAGGCGTTTTCAGATACAGCGCAATGGCGTTCACCAGTTCGGTGTAACGCTCGGTGCCTGGCAGCAGACCCGCCAGGCGTTCGGCCGATACGGGGCCGACATGCACCCGCAGGGCGCCTGCGCGTTCGTCGATGCGGCTGCCCAGCAGGGTGTCTTCCCCCAGCCGGCAGGCCTGTTCGCCCAGCAGGCATTGCGCGGGTTCGGGGATGGACACCGTTTCCGTCACGCAAGGTTCCACTTCCACCGGCA
Source organism: Achromobacter spanius (assembly GCF_003994415.1). Classification (NCBI taxonomy): domain Bacteria; kingdom Pseudomonadati; phylum Pseudomonadota; class Betaproteobacteria; order Burkholderiales; family Alcaligenaceae; genus Achromobacter; species Achromobacter spanius. The sequence continues at coordinate 6,157,786 of NZ_CP034689.1, read as the reverse complement.
GGTTGTCCAACAGGCCCGACACGAGCGACTGCAGGCCCAACGCCGAGCGGGGGAACTGGTTGAAGTTGCCTGCATGCGGAAGCAGGGCGCGCGCCGCCTGCCAACGCGTCCCGCGTTTGCCACTCAGGCCGACCAGGGCCAGCAACTGATCCAGCCGCGAGGCGTCGCGCCGTTCAGCGACGGCCAGCCACAGGCGGTTCTTTTCCCAGGCGCGGAACAACAGCGGATACAGCGCTGCGTGAATGATGTCGAGAAAGTCCCGCGAGGTGGAGTTGCCTTGCAGGTACTGGTCGATCAGGTCTTCGGTATAGAAGGTGGGCAGCGGCGAGGTGACCCCGTACAGCCCGAAGAAATTGGCGGTGATGCGGTATTTGCCCGCCTCGTCGCGCTCGATGGTTTCGATATCGTGGTCGGGAAAAGACAGGGACACCGCCGGACGCACGCGGACATCGCGGTTGAACACCGCTTCGTCGGGGTTGCGTAAACGCAGCAGGCGCAACGCCTGGAAGAAGGCGTAGCGATGGCCTTCTTCCAGCAGCGGATCGGTGTGCGATACCGCTACAGCAGGCGATAGCGGCCGATCTTGGCGGGCCATGTCAGGGTCTCTCCGTTGACGGTATCCACCAGCGTCAGAGCGCTGAAGGTGTTCAGGGCGATGGTGCCGGCCAGGAATTCGTCCAGCACGGTGCCGAACAGGAACAGGCTGCCCGGCCCGGGGAAATGGTCACCCCGGCATTCGATGCGCACTTCGCTGCCTTGCACGGGCATGCCGCGCACGATGCGCCGTGCCGACTCGACGGTCACGCTGGTAATGGCTTCGATGCTGCGGCGCGCGGCCGCATTGCGCTGCGCGTCCACCTGGCGTGGCGGGACGTAGAGCGACAGCAGATCGCGCAGTTGTCCTTCGCTGGCGAGCGCCAGGTGGTTGGCGTTCAGGTGCGACAGCACGCGCCATAGCAGCGCGCTGTCGATGACGGGCGGGCAATGCGGGGTGACGCCATGGATGTTGCGAAAGCCCACGCGGGGCGGCGAGTTATCCGTGGGTTCGCAAATATCGCCCAGGCGCAGGCCTTCGGGCAGGTCGCCGTGGGTGCAGGTGAGCCGCGTGGAAAGCGTTTGCAGCTGCGGCATGCCGCCTTCGGCATAGGGCAGGCTCAAATAGTGGTCGTAGCCGCGATGCAGGGCGGAAGGCCGGATGCTGATGTTGTACGAGGCCTGGTCGCCGCCGCGAAAAGCGGAGAAGGGATGGTATTCACGCTCGGCGCCGTCGGCGCCGCGCGCGCTGACGGCATCCACGGAAAAAATCCGCTCGGCGGCCTTGCTGGTGCGGGCCACGGGATGGATGCGGTAGTCCGGCTGCAGGTGGTCCATCCGGATCGGGTGAGCGTCCTGGCTGAACAGATTGGCCGCCGGCGTCGCGTTCATGATGAAGCTGGAGGCGCCGACCGCGGGCGCCCAGTCCGGCACCTGGTCGAACATCAGCTGTATCGAAAAGCCGGTTGCGGCGCCGCGCGCGGTCCAGGTGGACAGGCCGGTGAAATCCAGGAACAGCAGCTTCTCGGGCAGGGCGAAGTACTCGTGCAGGACGCGCCAGGCCGGGTGCGCGCCTGGTGGCCACGGCAGCAGTTCAAGATCGGGGCGCAGGCCCGCGGGCTCGATGCTGGACGGCGGCAAGACGGTGATGGGGCCATTCTCGGCGCTGACGCGCACCTCGCGCACATAGCGTTGCAGCAGCAGGAACAGCCGCGCTGCATCGGCGGGGGCGTCGCCCAGGAACATGCGTAGGCGGTCGCCTTTCCAATCGGCCGCGGCGGGGCCTGACATCGTGAATTGCAGGCGCAGCGAGCGCGGCCGCGTGCCGCCGCCTTCCCACTGCACCGACTTCAGTTCGACGGGTTCGAGCGTGACGGGAAACGAGGCGCGAAAAATCGTGCGTTGTCCGTCCACGGGCACCGAGGCGAACTCGGTGCCGGCGGGTATCGTGACAGGCCCTTCCAGCGTCGAACGCGGCTCGTAGCGCATGATGGTCATGCAGGGCAACGGCCGCAGCATGTGGGGGAACAACAATTGCGCAAGATTCTGGATGAATTCGGGGAAGTCGTCATCCAGACGATGGCGGATCAAGCCGGTCATGAAGGCGACGCCCTCGAGCAGACGCTCGACGTCGGGGTCGCTTGCGCTATCCGCGCCCAGGAGCGGCGCCAGCGCGGGGTTGCTCGCGGCGAATTCAGCCGCAAGCGTGCGCAAATAGCCCAGTTCCTGTTCGTAGTAGCGGTTCAACATGCCTTATTGCCTTCGCAGTGAAACTTTGCCGTTGGACGCCACGTGCGACGCCAGCCGCACGGGAATTTCGCGGTCGTCCACCGCGATGAAACCTGAGATGGCGAAGCCCAGGGAAAGGACTTCGTCCTGCGTATTGGTGAAAGCGATCTGCGGCTGGCGCAGACGCGGTTCGTAACGCTGGATCATGCGGCTGATGTCCTCGATCATCTGCGTGGTCGTGCCGCTGCTGAACGAGCCCGCCAGATTGGTGAAGTCAGGGACGCCGAACGACAGGTCGATCGGCACGCTGCCCTGGCGTGTATTCAGGATGCGGCGCAAATGGTCCAGAATCGAGTCGACAAGAATCTCCGCCCGCGTGATGTGCGAACGTTCAACGTCCGAACCCAGGCTGGCGATGCGTTCAAGCAGGCGGTGTTCTCGCATGGGAATGCTGGCAGGGCGGGCGCGTGCGCCCGCCGCCCGCCATTACGCCTTCGGCGCGAGCCAGGAGTCTTCGGACTCGATACCGTCGGGTTCCCACGTCCAGACGATCTTCTCGTAGGTCAGCTCAACATCTTCCATGTGACCCAGTTGACGATTGTCGGGCTGCAGGCAGTTCGGCACCCACAGGCGCGTACCCACGACCACCGCGTTCGTCAGCTGGATGGTGTAGTACTTCTCTTCCGTGCCCTTGGGGCTGATGCGGTAGAACTCCAACGTGACGTCCTTGAGCTGTTCGCCCGAGCACAGCGCCTGGTAGATCTTCGGCGACGACTTATCGATTTCCTTGACGAAGGTCAGGCCCAGATGCTGGCGCTTGCCCGAGGGCAGGCCGGACTGCGGGTTCTTGGGGATCTCGATCTTGTGTTCGACCGCTTGCACCAGGATCTTTCCCTGGTGCCCGCTGATTTCGCAAGAGCCTTCGATCTTGCCCTGGTTCTGTCCTTCAAGCGTGAGGTAGCACGGCATTGCCATGGTAAATTTCTCCTTGCAGTTGTTGAGTCTGAATGCAATTGCAAACGAAACTGGCGGCGTGCCGGTGGCAGCCGGCACGCCAGTTCCGCTGGATCATCGGCTTAGCTCTTATCGAGTTTGCCCACCAGCGACAGCGTGAAAGACGCACCCATGTACTTGAAATGGGGACGAACCTTCAGGCCCACGCGATACCAGCCGGGATCTCCCTCCACGTCCGATACCGTGATTTCCGCCTGGCGCAGCGGACGGCGGCTACGCACGCCCGGCGCCGGGTTATCCATATCGGCCACGTATTGGCGAATCCAGTTGTTCAGCTCCGATTCCAGGTCGGTTTTTTCCTTCCAGGTACCGATGTTTTCGCGCTGGATCACCTTGATGTAGTGAGCAAGGCGGCTGACGATGAAGATGTAGGGCAGTTGCGTGCCCAGCTTGTAGTTCAGCTCCGCGTCCTTGCCTTCCTTGTTGTTGCCGAAAAACTTGGGCTTCTGCACCGAGTTGGCCGAGAAGAACGCCGCGTTGTCGGTGTTCTTGCGCATGGTCAGCGCGATGAATCCCTGCTCGGCCAATTCGAATTCCCGGCGTTCCGAAATCAGCACTTCGGTCGGAATCTTGCTCTGGGTTTCACCCATGGCCTCGTAGTTGTAGACGGGCAGGTCGCCCACCGTGCCGCCACCCTGGGGGCCGATGATGTTGGCGCACCAGCGGTACTGCGCAAAGCTGTCCGACAGGCGGCTGGCGAAGGTGAACGCCGCGTTGCCCCACAGGAAATCCTTGTTTCCGCCCGACACGTCTTCGTTGTAGCGGAACTTCTTGCTGGGCACGGTATCGTCGCCGTAGGGCACGCGCAGCAGGAAGTTGGGCATGGTCAGGCCCACGAAGCGCGCGTCTTCCGTCTGGCGGAAGGCATTCCACTTGGTGTATTGCGGGCCTTCGAAGACCGCCGAAAGATCCTTCAGGTTCGGCAGGTCGGCAAACGAATCCATGCCGAAGAACTGCGGACCGGCCGACGCAATGAACGGCGTGTGCGCCATGGCGGCCACGCTGGCGATCGATTGCAGCAGCTTGACGTCCTGGCCACCGGGGCTGAAGGCGTAGTTGCCGATGATGGTGCCGAAAGGCTCGCCGCCGAACTGGCCGTATTCGGCGGTGTAGACCGCCTTGTACAGACCGGAGCGCGTGATGTCGGAGGCATCCTCGAAGTCTTCCAGCAGCGCCTGCTTGGAAACGTTCAGGATTTCGATACGGTTGTTCTCGCGGAAGTCCGTGCGGTCGATCAGGAACTTCAACGAGCGCCACGAGGATTCCAGCTTCTGGAATTGCTCGTTGTGCATGATGGCGTCGACCTGACGACACAGCTTGCGGTCCAGTCCGGCGATCATCTCGTCGATCAGGCCCTGGCTGACCTTTTCCTGCGAGCGGCTGGGCTCAAGCAACTCGGCAACAAAGGCCTCCAGGCCCTGGCGCGTGATCGAATAGGCTTCGTCGCCCGGCTTGACGCGGGTGGATTCGATCAGCTGATCAATCAGCGAACCGCCTTCCTGTGCCGCGCCTTGCGCGCCTTCTTGCTGTTGCGGGGATTCCTGGCTCATCACTTACTCCTTGGCCTTGCCCGACTCAGCGTCGGATTCCTGTACGCCCAGTTCGCCCAGAAGCCGTTCGCGGGCTCCTTCGTCCTGGATCAATGCCTGCAATTTCTTGCGGAATTCGGGCAGATTGCCCAGCGGACCCTTCAACGCCTTCAGGGCTTCGCGCAGTTCGATCAACTGGCGCAGTTCGGGCACCTGGCCCACCAGCGCATCGGGCTCGAAGTCGCGCAGGTTCTCGAACTTGAGCGACACGGGAATCGCCTCGTCGGATTCACCTTCGGCAAGCCGGTTCGGCACCGACAGCGTCAGGTTCAGCCCCTGCGCCTTGAGCACATCGTTGAAGTTGTCCTTGTCTACCTGGATGGGCTTGCGCTCGTCCAGCGGGGTTTCGGTTTCCTGCAAGGTGAAGTCGCCCAGCACCAATTGCTTGAGCGGCAGTTCGACTTGTTCCTGTGCGTCGCCGGTGGCCGGCTTGTAGACAATATTGACGCGTTCCTTGGGGGCTACTGATCCTTCATTGGCCATGGTTCTCTCCTAGGTTCCGGTGGGTCAGGCGGCGGCGGTTGACTGCGAAAGTTGCCAGGCGGCCCGGCAATCCAGGCTGGCCAGTTTGGCCAGCAAGGGATGGGAGGGCCCGGCGTCTTCCGCGCCGTATCGCAGTTCGACGGCCGCCGCCAGGGCAAGGGCTTCCCGGGCAAGCTCCGGTTCCCATTGCTGCAGTCGGTGGGCGTCGAGTTCATCAATCAGGGGGCCATCAAGGCGCGAATATCCGCGCGGCCGTCAAAACGGTGCAGCAGCGAGCACTGGGCCAGCCGCAGGCGAAAGCGTTTGCGCAGCCCTTCCGTGCGCCGCGCCGCGTCCTGCAGGCGGTCCAGGGCGTCGTCCAGGCGTCCAGCGGCCGCATCGGCCTCGGCCGCCGTGGAGATCGATTGCAGGTCGTCGGCATCGTCGTGGCCGGCAGACGCGCCTTCGCCGCCGCGGGTAAAGCTCTCCAGCCAGGCAAGCGTCTGGGCATCGGCGAAAGGCTGACCATCGTTGAATTTCATGCTGGCCAGTTGGGGCAGGCGGGCGATCAGGCGGCCGGTCTCGAAGCCGACGCAGGCCGCGGCATCGGCGGCGCCCAAACGGGTCAGCGCGGCATGGCTTGCGCGGTTCAGGTCCAGCCAGTAGCGATGCGTGGTCAGGTGCGACTCCGCAAACTGCACGACGGCCTGCGGTTCGCCTGTCTGCGCGATCTGCTCGAAGCTGCTCACGATCTGCAAGGGCGGCGGCATCAGCAAGGTGACGCCGCCTTGCACGGGGGGCGCCTGTTCCAGCGTGGCCCAGGCGCAGACGCGATTCAGGCGGAACAACAAGGGCAGCGTGGGCTGTGTCTGCAGATACCAGTCGACCAGCGGGCGCAGGCCTGTCAGCGCCGCGTCGGCGGCAGCCCCCGGGTCGGCGCCCGCGGCAGGAGGCGTCGCGATGCTGGCGGGCGGCGGCGCAACCGATCGGTTGGTCGCGGGCTGGGCGGGCGCGATGTCGGGCGCGTTCGCGGGAACGACCCCGGGGGTCTCCTGCGGCGCGGCGTCAATGGCGGGTGCGGGTTGCGGGGGCGCTTCGACGGGTAAATTCCGCAGCGCGGAACGCAGGCCATAGAAGGCGGGGGCTTCGTCATCGTGGCGCTGCCATTCGCTGTCGAGCGCTTCCCAATCCTCAAGCATGGCCGCGTGCGCGGCGGCCGGCATGGCGGCGTAGCTGTCGCGTCCCGCCTGCAGGCGTTCATTCAAGTGATCCAGCAGCCACTGGATTTGATTGCGCCGGCCGCGCATGCGCGTGGCGGGGGGCGACATATCGTCCCAGTAGGTCGTGACCAGGTCGCGCAAGACACGGATGCCGTTGCCCAGGCCCGTCAGGCCTGACGTCTCGAGCAGGCCGGCGGCCAGCCAGGCGCCCACGGCCAGATCCTTGCCTTCCTGCTGAAGGATGCCGTTGGCCAACGCCACCACCGATGTCCAGTCCACGGCCGTGCTTGCGTGGATGTCGGTGAGTTGGTCAATGTGTGCTTTCAATGCCGCGAAAGCCTCGCCGTCGCGCGGGCTGACGCCGGCGGGATGGTCGGCCTGGATGGGGTGTTGCCCCACGTCACGGTCAAAAAGCACAGCAGACAAAATGTATCACCTAGGTATTGAAAAGATACGAATCGGCGTTCCTGCTTTGGGTGCCAGGCCCCTATGCGGCCCTCGCGGCGTAACTGTTGTAACGTTCGCTTGGGAAATGATGCTATCTACGCCGCGTTGAGAAACCGTTGAAGCAATTGCTCTTAACTTTGTTACAGTGCGACGGCCATTCAACGTTTATTAAACGTTTGCAAAGTAAAACGGCGCGGTGATACCTTCCGCTAGAAATCACACATAACAGCCAGACACAACAACGGTCACGGGGAAAAGTAAGAATGCTCATCAGTACAAGGCGCTTAGGGCGAATTCTCTAGGCGCGGCCGCTTGGTCTATCAGGGTCCCATGCATCCCAGTCTGCTGAGGCCCGTGCAACTACGTCTGCTGGGCGAATTCGATGTCGCCGTGGGGGACGTTAGCGGCGCGCGCGCCATTACCTACAACAAACCGAAGCTATTGCTCGCATTGCTTGCGCTTGCGCAGGGCAAGCCGTACTCGCGCGCGGATCTGGCCGACATGCTGTGGCCGGACGAAGAGGGCAATGGGCGGGCCAACCTTCGGCACGCCTTGTTCGTGCTGCGGCGCCTGTTCGAAAATGTGCCGGACGTGTGGTCGGGCACGAACAGCACCTTGGCGCTCAATCCCAAGGTCATCATGGTGGACGTGCTGGCCGTGACCGGCAGTGCGGGCTACGAGACGCTTGGCCTGGAAGAGCGCTTGTCCTATGACCGAGGCCGGCTGCTGGAATATTCCGACCTGCCCGAAAGCGCTGCCTTCAGCAGTTGGCACACCAGTTGGCAATCGCGTATCGAGCGCGAGATCTCGGAATGCCGCAAGGCCCTGTTGACCCGCCTGGGCCAGCAGGGCAGGCAAGCCGAGGCGCTGGAGCATGCCAAGCTGTGGGTGCAGACGCATCCGGAAGATGAAGGCGCGCATCGCCAACTGATACGCCTGCTGCTGGACAGCGGCAATCGCGATGCCGCAATGCTGGCCTTCCAGGACTGCGTGAGCCTGATGCGTGATCGCTTCGACACCCAGCCCTCGGACGAAACCCGCGCGCTCATGGAAAACATCGTGCCGCCCGCCGAGCTGGGCGGACCGGTGCTGTCCGAGCAAAGGCAGTACCGTCCGCTGGCGGTGCTGGCGGTGACCGTATCCGCCGACGACCCCACCCTGCAGCCCGAGCAAACGCTGCAAGGCATGCAGATGGCGCGCCGGCACTTGCAGGACCTGGCGCGCAAAGAGGGCGGGCAGGTGCTGCTTGGCCTGGCCAGCAACATGGCGATTGTTTTCGGCCATCCGGTGCTGACCGAGCGGCCCGCGCACGCCGCTGCCCGGCTGGCGTGCGCCATCCGCGAACTGGTGTTGCCGCCGGGCATGCGTGTCGGCATGGGCCTGCACGCCGATATCGCGCTGGTGCACGCGGACGAGCGGCCGGATGGCGGCGCGCTCGTCACCCAAGAGGCCATGCGGCTGAGCTACCTTGCCGAGGCCGGCGAGATACTGATCGGTTCGGCGGTGCGTGAACGCTTGATGGATCAGTTCGCCGTGCGCAGCGAAAAGCGGCATGGGCGCCAGCTGTGCCTGCTTGAGGCGCAGCTTGAGGCCGCGGCGGTGCATCGCATGTTCGGCCGGGTGCGTGAATTCGACAGCCTGGTGCGCATGTGGGCGCGCCTGCCCATGGCGCAGCCGCCGACGGCCATGATGGTGCGTGGCGAACCTGGCATCGGCAAATCGCTGCTTGCCGGCGTGACGGCGGAGTACGTGCGCCGCACTGGCGGTGAAGTGTGTCTGCTTGCCTGTTACGAAGGCCATAGCGAAACGCCTTTTCATCCCGTGCGCGAGCACCTGCTGCAACGCCTGTCGCTGGAATGGGGCTCGGCTGATGGTGCCAATCCGGGGGCGGCCGACCTGCCGTCGCGCTCGGTCGACATTCTTTGCAAGCGCGCGGGGCTGGATCCCAGCCTGCGATCGGCGCTCAAGCGAGTGCTGTTTCCCGAAAATTGTCGCGGCGATGCCGATACCCCCGTGCCCGGCCACACCTCGCATGGCGCGCTGGTCGACGCGCTGGCCGCTATCCTGGCGTATCACGAAAAGGATGACGGGCCGCGCCTGCTGATCTGGGAAGACCTGCATTGGGCGGATCGCTCCAGCCTGTCTCTGATCGAAGCATTGATGCGCCGGACCGTGCGGGGCCCGATGATGCTGCTGACCACGGCGCGTGAGGAATTCGTGCGAACCTGGGAAGCACACGATCTGCGCCTCAGCCATCTGGATCGCCAGGCCATGGGGGAACTGGTTGCCCACCGTTCGCGCGGGCAGCGCCTGGCGCCCGCGCTGCGGGCCAAGATCGTCGACGGCGCCGAGGGCGTTCCCTTGTACGCGGAAGAAATGGTGCGCCAGGTTGCGCTGGGCACCGATATTGGGGTGACTCCGGTCATTGCTGACCTGGTTGCATCGCGACTGTCCGCGCTGGGTACCGTGGCACGCCACCTGATCCAGTTCGCCGCCGTGGCTGGCCGGCTGGACGATGCCTTGCTCACCCGCGCGGCCATGGCCGTTGGTTTGAACCGGCGCGACATTCCGGGCCTGCTGGTTGAATTGCATCGGCGCGGCCTGATCGATGACGGCATTCCGGCCAACTTCCGCCATGAACTGATCCGCACCGCCATCTACCGATCGCTGAGCCCGCAAGAACGCCAGCGCCAGCACGAGCAGGTTGCGCAGTACCTGATGAGCCTGGATCCGCGCGCCAATGCATCGGAGCCCGCGCACATCGCCTTGCACCTCGATCATGCGCGGCACGCTGACGCTTCGCATTGGTGGTGCCTGGCCATGCGGGATGCCCTGGCGCAGTCGGCGCTGGGCGAAGCGCAGTCCTTGAGCGAGCGCGCGTTGGCAGCGTTGCCGTTCATCGCGGACGCGGACCTGCGCCGCAAGGCCGAATTGGACTGCCAGCTTCTGCGGGGAACCCTGTTCACCGCGATGCGGGGCGGCGGCGCGCATGAAACCTCGCAGGCCTATGCCCGCACCGCCAAATTGCGCGACAGCGAAGATAGTCCGCATATCCAGTTTCGCCAGCTGTGGGGCGACTGGCTGGTGACGCTGTGCACGCGTCCCCATGCAGAAAGCCTGCAATTCGCCGACCGTATCCACCGCCATGCCGAGCAGACGGGCGATGGTCTGCACCTGGGCTGGGCGCAATACACCTACGGCGACAGCCGTCTGTGGATGGGCGACGCCGCCAATGCCGAGCGTTGGCTGCGTTCATCCATTCTTACGTTAAGCGGCCAGGCGGACCACAGCCTCAGGTTCGCCTGCTGCGGCGCGGATGGCGCCAGCCTGGCGCGGGCCATGCTGGGTCTGGCCTTGACGCTGCAGGGGCGCGACGAAGAAGGGCAGGCCAGCGCGCGGGCCGCGCTGGAAAGCGCCGATGCGCTGGACCACCTGGGCAGTCGCGTGCTTTGCCTCAGCGTGGTGGCCCGGCTGCAATGGCTGCGGGGCGACGAGGATGCCACGCGCGAGGCGGCGGCCCGGCTGTCTTCCCTGGCGGGACAAGCGGACTTTTCCATCTGGAAGGAACTGGGCCTGGCCTGGATGGGGTGGGTGAATGCCCGCAACGGCGACAGGTCGGCAATGGCCGACATTGAGCGCGCGGTGCGGGCGTGCGGCAAGGATTTGCCGGTCATGCAATCCACGATGGAACTGATGCTGGCGCAAGCGCACCTGGCCTGGAACCAGGTGGACGCGGCCACGGCGGCCATCGAACGGGCTGGCAAGCTGATGGAGAAGTTCGGCACCGAGTCCCTGCGCGGCGAGTACCTGCGCTTGCTGGGAGACACCTGGGAAAAGCGGGGTGATGGCGCGCGCGCCGTGGCCTGCTGGCGGCAAGCCTTGACGGAAAGCCGACGGCTGGGCCTGTCCTTGTCGGCCAGGAAGGCGGAAGCCCGAATCTGGGACGGCGCACCACAGGCGGCCTAGCGGGCCGCCTTTTTTTTGGTTCATCGCGCCCCATGGGGCGGGGGCGGGCGCGTGCTCCGGAAATGAACCTGCCCGGCAATCCGTGTAAAATCCGGCCTCGCGGCATCTGCAATGGATGCGCATCGCTTCGATAGCGATACTAGTGGACTCGGCTTCGCCGGGTGGCTCGGCCGGGCGCCTATCCCTCGGACAACTCCAAGCGAATAACGGCTCGCTCCGGGACCAACTCCAAATCACCCTCGGTGTGAGGCATCGCTTGCTAACGTCAGGTTAGCCAAACAATGTCTTTTCTTTCCTCTTTTCGTCGCGAATGGATGGCCAATCCTCGCAACGACATTCTTGCGGGCATCGTCGTCGCCCTTGCGCTGATCCCTGAAGCCATCGGCTTTTCCATCATCGCCGGCGTGGACCCCAGGCTGGGACTCTACGCCTCGTTCTCCATTGCCGTGATCATCTCGTTGGTCGGCGGCCGGCCCGGCATGATCTCGGCGGCCACGGCCGCCATTGCCGTGCTGGTGGTGCCCTTGGTCAAGCAGCATGGTGTTGAATACCTGTTCGCCGCCACCATCCTGATGGGCGTCTTCCAGGTCATCGCCGGCTTTCTTCGGCTGGATCTGCTGATGCAATACGTGTCGCGCTCGGTCGTCACCGGGTTCGTGAATGCGCTGGCGATCCTGATTTTCATTGCCCAACTGCCGCAGTTGATCAACGTCACCTGGATCACCTACGTGATGGTGGCGGGCGGCCTGGCGATCATCTATCTGTTTCCTCGCCTGACCCGGGCCGTGCCGTCCCCCTTGATCGCGATCATCGTGCTGACGATCATCTCGATTTATTGGGGCCTGCCCGTCAACACGGTGGGCGATATGGGCAAGCTGCCTTCGTCCCTGCCCTCGTTCCTGATTCCGAACGTGCCCTTCACCTTCGAGACCTTGCAGATCATTCTTCCGTATTCGCTGACCATGGCGGCGGTGGGCCTGCTGGAATCAATGATGACCGCGCAGATCGTGGATGACCTGACCGACACGCCCAGCGATAAGCGGCGCGAATGCAAGGGCCAGGGCATCGCGAATTTCGTGACGGGTTTCTTCGGTGGCATGGGCGGTTGCGCCATGATCGGCCAATCCGTCATCAACGTGAAGTCCGGCGGTTCGACCCGGCTGTCCACTTTCGTTGCCGGTTCCTTCCTGCTGTTCCTGATCGTCGTGCTGGGGCCCTTGGTGGCCAGGATTCCGATGCCGGCATTGGTGGCGGTCATGATCATGGTGTCCATCGGCACGTTCAGTTGGGGGTCTATCCGCAACCTGCGTACGCACCCCTGGCAGTCGTCGGTGGTGATGGTGGCGACCGTTGTGGTGGTGGTCTGGACGCACGATCTTGCCCGGGGCGTGTTGGTCGGTGTGTTGCTCAGCGGTGTGTTCTTCGCTGGCAAGGTCAAGCGGCTTTTCGCGGTGACTTCCGCCTTGTCGGAGGACGGACGCACGCGCACCTATTACTACGCGGGCCAGGTGTTTTTCGCCTCCACCGAACGCTTTGCCGAAGCCATCGATTTCAAAGAGGTCGTGGATTACGTCGTGCTGGATGTGTCCGCCGCGCACTTCTGGGACATCTCCGCCGTTGGCGCCTTGGACAAGGTCGTGATCAAGCTGCGTCGCGCAGCCAAGACCGTGGATGTCGTCGGGCTGAACGCCGCCAGCGCCACCATGATTGGCCGATTTGCGATTCACGAAAAAGCGGGCGCCGACGCCAAGTCGTTGGGGCACTAAGGCGCGCAAACCCGAGCACGGGATTGGTCTCGAAGCCCCAGGATGAAGGTCATGACGATCGCGGCACCCCAGGCCATGCCGCGCGGGGTCATTCGCGCATCTGTTAAAGTCGCTACAGCTTAGACTCGGCGGCAGCTGCGCGGCATGCGGTTCAGGGCTCAGGCGCCTGTCTGCCCATCAAATTTTCCTTCCCGCTTGCGAACATGATTCCAATCCACGGCTCCGCCAAGCCAGCCGTATCAGACGGCGCGTGTCACGGTTGCAAATCTGGTGATACCACCTCGATTGAAATGGCGTTTGCGTTTCAGCCGATCGTCGATCTGACATCCGGCGAGGCCTATGCCTACGAAGCGCTGGTGCGCGGGCCACACGGTGAACCGGCAGCATCCGTGTTGTCGCAAGTGAACGATGCCAACCGCTATCATTTTGATCAGCGTTGCCGCACGACGGCGATTGAGCTGGCTGCCCAGATGGGGATGGACCGCTTCCTGTCCATCAACTTCATGCCGAACGCCGTCTATCAGCCCGCCGCGTGCATACGCACGACCTTTGAGGCCGCAGAGCAGTACGGCTTTCCGGTGAATCGGATCATTTTCGAAACCATAGAGGGTGAGAGCATCACCGACCGTGATCATCTGTTGAAGATCTTCCAGGCCTACAAGTCGTACGGCTTTCAGACTGCAATCGATGACTTTGGCGCGGGCTACTCGGGTTTGACGCTTCTGGCGGACTTTCAGCCCGACCTCATCAAGCTCGACATGGCGCTCGTGCGAGGTGTTGACGCTGATACCGCGCGGCAGCGCATCATCGCCGGCGTACACGCGATCTGTACAGACTTGGGAATTCGCGTCATTGCCGAAGGGGTCGAAACCACGGGCGAGCGCGACTTTCTCGCGTCGCAGGGCATCGCCCTCATGCAAGGCTATTTGTTCGCGAAGCCTGCATTCAAGGCAATGCCGTCGATATCCAATGCAAGCTGATCACCGCCGCGGCCACCCCGGTGGGGTAGCGGAAGACGCATGAGCACGCCGCAACAGAGAATATTTGAAGCGGCATTCATGCAGACGTGGAACGCACTGGTCATCACCGATGCGGACCTCTCTGTGGGATGTCGAGTTCAGTTCGCCAATCCAGCGTTCGTTGCCATGACTGGCTATTCCCTGGACGAGTTGCGCGGGCGATCTCTCAGCATTCTTCAAGGGCCGGCCACAGACCCGAACGTCATCGAGGACCTGCGCTGCTGTTTGAAAGAAGGGCGATGTTTTGAGGGTGTTGCGACAAACTATCGCAAGGACGGTTCCGATTACATCGTCCGCTGGAATATTTCGCCACTTCACGACGCAAGCGGGGTGGTCACGTCTTTTGTCTCGGTGCAGGAGGATATTTCCGAATTGGTGCGCGTAGAGCGTACCAACCGTCTGCTGGCACGCGCCCTCGACGCAACAAGCGATCTGGTCATGCTGACGGACGCCCGGGCACGGATCATCTTCGTGAACGCGGCGTTTGAAAATGCCACGGGTTATCCACTGACTGAAATCAAATACAAAACGGCGGCAATACTCAAATCCGGCAAGCACGATGACGCTTTCTATGCGGCCATGTACCGCGCTCTTTCACGCGGGCAGGATTTCCGCGCCACGTTCGTCAATCGCAGACGTGACGGGTCGCTCTTTCACGTTGAGCAGACCATCTCGACCATATTCGATGATCATGGGCGGGCGACCCACCATATCGGTGTCAGCAAAGACGTGTCGCGACAAGTGAAACGGGAACAGGCGCTATGGCGCGCCGCCACGAAAGACAAGCTCACGGGTCTTTACAACCGTCATCACGGAGAAAAAGCGCTGCGCGACGCGTTCTTGAGAGCCCAGGCGGACGGTGATCCACTTAGCTTGATCATTGCGGATATCGACCACTTCAAGCGGATTAACGACGACTTTGGGCACCTCGCCGGGGATCGCGTTCTTGTCGATATCGCCGGAATCCTGCAGCGAGCGGTGCGCGGCCAGGACGCGGTGATTCGGTGGGGAGGTGAAGAATTCGTCATTGTGCTCGCGGATTGCGGGCTTGGTGACGCGACCCACCTCGCCGAGCGTATCCGCAACAGCGTGCATGCGCATGACGACGCGGAAATTGGTTCGCTTACCTTATCGCTTGGCGTTGCACAGTTTGCGCCGGGTGAGACGCCCGATGCGCTCATCGCGCGGGCAGACGCCGCGCTTTACGAGGCCAAGCGAAATGGGCGAAACCAGCTATCGATTTCGCATGAAGTGCAAACGGCGCCGGCCGACCGCACTGGATTGCCCCAGGTTTCCTAGGCGGCCCGCTCCTCAAGAAGTCGTGGCGTTTGAGCCGTGCCGTGGACGTCAGGTCCGCGTCCGATAATGACGTGCCCCCGGAATATCCGTACAGGTCAAAACTAGAGGTATGGTTGCTTCTCGGCGCCCCGATTGCGGCGAGATGGCTGCGGGGGTGACCCGCAGCTGTCCCGGATTACATCGGCATCAGAACCGTGTCGATGACGTGGATGACGCCGTTGTCGGCGGCAATATCCGTCTTGACCACGTTGGCGCCATTCACCTTCACCTTGCCGTCGGCGACGGTCACGGTGATGGGGCTGCCCTCAACGGTCTTGACCGTGCCCGCCTTGACGTCCTTGGCCATGACCTTGCCAGGCACCACGTGATACGTCAGCACCTTGGTCAGCGCGGCCTTGTCCTTCAGCAGCGCGTCCAGCTTGTCCTTCGGCACCTTGGCAAACGCGGCGTCAGTGGGGGCAAAGACAGTGTAGGGACCCGGTCCCTTCAGCGTGTCGGTCAGGCCGGCGGCCTGTACCGCGGTGGTCAACGTCTTGAAATCGCCCGCCGATTTGGCTGTGTCCACGATGTCGGCGGCATTGGCCCAGCCGCAAGCCAGGGCTATCGTCGTTCCAATCAGAAATCGCTTCATGGTGTGCTCCAGAGGTGAGGGGTTGGCGCCCGCGTCATGGCGGGCTCTCAACATTGCGTCGCAACTTGGAAAACGCGATGCGTGAGGGTAGAGTAGGCGGCATCTTTCACTTCGTCCATACTTTGAACCTATAAAATCCACTCTTTATCGGTTCATAAGCGGGTCAAAAATGTCATCCATTGCCCATATCGACCTCGACGACGCCGGATCAAGCGCCACCTACCGCACGGGGGTTGCCGCCAAGCTGGCAGGTCTGCCTGTTGAAACCCTGCGCGTCTGGGAACGGCGCTACCAGTTGTCCTCGCCGGCACGCTCGCCGCGCGGTCAGCGGCTGTACTCGGCTGAGCAAGTCCGACGCCTCAGCCTGTTGAAACAGCTTGTGGATCAGGGGCATGCCATCGGCACCCTTGCGATGCTGCCGCTGGAGCAGTTGCAAACCATGCTGGGTGCACAGCCCAGCATGGCCGGGCCGCCCTTGCGTGCCGTGGCGCTCGGCCCGACCCTTGCCCCTCGCCTCTTGGCCGGGGGCACGGGTCACGGTGGGTCCACGGGCCAGGATGGGTTCACGGGCTTTATGGCAGGGCCCGACGTGCATGTGATCGGCGCCCGCGCACACCTGGAAGACGCCGGCTCGCTGCCGCGTCATGCCGACGTGCTCATCATTGAAATCTCGGAGCTGGATGCCGATGCGCTTGCACCCATCCAGCGCGCGCGCGACGCGACCGAGACCGGCGCCGTGGTCGTGCTCTACCGTTTTTGCGCCAGCAGCACCATACGCACCCTGCGCGCGCAAGGCTGCCTGGTGGCGCGCGTTCCGGCTCAACTGACGGAGCTCGCGCCGCTGTGCCGCTCGGCGGTCGCCGGGACGAACCTTGCCGCGCTTGCCCCCGCTGCGGCCATCACGTTCAACGAAGAGGCCCTGGCCAAGATCATGGCCCTGCGCAACCCCATCGCGTGTGAGTGCCCCAGACATCTTGCCGAGCTGCTCATGATGGTGGGCAGCTTCGAGCGTTACAGCGCCCAGTGCGCCTCACGCAATGACGCCGACGCGCAATTGCATCTGGCGCTGGAGCAAGCCGCGGGCCAGGCGCGCGGCATTCTGGAAAACGCCATGGGCCGTCTGCTGCAATCGGAAGGGATGTGGCCGCTGGCCGGTTGAGCACCGGCACGGCCATGGACATGCAGCGTGAGGCGCATGCCCTCAAAATGCATTCGGGCTGACCAGGCAACATTGCCCGGTCAGCCCGTCGGTTTGCACGGCAACAGCGCCGTCCCGTGAAGGGCGGCGCCTTGTCAATCACACCCCGATCTGTCCGCCGTCGGTGCGTTGGATCACCACCGTCGATGCGCGCGGGCGCACGGTGCCGCTGGGGGCAATCGTCGCATCATCCGTGCCGTAGGCCGGCCAGTTGGCCGGATGCTGGACGTTCAGGAAGATGGTGGTGTAGTCCGGCGTGAACGCGAAGCCGGTGATTTCGGCTTCGTTGGGGCCGACGAAGAAGCGGCGCAGTTCGGACTGGTTGGACGCGTTGATGGCCGGGCCCGTGCCGGTGCTGTCGGCAAGCGCGCCCGGGATGACGGCCAGCATCTGGTCGTTGGTGGCGCGCGCCACGTCGTTGTTGCGGCCGCCGTCGATGCCGTTGTCGGTCTGAATCCACAGGATGCCGCGGCTGTCGAAGGCAATGCCATCGGGGCTGGCCAGTTGGTTCAGCGCGGTCAGGCCCGAACGGTTGGTGTCGGCGTCGGCGCCGGCATCCGAACCGAACACGAAAATATCCCACTCGAACTTGGTCGAGTCGGCTTCATCGTGCCAGCGGATGATGTGGCCGTTGACGTTGTTCAGGCGCGGGTTGGGCGGGTTGGTGCCGGTGCCGGCGTTGCGGCTGGTGTTGTTCGTCAGCGTCAGGTAGATGTCGCCGTTGGTGGGGTGCGTGGCGGTCCACTCCGGGCGGTCCATCGGGGTGGCGCCCACGAAGTCGGCCGCGCCGCGGGTGTTGATGAGGATGGCGTCCAGGCTGCCGAATTCGTCGGCCAGCGTGAGGCCGCCGGTGCCCACGGTGGTGCCCACCAAGGGCAGCCATTCGCCCGTGCCGTCGGCGTCGAAGCGGGCCACGTACAGCGTGCCCTTGTCCAGATATTTGGCGCCCACGGCCAGGCGGTCGGTGCGCTCGGCGTCCTTCGGATCCCACACCGCTTCGGACACGAAGCGGTAGATGTATTCAAAGCGCGAATCGTCGCCGCTGTAGAAGGCCAGCGGCTTGCCGGCTTCGGGCTTGCTGTAGGCGCAGCCTTCGTGCGCGAAGCGGCCCATGGCGGTGCGCTTGGTGGCGATGCTGGCGGGGTCGTAGGGGTCGATCTCAACCAGGTAGCCGAAGCCGTTGACTTCGTTGCGCCAATCCTGCGTGGCGTCGATGCCCGTTTCCGTGACGTTGAAACGCGCGAATTCGCCCAGCACTTCGGTGGGGTCGCCCGCGGCGGTTTCCCACTGGTAGCGGGCGGCCGGGCCGGCGGATACGCCAACGCGAACCTGGTGCGCGGGGCGCACGCCGGTGTTCACGAAGCAGGCCGCCCAGTTTTCTTCGGCGGTGATGTAGGTGCCCCACGGCGTGTAGCCGTTGCCGCAGTTGTTGTTGGTGCCGCGCACTTGCATGCCGTTGGGCGAGAACGGCGTCTTGACCCAATCCGTGCCGCCGATGGGGCCGGCCAGCTTCATCGCGGTGGCCGACGTGAAGCGGCGGTTGTAGCGCGAGTTGTTGACGATGTTCCAGCGGCCGTTTTCACGGCGCACATGCACAATGGCCACGCCGTGCGCGTTGATTTCCTTGCGCACTTCTTCCGCGGGGCGCTTGCCGGCAACCGTGGTCGGGCCGGCGGGATGCAGGGCGGCCTGGTCGATGTATTCGTGGTTGACCGCGAGCAGACCTTCGGTGGAGCTGCCTTCGATGGGGAAGAAGTGCATGCCGTCGTGATGCATGCCCATGGAGTTGAGCAGATCGTTGGACGTGTTGTTGCCGTTCTGGTCCCAGGGCTGCGCGTTGTCGTTCAGCGGCGTGCCCCAGGGCGCGAACACATGGGCGACATAGCCTGGCGGCACGACGCAAGCATCCGTCATCGACGTGGACAGCGAGTCGAAACCGAGCTTGAGCGGCGGGACTTCAGGCGTCGGGGTCGGTGCACCGCCGGCGTTGTCGTCATCATCATCGTCGCTGCTGTTACAGCCGGCCAGGCCAAGGCTGGTCATCGTCGCGAAGGCGGCGGCAAGACCACCGCGCATCACCATGCGGCGCGACAGGTTCTTTTGCAGGATCTCGCTGAAAGGGGTGCTCTGGCTGGGGTTGCGGACGATCTTGTCAGAGATGGATTTGCTCATGTTGATTCCTGGCGATGGGGGCTGTGCCTGAATGGGACGAGCAATACTAGAAGCCGCAAATGAAAGGTTAATGACACCAGGCTGAAAGCAAAGGCGGCGTGTCCGCGCGCGAAAAAAGGCCGGCGCCGTTTGCACGGGGCCGGCCAAACGCAAGCAAGCAAAACTATTTGGATGCGGTGGGGGCGGATGCGGAAGCCACGGGTTTCGAAGCCACGGACTTTGACGCCACCAAGGGGCACCCGCCCTGGTCCAGCGGACGGAAGGCGTTGTCACCGGGAATGGTGCGCAGGATCTTGAAGTAGTCCCAGCGCGCCTTGGATTCCGACGGCTTCTTCACTTCGACCAGGTACATGTCGTGCACCAGGCGGCCGTCTTCGCGCAGATAGGCATTGCGCGCGAACATGTCGTCGATCTTCATGCCGCGAATCTGCTTCATCACCGCGTCGCCTTCCAGCTTGCCGCTTTCCTTCACGCCGTTCAGAAAGGTCAGCACGGCGGAATAGACGCCTGCCTGCGCCATCGTCGGCACGCGTCCCTTCATCCGTTCGGCGTAGCGCTTGGACCACGCGCGCGTGCGCTCGTCCATGTCCCAATAGAACCCGCTGGTCAACACCAGGCCTTGCGCCTGTTCCAGCCCCACGCCGTCCACGTCGGTAATGAACATGAGCAACCCGGCCAGTTTTTGCCCACCCTGGATCAGGCCGAATTCATTGGCCTGCTTGATCGCCATGGTGGTGTCGCCCGACGAATTGGCCAGCGCCACGATCTCGGCCTTGGACGCCTGGGCTTGCAAGAGGAATGACGAAAAGTCGTTCGACGCGCGCGGATGCTTGACCGAGCCCAAGGTCTGGCCGCCCGCTTTTTTGACGGCGTTTTCGGTATCGGCCTGCAAGGCGTGGCCGAAGGCGTAGTCGGCGGTCAGGAAGTACCACTTCTTCATGCCGGACTCGGTCAGCGCGCGGCCCGTGCCGTTGGCCAGCGCATAGGTGTCGTAGGTCCATTGCGCGGTAGAGGGCGAGCAGGCCTTGCCGGTCAGGTCCGAGCTGCCGGCCGTTGACGCCAGGAACGCGATGTTGGCGGTGCGCGTGATTTCCTGCACCGCCAGCGCCACGGACGAGGTGGGCACGTCGACGATGGCCTTCACGTTTTCCTGATCGATCCAGCGACGCGCGGTGGCCGAACCCACGTCCGCCTTGTTTTGGTGGTCGCCGGCAATGACTTCAATCTTGCGGCCCAGCACCGTCGGACCGAAGTCTTCCACGGCCATGCGGGCGGCTTCCACCGAGCCTTGCCCGGACAGGTCGGCGTTCATGGCGGACAGATCGGTCAGGACGCCGATGCGGATGGGCTTGTCGGACTGCGCGTGCGCGGTCGGCACGGTGAATGCCCCGGCAATGAGCAGGGCGCGTAGGTAATGGTTCATGTCTTTCCTCCAGGTGGGCGTCCGCTGTTTACGCGGATCTTTGCGGCGGTGGCGATACGGCGATGGGTTGGGACAGCAGATGGCACAACAGAAACTGATCGGTCTGCGCGTGCGCCAGGCGGCTCGCGTCGAATTGGGCGTCGATGGCGCGTTTGCTCAGGCGCAGCGCCAGCGGCGGGCAGGCGGCGGCGTCGCGTGCCAAGGCCATGGCGGCGTGCAGGGCATCGCCCGCGGCAGCCACCGAATCCGCCAGGCCCCAGGCGTGGGCGGTATCGGCGTCCAGTTGCAGGTCGGTGAAGAGCGCCCGCTTGGCGCGCGCGGGGCCGACCAGGCTGGCCAGCCGGGGCAGGCCGCCCCAGGCCAGCGGCAGACCCAGCCGCACTTCGGGCAGGCGCACAAAGGCGGTATTGGAAAACACGCGCCAGTCGCACGCCAGCGCCAGCACCGCGCCGCCGCCGACGGCCGGGCCTTCAATGGCGGCAAGAGTGGCTTGCGGCAGTTCGGCCCACGCGCGGCACAGTGCTTCGCCGCGCGCCAGTGCGCGCTGCGTGGACAAGGGATCGTCGTGGGTCCACAGGGCAGGGTCTTTCAGGTCGATGCCGGCGCTGAAGACGGCCGGCGTGCCGGTCAGCACCACGGCGCGGATGTGCTCGTCGCGCGCAAGCTCGCTGGCGGCATCGATCAATGCGTCCATTGCCGCCAGGTTCAATGCATTGGCCTTGCCGCCCCGGTCGTAACGCACCACGGCCACGCCATCGTCACGTTCGATTGAAACCATGCTCATGGGATTTTCCGCGCTTGTTTTGAAGAATTTGATCGATATACTACCAAGTATGTTGAAAGCCGCAAGGCTTCCCGGATGCTTCCCCACGCGGGGTGCGGGTAAGTCCGTATCCATCAATGCTGGATAGCCGTCAGGAAGTCATGAAAAATAAGGCAAAAACCAAGACGAGGAGACTGTTGATGAACGACGAGGCTGCAGCGGCCGTTCCCGAACGCCAAGCGTGCGTGCTGCGCTATCTGCTGGAAGCGCAAGCAAAAAAGATACCGGACAGAATCTTCGTCCAGTTTCACCAGGGCCCTGGCTGGACTTATGCCCAGACGCTGGCGCAGGTGCGCCGCCGGGCCGCGACGCTGCGGCGTGCCGGCGTGAAGCAGGGCGACCGCGTGCTGTGCTGGATGGGCAATGGGCCGGAGCTGCTGGTCAGCTGGTTCGCCATCAACTATCTGGGCGCGGTGTACGTGCCGCTGAACACCGCGCTGCGCGGCCGCCCGCTGGCCCATGTGCTGGAAAACGCGCAAGCCTCGCTGATGCTGGCGCACCGGGCGCTGGTGGGGCGCTTGCAGGAACTGCCGCCCGGGGCGCTGCGCCAGGTGCTGCTCACGGGCGAAGGCGATGGCGGTACGTCGTCCAGGCCGTCCGAGCCGCCGGCCGGCGTGTCGTTTGCGCCGCTCGCGGATGAAGCGGGCGACCCCGCGCCGGATCTGCTGGCCACCGAGTCGCCCATCGAACCCTGGGATACGCAGTCCATCATGTACACGTCCGGCACCACTGGGCTGTCCAAGGGCGTGGTGACGTCCTATGTGCAGCTCTACACGATGGGGCCGGACGCCTTCGACTGCATCACGCCGGAAGACCGCTGCATGATCGCGGGCCCCATCTTCCATTGCGGCAGCACCCTGTACGTGTACGCCATGCTGGCTTATGGCGGGTCCATCGCCATGGTGCCGGAGTTCCGCACCGCCGAATTCTGGGACGCCATCCGCGACACCCAAAGCACGGTCGTGCTGCTGCTGGGCGTGATGGCCAACTTCCTGCTCAAGCAGCCGCCATCGCCGCGCGATCGCGAACACACCCTGCGCCGTGCCTTCATCGTGCCGTTTGGCGAAGACGCGCCCGCGTTTCAGGCGCGCTTTGGGGTGGACCTGTACACGGTCTACAACATGACCGAAATCGCCAGCCCGCTAAGCGCGGGGCCGGGTCTGACCGAAGCCGGGCACTGCGGCAAGCCCAGGCCCTGGTTCGAGTTGCGCGTGGGTGATGCGCAAGACCGCGCGTTGCCGGACGGCCAGGTGGGCGAATTGCTGATCCGTTCGCATCGCCCCTGGGCGCTGTTTTCAGGCTATTACCGCAACGCCGAAGCCACCGCCGCGTCCATGCGCAACGGCTGGTTCCACACAGGGGATGCGTTTCGGCGCGAGGCGGATGGCACGTTTTTCTTTGTTGATCGTTTGAAGGACGTGATCCGTCGGCGCGGCGAGAACATCTCGTCGTTCGAGCTTGAGGGGGAGATTTGCGCGTATCCGGCGGTGCGGGAAGCGGTGGCCGTGGCGGTGCCCAGCGAGCACGGTGAGGATGATGTGCTGGCGGTGGTGACGGCGGTTGAGGGCGGGCAGGTGGAGCCGGCCGAGTTGGTTGCCTGGCTGGCCGAGCGGGTGCCGCATTACATGGTGCCGAGGTATGTCAGGGTGGTGGAGGAATTGCCGAAGACGGCCAGCGGCAAGCTGCAAAAGCATGTGTTGCGCAGCGAGGGCTTGGCGGATGGGACGTGGGATCGGGAGCGGGCGGGGGTGCGGTTGCGGAGGGAAAGGTTGGGGTGAGGGTGGGGTGATGGGCTGCGCGCGATGGGTGTGTTGCCGTCAGGGGCGGGTGCCCAGGCCGGCGATGATGGTGTGGACGATTTTGTTGGCCAGGATTTCGCGGTCGTCGCGGGTTTCGCCCAGGCGCGGGCGATACCAGACCGCCAGCCAGTTGATGGCGCCCAACGCTGACTTGATGGCTACCGATACGTCGTCGATGGCCAGCGAGCCGTCTTCCACGCCTTCGTAGGCCACGCGCTTGAACAGCGCTTCGAAATCATCGCGGATGGTCATCAGGTCGGCCAGCGTCTGGCGCTGCGCGGGGGTGGTCGCGCCCAGGCGATGCATGTGCACGCCTTGCACCACCACCGTTTCGAACGCCAGGTTCTCCATCATGGACAGCGCGTGGTGCTTGAGCATCAGCGCCAGCCGATGGGCGGCGGTGCCGGGTTCCTTCATGACCGGGCGCACGGCTTCGAAGTTGCGCCGCATGCCTTCGCGGTGCACGTCGAAGAACAGGTCGGTCTTTGATCGGTAGTAGTGGTAGACGCGGCCCTTGGTGGCGCCCAGCCGGCGCGCCACGTCGTCGATGCTGGAGGCGTGGAACCCCTGCTCCATGAAGCACTCGGCCGCCGCGGTCAGCAGTGCAATATTGCCCATGCCGTCATCGCGTGCAGCCGTCACCGTAGGTTCCCCATTCATTGCGTCTTTCTCCATCCATGCGTCACGGCAAAGCGCCAGTTTAGCCAATAGCCCATCGCCCCGCCGGGTGCTGGGGCACGTTTGCGACGCATGCGCGCCCGTCTTCAGCATGCTATGCAAATCGCAAAATCGAAGTTTATACTACTCGGTATGTTTTAGCGCTTAACTGAGCGATCAGACCCCTACACGCTGCCCCCTACACGCAGACCCGATCACGCAACGGCCCTCCATGACCACAGACCTTGCCCCGCCCCTGACCCATCCGCAAACCCTGGCCGCCCGGGTATCGCAAGAAATCGGCGTGTCGGACTGGCTCACCATCACGCAGGCGCAGGTGGACCTGTTTGCCGACGCCACTGGCGACCATCAGTTCATTCATGTGGACCCGGCGCGCGCCGCGCGTGAAAGCGCGTTTGGCGGGCCGATCGCGCACGGCTTCCTGTCTTTGTCGTTGCTGACCGCGTTCAGCCTGCAGGTGTTGCCCGCGTTTGAAGGGGCCATCGGCATCAACTACGGTTTCGACAAAGTCCGCTTTCTGACCCCGGTGCCGGTGGGCGCGCGCGTGCGGGGCCGCTTTGTTCTTAGCGAATTCACGTCCCGCAACGAACGCGAATTCACCACCCGCTATGCCGTCACCGTCGAGATCGAGGGCGCCACGCGCCCCGCCTTGGTGGCCGACTGGATCACCATGACCGTGCTTCAAGGATGACCGCCATGACTCTACGCTTCGATGAACGTGTTGCCATCGTGACCGGCGCCGGCCAAGGCCTGGGCCGCAGCCACGCCCTGCAACTGGCCGCGCGCGGTTGCCGCGTGGTCGTGAATGATTTTGGCGGCGCGGCGCAAACCGTGGTCGACGAGATCCGCGCGGCGGGCGGCCAGGCCATTGCCGACGACGGCAACGTCTGCGACACCTCGGCCGTGAACGCCATGGTGGCGCGCGCCATCGACGCCTGGGGCCGCGTCGACATCCTGATCAACAACGCCGGCATCCTGCGCGACAAGACCTTTGCCAAGATGAGCGCCGACGACTTCAACGCCGTCATCGATGTACACCTGCTGGGCTCGGCCAATTGCGCGCGCGCCGTGTGGCCCATCATGCGCGAGCAACGCTACGGCCGCATCCTGATGACCACGTCCACGTCGGGCATGTATGGAAACTTCGGCCAATCGAACTATGGCGCCGCGAAGGCAGGCGTGGTCGGCCTGATGAACGTGCTGCACCTGGAAGGGCAGAAGCACGGCATCCACGTGAATGCGCTGGTGCCCACCGCCGCCACCCGCATGACGGCCGCGATGTTCGATGCCGACGCGTTGCGTGCCTTGGACCCCGCCTATGTCACGCCCGCGGCCTTGTTCCTGGTGGCCGAGGGCGCGCCCAGCCGCACGGCCTTGCTGGCCGGCGCCGGCACGTACGCGCGCCTGGCCATCGTGGAAAGCGCGGGCGTGTATTTCCCGGAAAGCGAGCGCACGCCGGAAAGCATCGCCGCGCACTTCGATGCCATCGCCAGCCTGGACTCGATGATCGAACCGCCCGAGGGGCTGGCGCACGTTGCCCGCATTTTGAAGCGCGCACAGGAGGCCGCATGAACGCCAACACGGAACAAGCGCAACCGCGCCGCGCCGCCCCGCACGCGCGCGCCGACTACCCGCGCCTGATGCCGATGACCACGCGGCTGCGCGACACCGACGTCTACGGCCACATGAACAACGTGGTCTACAACGAATATTTCGACACGGCCGTCAACCAGACGCTGATCGAGCTGGGCGTGCTGGACCTGCGCGCCAGTGCCGTGATCGGCCTGGTGGTGCACAGCCAGACCTCGTACTTTCGCCCGGTCACGTTCCCCGAGCGCGTGGTGCTGGGCTTGCGCGTCGGGCGCTTGGGCCGCAGCAGCGTCACCTATGAGTTCGCCTTGTTTCGCGGAGACGACGAGACGGCGGCGGCGCAGGGCAGCTACACGCACGCCTACGTAGACCGTGAATCCAGCAAGCCCGTCGAACTGCCCACCGCCTTGCGCCACGCGCTGGAACCCTTGTTGCGCGCGGCGGCCTGAGCCCGTTGGCCGTCCGCGCCAAGCCGGCCGCGCCTGGCCGGCCGCACCTGGCCGGCCACGCCCACCCGAACGCTGCTCCGGGAGCCACAGTGATCGACCCCACCCTGCCTCGCGTCACGTACTCGAACCTGCACACCGATTTCTCAGCGGTGCACGACCTGCTGGACCAACGGCTGCCCGATTTCGAATCGCGCATGCTGGGCCACGACCATCGCCATCGCTTCGGTGGCAAGGCGGTGGCGGGCGAAGCGCTGCAAGCGTCGTATTCGCCGATCGACCATTGGTTGTTGATTGGCCGCTTTCCTTGTGCGGACGCCGATACCGTGGACCGCGCCATCGCCTGCGCCAGGCATGCGCAGCCGGCGTGGGCCGCGCAAGGCTGGGCGGCGCGCATCGCGGTGCTGCGGCGTTTGGCGATGGTGCTGTCCGAACGCAAGTACGACTTCGCCATGGCCACGATGATCGAGATCGGCAAGTCACGCCTGGAGGCGCTGGGCGAGGCTGAGGAAGCGGTGGACCTGATCCGTTACTACTGCGATCAGGCCGAACGCAGCGACGGCTATCGGCAACCGCTGGCGCGTGCCTTCGACAACGAAAGCACGCACGACGTGTTGCGTCCGTATGGCGTCTTCGCGGTGATCGCGCCCTTCAATTTTCCGCTGGCCTTGTCGGTGAACATGATGTGCGCCGCCCTCTTGGCGGGCAACGCCGTGGTCTATAAGCCGTCGCCCCGCGCCGCCTTGACGGGGGCGCTGCTGCTGGGCGCCTGCGACGCCGCGGGCCTGCCGTCAGGCTGCGTGAACGGCGTGTACGGTGGCGCCAAGACGGGCGCGCTGCTGGCGCAGCATGCGGGCGTCGACGGCTACGCCTTCACCGGCAGCCTGGACGTGGGCATGGAGCTGTTGCAAGCGGTGGCGGCGGGCCGCCACGCGCGGCCCGTCATCGCCGAAATGGGCGGCAAGAATCCCACCTACATTACCGCCAGTGCGGACCTGGACGTGGCCGTGCAAGGCGTGCTGCGCTCCGCCTTCGGGCTGCAAGGGCAGAAGTGTTCGGCGGGGTCGAAGGTCTACGCGTACGCGGCGGTACACGACGCCTTTCTGGATCGGCTGTGCGCGGCTACCGAGGCGGTGGTGGTGGGCGACCCGCGTGAGCGCGACGTGTTCATGGGGCCGCTGATCGACGAAGCGGCGTGGCGGCGTTATCGCACCGCCTGCGAAGACGTGGACCTTGCCGGCCGGCTGGTGTCGGGCGGCCGGCGCCTGATCGCGGGCGAACTGGCCTATGGCCATTACGTGCGTCCCACCGTGGCCGCGGGCCTGCCCGCCGACCATCGCTTGAATCGCAAGGAACTGTTCCTGCCCTTGGTCTCGGTGCTGCCGTTCGATGATCTGCAAGCGGCCATTGATGACGGCAACGCGGTCGACTACGGACTGACCGCCGGCTGCTATGCGCAAGAGCAAGACGAGATCGACCTGTTCCTGAACCAGGCCCAAGCCGGCGCGCTGTACGTGAACCGCGCCAGCGGCGCGACCACGGGCGCCTGGCCGGGCATACAAACCTTTTGCGGTTGGAAGGGCTCGGGCATGACCGGCAAGGGCGGCCTGGGACCGTACTACGTCACCCAATTCGCACGTGAACAAAGCCATACCCTGTGGCGCCGCCAGGATCGTTAAGGCGGTCGGGCCTGTGTAGTCTTAGGAATTCACCATGAGAGAAGCCGTCATCGTTTCCACCGCCCGCACGCCCATCGGCCGGGCCTATCGCGGGGCGTTCAACGACACCACCGCGCCCACCCTGGGCGGCCACGCAAT
The DNA here is from genome assembly GCF_003994415.1 of Achromobacter spanius. Taxonomy (NCBI): domain Bacteria; kingdom Pseudomonadati; phylum Pseudomonadota; class Betaproteobacteria; order Burkholderiales; family Alcaligenaceae; genus Achromobacter; species Achromobacter spanius. The sequence goes on along the minus strand of NZ_CP034689.1, from coordinate 6,130,165 downwards.
TTCCCATGCGGTGGCGCGCGCGGGCATCGACCCCGGCGAAGTGGAAGACGTGATCCTGGGCGCCGCCTTGCAGCAAGGCACCACCCACATGAACGTGGCGCGCCAGGCAGCGCTGCGGGCGGGCCTGCCCGTGCAGGTGGCCGCCATGACGCTGGACCGCCAGTGCGCCTCTGGCTTGATGGCCATCGCCACGGCCGCGCGGCAGGTCACGCAGGAAGGCATGGACATCGTGGTGGCGGGCGGCCTCGAATCCATATCCCTGGTGCAGAACGACCGCATGAACCGCAGCCGCTGGTTCGACGACGCCTTGATGCGCGAGCAGCCGGAAATATTCATGAGCATGCTGGAAACGGCCGAGATCGTGGCTAGCCGCTACGGCATTCCCCGCGCCGCGCAAGACGCCTACGCGCTGCGCTCGCAGCAACGCACCGCCGCCGCCCAGGCCGCTGGCCGCTTCGATGCAGAGATCGTGCCGCTCGCCGCCATCAAGCAGGTGACGGACCGCGCCACCGGCGAGACTTCCGTGCAGACCGTGACGCTGACCCGCGACGAAGGCAACCGGCCCGACACCTCGCTGGACAGCCTGGCCGCGCTGCAACCCGTGTTCAAGAACGGCCAGCGCCTGGAAGTGGGGCAACACATCACGGCGGGAAATTCCTCGCAGCTGTCGGACGGCGCGTCGGCCTGCGTGCTGATGGAAGCCGCGCAGGCGCGTAGCCGTGGGCTGACGCCGCTGGGGTATTACCGGGGCATGGCCGTTGCCGGATGCGGTCCGGAAGAAATGGGCATCGGGCCGGTGCATGCCGTGCCGCGCTTGCTGGCGCGCCACGGCTTGACGGTGGATGACATCGGCTTGTGGGAACTGAACGAAGCCTTCGCCTGCCAGGTGCTGGTTTGCCGCGATCAATTGGGCATTCCGGACGAGCGCCTGAACGTCAACGGCGGCGCTATCGCCATCGGCCATCCTTACGGCATGTCGGGCGCGCGGATGGCGGGGCATGCGTTGATAGAGGGCCGGCGGCGCGGCGTGCGCTATGCCGTCGTCACGATGTGCGTGGGCGGCGGCATGGGCGCGGCCGGCCTGTTTGAAATCGCGGGCTGAACCGGCCCGCGCGAGTTAGGCAGTGGTGCGCGGCGCTGGGTGCGTGAAGCCAGCCAGCCGCTACTTGGCCGTGTTCTCGTCGTCCACGGTCAGGCCGCCGTCTTTCATGATGCCTTGGGCTATCTCTTCAGCGGATTTGCCCGCAAAACCGTGTTCGCCAGCCGTGATGCGAAAGCTGTCGCCTTCCAGCGGACTCATCAAGGTGGCCGACGACAGCAGGATGCCGTTGGATCGCAGCTGAATGCGCTTGCCGACGCGGTCGCGGGTGAAGTCGGCCAGCGCCTTGCGGCTGTCGGGCTTGAGTTCCACGTCGACCACGCGCGCGCCGGTGTTCGGGTCGGCGCTGGCGGTGGCGCGTGCGGCGTGCAAGGTGACACTTTCGGCGTGCGCGGCGAGCGGCATGGCCAGGGCGGCGGCCAGGATGACGTGTCTCAGTGAGGGCATCGCAAACTCCTGCGGTTGGACAACGCCAATATCCTAGCTGAACTCTGGCGCACCGATCGCGAATGGGTCAGGGTTTTTCCCTATTTGCATACGTATGCAAGCCTTCGAAAGTGGCCTCACTTTGTTGAACCACTCACGATCGCAGGGCCAGAAAACCATGATTCGCTATCTGAAGCGCGGCCGCACCGCCGCCGTAAAAACCGACGATGACGCCAAGGTGCGCGCCACCGTGGAAGGCATCATCCGCGACATCGAGGTGCGCGGCGACGATGCCGTGCGCGACTACAGCCGCAAGTTCGACAACTGGGACCCGGCGGACTTCCGTCTGTCGCGCGCGGACATCGAAGCCGCCCGCAAGCAGTTGTCGGCGCGCGAAATCGAAGACATCGCTTTCGCTCAGACCCAGGTACGCAACTTTGCCCAGATCCAGCGCGATTCGATGCGCGACGTGGAAGTGGAAACGTATCCCGGCGTGGTGCTGGGCCACAAGCATGTGCCGATGAATGCCGTGGGTTGCTATATCCCCGGCGGAAAATATCCGCTCTTGGCCTCGGCGCACATGAGCGTGTTGACCGCCAAGGTGGCGGGCGTGAAGCGCGTTGTGTCCACCGCGCCGCCGTATCAAGGCAAGCCGCATCCGGCCATCGTGACCGCCATGGATATGGCCGGCGCCGACGAAATCCTGGTGCTCGGTGGCGTGCAGGCCGTGGTGGCCATGGCGGTGGGCACGCCCAGCGTGGCGCCCGTGGACATGCTGGTCGGGCCGGGCAATATGTTCGTGGCCGAAGCCAAGCGGCAACTGTACGGGCGCGTGGGGATCGACCTGTTCGCCGGCCCCACCGAAACGCTGGTGATCGCTGACGACAGCGTGGACGGCGAATTGTGTGCGGTGGACCTGCTGGGGCAAGCCGAACACGGCCCCACGTCACCCGCCGTGCTGCTGACCAACAGTGAACAACTGGCGCAGGACACCCTGGCCGAAGTGGAACGCCAATTGGCCATCCTGCCCACCGCTGGCATCGCGTCGCAGGCCTGGGTGGATTGTGGCGAAGTCATCGTCTGCGACACGATCGAGGAAATGCTGCAAGTGGCCGACGAGCTGGCTTTCGAGCATGTTCAGGTCATGACCCGCGACCCCGATTACTTCCTGCACAACATGACGAACTACGGCGCGCTGTTCCTGGGTCCGCGTACCAACGTCAGCTTTGGCGACAAGGTGATCGGCACCAACCACACGCTGCCGACCAACCGCAACGCGCGCTATACGGGCGGCTTGTGGGTGGGCAAGTTCTTGAAGACCTGCACCTACCAGCGCGTGCTGACCGACGCGGCCAGCACCACGATGGGCGAATACTGCTCGCGCCTGTGCCATATGGAAAATTTCGCGGGCCACGGCGAGCAGGCCAACATCCGCGTGCGTCGCTATGGCGCCCGGCCCGACCTGCCCTGGTATCAGCCGGTTGAGGCGCAAGCATGATTTCACTGCCCAAAGGACCCGACTTCCGTCTGGACGGACGCCGTGCCCTGGTGACGGGCGGCAGCGGTGGCATCGGCCTGGCTGCCGCCGCCGCGCTGGGCCGCGCCGGTGCACACGTGACGGTGGCGGCGCGCCGCGAACCTGAATTGCTGCAAGTCTGTGAGGCCTTGCGCGCCGAAGGCATCGACTGCGCCGCGCTGGTGCTGGACGTGACCGACTCCGCCGCTGTGGACGATGCGGTGGCGCAAGTCGACCCCTTCGACATTCTGGTGAACAACGCCGGCATGAATCGCCCCAAGCCCTTGGTGGAGCAATCCGACGAGGACATCGACGCGGTGCTGGACCTGAACGTCAAGGCAGCGTTCTACACCAGCCGTGCGGTGGCGCGCCGTCTGCTCAAGGATGGCCTGCCGGGGTCGATCATCAACGTGTCATCGCAGATGGGGCATGTGGGCAGCCCCCGCCGCACCTTGTACTGCGCCAGCAAGCACGCGCTGGAAGGCATGACGCGCGCGTTGGCCTGGGACGTGGGCGGGGCGGGCATTCGCGTGAATACCGTGTGCCCGACCTTCATCGAAACCCCCATGACGGCCGGCATGCTGGAGCAGCCGGGCTTTCGCGATTGGGTCTGTGCGCGCAACGCGCTGGGCCGCGTCGGCCGCTTGGACGAAGTGATGGGCGCCATCGTGTTCCTGGCCAGCGACGCGTCCAGCCTGATGACGGGCAGCGCGTTGATGCTGGACGCGGGATGGACAGCCGCATGAAGACCGCGCCGCGCGCGCAAGACGTGGCGGACCTGGCGGAGGTGTCCCAGTCCGCCGTCAGCCGCACCTTCACGCCGGGCGCCAGCGTGTCGGAAGCCACGCGCCGCAAGGTGCTGGCGGCGGCGCAGAAGCTGGGTTACCGGCCCAACGCGCTGGCCCGCAGCCTGATCACGCGGCGCAGCCGTATCGTGGCGCTGGTGATGAGCTATCTGGAAAACCAGTTTTATCCGCTGGTGATTGAAAAGCTGTCGCAGAAGCTGCAGAAAGAGGGCTATCACGTGCTGATGTTCATCGCGGAAGTCGATGAGGCGGCCGACGGTGTGCTGGCGGAAATTTTGCAATACCAGGTGGACGGCATCGTCATGGCGTCCGCCATGCTGTCATCGAATGTGGCGCGCAGTTGTGCCGAGGTCGGCGTGCCGGTGGTGCAGTTCAACCGCGTGTCCATTCTGGGCGGCTTGGCGCGGCATGCCAGCAGCTCGGTCACGTCGGACAACTACGCGGGCGGCCAGATGGCGGCGCGCTTGTTGGTGGAACGCGGCTACCGGCGCTTTGCTTACTTGGCGGGCCTGGAAGATTCATCGACCAGCATCGAGCGCGAACGCGGCTTTGTCGACGGCCTGCACGAACTGGGCCACGCGCTGCATCGGCGCGAAGTGGGCCATTACGACTTTGACCGCGCGCAAGAGGCAGTGCGCCGGCTATTTGCTGGCGAAGCGTCCAACGCACCCGACGCGCTCTTTGCCGGCAACGACCACATGGCGATTGCGGCCTTGGATGTGCTGCGCCAGGAACTCGGCGTGCGCGTGCCGCAAGACGTGGCGGTAGTGGGCTTCGACGATGTGCCGCAAGCGGCATGGGGCGCCTACCGCCTGACGACAATACGCCAGCAGGTCGAACCCATGGTGGACGCCACGGTGGCCTTGCTGCGTGAGCAGATGCAGGCCGAACTACGACCGCGCGACATCGTCGTGCCGTGCAGCCTGATCGAACGCGCCACCGTTCGGGCAGGACCCTGATTTCCTTTTGTTTTTTTACCGGCAACAACGCAAAGCGCGCAACAGACGCGCTCAACACTCTCAGCAGGAGACACACCCATGCGCAGCATTTTCATCCGTACCCTGAGCGCCGTTGCGGCGTTCGGCCTGACCGCCACCCTGGCCCACGCCCAAGGCGACGCCGCCGCCTGGCCCACCAAGAACATTCGATACATCGTGCCGTTCTCGCCCGGGGGCGTGTCTGATGGCGTGGCGCGCCTGCTCGCCGAGCAGTTGAGCGCGCGGCTGGGTCAATCCGTCATCGTCGAGAACAAGCCGGGCGTCTCCGGCATCGTCGGCACGCAATTGGCGGCGCGCGCCGAACCCGACGGCTACACGATCGAAGGCGGCACCATCACCACGCACGCCGTGAACCCGTTCTTCATCAAGAAGCTGGGCTATGACCCGGTCAAGGACTTCACGCCGATTGCCTTGGTTGGCATGGTCAGCAATGCACTGGTGGTGCGTGCCGACAGCCCCTTCAACACGGTGCAGCAAGTAATCGACGCAGCGCGCGCCAAGCCGGACACGCTGACCTATGGCACGGCGGGCGCGGGCACCTCGCAACACTTGTCGGGCCAACTGTTCCAGTCCATCTCCGGCACGCAATTGCGGCAGATCGTGTACAAGGGCGGCTCGCAATCCATGGTGGATTTGATAGGCGGGCAGATCGACATGGTCTTTGAAACCGTGGCCGCCGCGCGTCCGATGATCGATTCCAAGCGCGTCAAGGTGCTGGGCGTGACGTCCGCCGCGCCGCTGGCCGACCTGCCGGGCGTGAAGCCCTTGGCGGAACTGGGTTTGCCCGGCTTTGAAATGCAGTCCTGGCAAGGCGTCTTCGCGCCCGCCGGTACGCCCAAGCCCGTGGTGGACCGACTGGCGCGCGAACTCGCGGCCATCGTGAAGACGCCCGAGGTGCGCGCCAAGCTGCTGACCTTGGGTGTGGCGCCGGACGGGCGCGGCTCGGCGGCGTTTTCGCAATTCCAGCGCAGCGAAATCGAAAAATGGGGCAAGGTCATCAAGGACGCCGGTATCCAGGCAGACTGATCGCCTTTCCCAGCCATAGGAGATGTCCATGACCCCTTCCCACCATCCCCTGGACGGCCGCCTGCCGGACATGCTGCGCAGCGGCAAGCCCTTGCGCGGCCTGTTCAACGGGCTGCCCAGCCCGGCCATCGTGGAGATGTGCGCGTACGCCGGTTTCGATTTCATCATTCTGGACAACGAGCACGGTAGCGCTGATCTCGGCACCACCGAACACATGCTGCGCGCCGCCCGCGCGGCGGGCATCGTGCCGGTGGTGCGCTGCTTTGAACACGATCTGCCACGCGTGCTGGACATGGGGGCCAGCGCGGTGCAGGTGCCCATGGTGGAAAGCGCCGAGCAGGCGCGGCGGCTGGCGGCCATGGTGCACTACCCGCCGCTGGGCCGCCGTGGCAGCGCCTTCAGCACGCGCGCGGCCGGCTATGGCGCGTTCGGCGGGGCGGGGCACACGCAGCGCAGCAACGACGGCATCGGCTTCATCGCCATGATCGAAACCCCCGAAGCCATTGCGGTGGCGGCGGAGATCGCGGCGGTGGAGGGCGTGGACGCGGTCTTTATCGGCCCGAACGACCTGGCCCACGCGATGGGCCACGGCAGCGACTGGACGGCCGCGCCCGTGCAGCAGGCTATCGAACAGGGCTTGAAGGCCATTGCATCCGCTGGGAAATGCCCCGGCATCATTGCGCTGACGCCTGAGGACGAAGCGAAGTACGGCGCCTTGGGCGCTCGTTACTTCGCCAACGTGTCCACCAGGATCATTACGCGGGCGCTGGCGCAGGCGGCGTCTGCCGGACGCGACGCGCAACTGCGCTATTGAATGCGCAAGGCGCGGCGGATCACCGTCAGGCTGGATGGATGCACGGCAGGTGCAGCGCCACGATTTCGGTGTCGCCCTGCACGACGCCTGGGTAGCGGCTTCTGACCAGCGGGTCGTGCCCCGGCACAATGTGGTCCGGCGACTCGGCGTGGCGTAGCAGGGTCTCGTACCCGGCCAGCATGTCGGCCACGTTCAGCACGATGGGAAACGGCGTGTCCAAACCCATGTTGTCGTAGTAGTGGCTGGCGTCCGAGGCCAGCACGATCCAGCCGCGCGCCGTATGCACCCGCACCGCTTGCAGCCCCTGCGTGTGGCCGCCGATGTGCAGCAGTTGCAGGCCCGGGGCGAGTTCATCGTGGCCGTGGTAGAAGTCCACCCGCTTGTCGTACACGCCCCGCACCACATCAAGCACGTCTTCAACCGCATAGGCGTGGCGCAGCATGTCGAAACGCATATTGCAGCCGCAGGCGTAGTGCAGCTCGCTTTCTTGCAGATGCAGGCGGGCGTGCGGCAATTTGCGCAGGTTGCCGGCGTGGTCGTAGTGCAGGTGCGTGACGATGACGTCCTGGATGTCTTCGGGCGCCAGCCCCAAGTTTTTCAAGGCATCGATCGGGCAGCGCAGGAATTCGCGGCCGCGTGCGTCGGCGGCGGCTTGGTTGAAGCCGGTGTCGACCAGCCATACGCGCTGGTCGCGGCGTATGACCCAGACGAAATAATCCATCGGCATCGGGCCGTCGTGCGGATCGGGCGGCGTGATGAAGTTCTGCGCGCGGCGGCGCGCCACAGTGGCATAGCGCAAGGCATAGACTTCGTATTCAGGCAGCGTCATACGATTCCTCGGGTGTTGCGGATGTGGTCGAGTTCGGGCTTCAGGTAGCGCATCAGGCACTGCGGGCTTTCCACCATGGGGAAGTGGCCCAGGTCTGGCATGGCGGTAAAGCGCGCCCCGGGGATCCGCGCGGCGACGCGGCGCGAATCTTCCGGGCTGGCCGAATAGTCGTACGCGCCCGTCAGCAGCGATACACCGAACGCGCGCGTGTCCAGCCCGTCCAGGTGTTGGGACGCGTCGAAGTCTTCGCTGTAGAACCAGAGGTCGTTGGCGTACACGTTGTAGCCGCCTTGCGCATAGATCCAGGCCGCCTCGCGGCGTGCTTGCAAGGTGGCGGCGGGGCCCATCAGCCCGCGCACATAGGCCGGGTTGTGCGCCGCCTGATTCACCTGGGGGTGGCACAGCATGGGCGTGCGGCGGCCCACGGCCTTGTCCGGTGCTTCCAGTGCCACCACGCCCGCCACGTCCGCCGGGCTGCGGGCGGCGATCACCAAAGCCATCGCCGCGCCCATCGAGCAGCCAAGCAAGACGACGGGCGCGCCCGCCAGTTGCCGGATCGCGGCCAGACAGGTGTGCAGGTAGGCGTCGCGGGTCAGCCCGGTATCGGTCCAGGCGTGGCCGGGCAGGGGCATGCTGCGGCCGTGGCCGGGCATGTCGAAGGCCATCATTCGCCATTGGGCGCGCAGCTCGGCATCGGCCATCAGTGCGTGGTACTGGCGGGAATCGGCGCCGGCGGTATGCAGCATCAAGAGCGGCGGGCCGTCCGCCAGGCCGCTGGTTTCGACGTACAGGGAAGTGCGGGTGTCGCCCAGGTCCAGCGTGGCGTAATGGCCGGTGATGCTGCCGCGGTCCAGCAAGACGGGCGCAACGTCCTCGATCTGCCCGCGCAGGATTTCAAACAGCCGTTCCAGGGGATGCAGCGCCTGCGCAATGGCCAGCGCGTCGCCTTTGACACGCAGGCCCGGCGCAAAGCGATGGGCTGCGGTGTAGGAGTGGTAACCGGGGGGAGGGGTGGAGGTCATCAGCTTGTGCCAGGTGTCCGGCAAGGCGCTGATGACGATGCACTGCGAGGGGGCGGCGGGCTGGCCGGCCCAGGCGCAAACCCGGTCTTCCGGATCCGCACCCACTTGCAGCCAGATGGCGCAGGGCAGGCCCCTGGCTGCGCTGATGAATTCGCTATCCTGCTGTGCCAGGGCCGCCACGGCCCTCAGTTCCTGCACGGTCGCCTTCACGGGGGGATGCCTCCTCTTGTTGGCGCCTGAGCACGTCGAGCGCGGTGCGTTCCGCGTTCACGATATGGCTCTGTGCGGCCGCTTGGGCGCCTTGTGGGTCGCGCGCCTTGATGCGCTCGAAGATGTCGTCGATTTCGGCCATGCTTTCCGGCAGCCGGTCGGGGCGCGCGAACGAGGTGGCGCGCAGCAGATTGATGCGCGACAGCAGCCCCGGCAGCATGTCCTTGATCAGGTCGTTGTCACAGCCCGACAGCAGCACGTCGTAGAAATCGCGCTTGGCGGCCAGCAGCGCCGACTTGTTGCTGCCCTTGGCCTGGCGGTGCAGGGCATCGACGGCCTTGCGCAGCCGCGCGACGTCGGCATCGCTGGCCAGCCGCGCGAATTCGTGCGCGGCAAAGCCTTCCAGCAGCGCGCGCAGCGCATACAGGTCGCGAGCCGCTTTTTCCGTGATGCGCACCACGGTGGGGCCACGATGCGGCTCGATGGAGATCAGCCGTTCGGCCTCCAGGGTGCGCAGGGCCTCGCGCAGCGTGCTGCGGCTGATGCTCAGTTGCTCACAGAGCTCCACTTCGCGCAGGCGTTCACCGCCCTTGATGTGGCCATCCATGATGGCGCCGCGCAGGTATTCCTCGACGCGGGTACGCAGGGTGGTGGGCTTCTCGAAAATCGCACCGGTGGGGGTGGGCATGGCTGTCTCTCGCTTAGCGTGGCGGCGGGCGCAAGCCGCCGTCCAGGCTTTTGGCCAGGGCGCCGCGCACCGCCGATTCAACGTAAAGACGCAATATATCCCGGCGCAGGGTCATAGCCTTAACCTCATAGCCTTAACCTCATCGCCTTAACCTCATAGCCTTACCCTCATCGCATCAGCCCCATCGCTACAGCCCCAGGTACGCTTCGCGCACGCGGCTGTCTTCCATCAGCGCATGGCTGGGGCCGGACAGCACCATGGCGCCGGATTGCAGCACGTAGGCGTGTTCGGCCACCGACAGCGCCAGCCGCGTGTTCTGCTCCACCAGCAAAATGGTCAGCCCGCTGCGGTGGATGTCGATCATGGCCTGGTGCATTTCCTCGACCACCTTGGGCGCCAGGCCGTGGCTGGGTTCGTCCAGCAACAGCAGCCGGGGCTTGAGCATCAGCGCGCGCCCGAACGCCACCATCTGCTGCTCGCCGCCCGACAAGGTGCCGGCGGCCTGCCGACGGCGCTCCCGCAAGCGGGGAAACAGGGCATAGACCTCGTCGCAACCGCGCTTGAGCGCCGCGCCGTCCCGGCGGCGGGTGTAGCCGCCCAGGTAGAGGTTTTCTTCGACGGTCATCTCGGGGAATACGTGGCGGCCTTCCGGCACATGGGCAATGCCCAGTTCGGGAATGCGGTGCGGCGGCAAGCGCAGGATGTCTTGCCCGTCGAAGACGATGCTGCCGCTGACCTTGTCCAGCAAGCCCGATACGCAGCGCAGCAGCGTGCTCTTGCCCGCGGTGTTGGCGCCCACCACCGCGATGAAGCCACCTTGCGGCACCTCCAGCGACACGTCGTGCAAGACCGGGCTGCGGTCGTAAGAGGCGGTCAGCCCCTGAATCTGCAATAGGCTCATGCGCTGGCCTCCACGTGTTCCATCGACTTGCCCAGGTAGACCTCGATCACCGTGGGGTTCGCCGCGATTTCGGCGGGGCTGCCCTCAGCGATCTTCTGGCCGAACGACAGCACCAGGATGCGGTTGCATAGCCGCATGATGGCGCGCATGTGGTGTTCCACCACGATGAAGCTGATGCCGGATTCATCGCGCAGCGTGCGGATCAGGTCCAGCATGGTGTCCATCTCGGCCTCGTTCAGCGCCGCCATCACCTCGTCCAGCAAAAAGACCCGGGGGTTGGTACACAGCGCGCGCGCCAGTTCCACCCGCGCCTGTTCGGGAAACGACAGTTCGCCGGCGGGCTTGGTGGCAATGGCGGACAGGCCCACGCGGTCCAGGCTGTCGCGCGCCACCTGGCGGGCGCGCGGCACGTCGTGGCGCAGCAGGCCGCCCACCAGCACGTTGTCCAGCACCGTCATCTCGGGAAACAGCGCGACGTTCTGGAAGGTCTTGGTCATGCCCAGCGCCGCGATCTGGTGGGGGCGCAGGCCGTTGACGTCGCGGCCTTCCAGTTCGATGCGCCCGCCCTGGCTGGCGTACAAGCCCATCAGCAGGTTGAACACCGTGGTCTTGCCCGCGCCGTTCGGCCCGATCAGCCCCAGGATGTCGCCGCGCGCCACGCTGAACGACACGTCGTCCACCGCCTTCAGGCCGCCGAAGCGGCGCTGGATGTTCGAGACTTTCAGGATGTCAGGCATGCTGGCCCCGGGTCAGGTTGCGCAGCCGCGTCCACAGCGCCGACAGGCCGCGCGGCTCGATCAGGATGATGGCGATCAATATCAGGCCGAACGCCAACTGCGACACCCCGGCCGTGTGGCCCGACAGCCAATCGTTGAACACCTCTTCCAACGGAATGATGACCAGCGCGCCGATCAACGGCCCCGCCACCGTGCCCACGCCGCCGATGATGCAGATGAGCGCCACGCGCACCGACACACCCACCAGCGAGAACACCGTGTCCGGGTCGAAGAAGTAGATGAACTGCGCGTACAGCGTGCCGCAGGCGCCCATCAGCGCGGCGGACACCACGGCGGCCAGGATGCGCGTTTGCGCGGTGTTCACGCCGATCACTTCCGCCGCTTGCGGGTTGGCCTTCACCGCACGCAAGCGGTAGCCCAGCCGCGACCGGCTGATCAGCGCAAAGACCACGGACGTGATGATGGCGGCCCCCAGCATCAGGTAGTAGTACGGAATGCTGGACTTGAATTGCATCTGCGCCCAGCCTTCGGCAAACGGAATGGACAGGCCCACCGGCCCGCCCGTGACGGACGCCCAGGTGTTGGCGATGGCTCGCAGCACTTCGCCAAACGCCAAGGTTGCCAGCGCGAAGTAATGCCCGCGCAGCCGCATGGTGGGCAGGCTGAGCAGCGCGCCCGCCACCGCCGCCACCGCCATCGCGGCCACGATGCCCAACCACGGCGAAATGCCATAGCGCATCAGCAACAGCGTGGACGTGTACGCGCCCAGACCGAAGAAGGCCGCATGGCCCAACGAGATCTGATTCGCCAGCCCGCCCACGATATTCCACGATTGGCCCATCGCCGCGAACAGCATCACCAGCGTCACCACGCGTATGGCATAGCCCTGGTCTTCCATCAACCAGGGCGCCGCCAGCGCCACCGCAAGCAGCAGCGCCCAGGGTAAGAGTTGTCGATTCATGCGCATCATGCCGCCCTTTTCAAAAGACCTTCCGGGCGCACGGCCAAGACCAGAATGAAGATGGCGAACAGCACCAGATTCTGCAATTGCATGGGCAGCACCAGCGATGACAGCGACTGGATCACGCCCACCGCCACGCCGCCCACCACCGCGCCCAACACGCTGCCCAGGCCGCCCAGCACCACCGCCGTGAACATCAGCACACTGAACTGCGCGCCCACGGTGGTGGACGCCGTGAGATACGGCAGGATGATGCCGCCGCCCAGGGCTGTCAGCCCCACGCCCAGTCCGAAGGCCAACTGATGCACGCGATGGGTGGATATGCCCGACAGCCGGGCGGCCATCGGGTCTTGCGCGGTGGCGCGCACCGCCATGCCCCACCAGGTTTTCTTCAGCACCCACCACAAGGTCAGCCCGGCTACCGACGCCACCACGAAGGCCAGCAGATACGGAGCGCTGAACAGAATGGGGCCGAGCGCCAGCGCCGTCATCTGGTAGGGCGTCTGCACCGAGCGGAACTCCGATCCGAACAGGATCAGCGCCAGGTTTTCCATGACGATCAGCAAGCCCACCGTCAGGAAAATCTGCGCCACGGCAGGCGCCTTCATCACCCGGTCGATCAGGAACTTTTGCGTCAGCACGCCCAGCACGAAGGCCACGGCGAACGACAGCAACGACCCCAAAAGCGGGTCCAGCCCCAGCAGTTTCCAGGCGAAGTACGCCACGAACATGCCCACCATCAGGAACTCTGCCTGGGCGAAGTTCACGATGGACACCACCCCGAAAACGAGCGTCAGCCCGATCGAGATCACCGCGTAAACGCCGCCCAGCAGAATGCCGTCCACCAGCGCCTGCAAGAATTGCATGACCCGTCCCCCTCCGTCTTGTGCGAAGCCGATCAGCCGGCGCTGATGACGCTACCCTTGGCCAACGCCTGCGGCCACACCGACACCAGCTCGTTGTTCTGCCACTGCACCATGATGGGCTGGGCCAGCGTGTTCAGACCCTTGGCGTCGAAGTGCACGCCGCCGCCCGACATCACGCCCGCCCAGCCCTGGTCGTACTTCTGCGCACGCAACGCCTTGGTCACTGCCTCGGGCTTGTCGGATGCCGCCACCTCCAGCGCCGCGGCCAACACCCCCGCGCACACGGCGTGTTCCAGCGCTTCGTGCGGCATGAAGGTGCCGAAGCGCTTGCGATAGCGTTCGGTGTATTCGGGCGCCTGGTCGTAGTTGGCCGGCGCAATCGACAGCACCGCCTGCGCGTATTGACCCAGCGCGCGGGCGAAGTCGGGAATCACGTAGCCCGCCGCGCCGCCCACCACCGGCACCGTCAGCCGTTGCTGGCGCATCACGCGGATGATCAGCAGGCTGTCGTTCAGATACGAAATGGGGAACACGATCTGCGCATCGGAGCCGCGCAGCTTGCTGATCAGCGGCGTCACGTCGGTGATGCCCAGCGGATAGGCCTCGTCCAGCACGATCTCGGCGCCAGCCGCCTTGGCGGCATTGCGCACGCCCACCGCCTGCGAGGTGCCGTAGGCCGTGTCTTCGTACAGCAGCGCGATCTTCTTGATGTTGGACGCGCCGGCCACGACCGACGCGGCGTAATCGTATTGAGCGCGGCCCAGCACCGAGCCCTTGGACACCACCTGGAAGATGTGCTTGAAGCCGCGCTCGGTGAGCATGTCCGAGAACGACATGGTCAACAGCGGGATGCCACGGCGTTCGGTCACTTCCGATACGGCCAGCGTCAGCGACGAGGCGTACGCGCCAATGATCGCCACGCAGCGGTTCTGCGTGATCAGGCGCTGCGCCACCGTGGCGGCGGTGGTGGGCTGCGAGGTGGCGTCCGCGATGATCAGCTTGAGCTTGGCGCCGCCCAGCGACTTGATGCCGCCGGCCGCGTTGATCTCGTCCGCGGCCAATTCCAGCCCCTGGCGGGAATTGATGCCGAACTGCGCGTTGGCGCCGGACAGCGGCAGGATGACGCCAACATTGATCTCAGCTGGCGCCGCCCGGGCCATGCCGGGCAGCGAGGCCGCCAGCGCGGCGGCGCCCAGTCCAGCGACAAATTCCCGGCGCCCGTGGCGTACGACTGCGGGGTGCACGGCCTGTTTGGGGTTGCTTTTCATGCTTGTCTCCTGGCTTTTATGGGGATGGGGCGCACGGCAGCCAGCCCGGCGCTTTGCCGCATTATTGTGCTCAATATTTACGCAGTCAAGCATATTGTCAGACAATCCGACTATTGACGATCTGACAGAAATTGGCAGACAATCCATCGCGTAATCGATCGCGTATTCGCCTTTCATCCATCACCAGCGAGGAACTCATGGCAGACACCAAATCCGAAACCCAAGCCCTGTTCGACCAAGGGCTGAACCTGCGTCGCGAGGTGCTGGGCACCGAGTACGTGGACGGTTCGCTGGCGCGCGCCAACGACTTCATGATGGCGTTTCAGAACATCACCACCGAATGGTGCTGGGGCTATACCTGGGGCCGCCCGGGCCTGGAGAAAAAGACCCGCAGCATGCTGAACCTGGCCATGCTGACGGCGCTGAACCGCCCGGCCGAGATCAAGCTGCACGTCAAGGGCGCGCTGAACAACGGCGTCACGGTGGAAGAGATCAAAGAGATCCTGCTGCAAGCCACCGTGTACTGCGGCATTCCGGCGGGGCTGGACGCCTTCAAGGTGGCCAACCAGGTGCTGGAAGAAGAGGGCGCCTTCAAGGAGCAGCAAGCATGAGCGCAGCGCAAGAGCGCGTGGGGCTGATCGGCATCGGCAGCATGGGCTGGCCGATGGCGGCGCGGCTGGTGCAGGCGGGCTTCGCGGTGACGGTGTTCGACGCCGTGCCGGGCCAGGCCGACAAATTCGCGCAGGAAGTCGGCGGGCAGGCAGCCGCCACCTGCGCGGCGCTGGCCGCGCAAAGCGACATCATCGTCACCATGCTGCCCACCAGCGGCATCGTTGAACAGGTGCTGAGCGGCGCGGATGGCGTGCTGGCGGGCCTGCGCGCCGGCAGCGTGGTGGTGGAGATGAGTTCGGGCGTGCCGGCCCATACCCAACGACTGGCCCAGGCCGTGGCCGAGGCGGGCGGGCAGATGGTGGACGCACCCGTGTCCGGTGGCGTGCCGCGTGCGCGCACCGGTGAGCTATCCATCATGTTCGGCGGCCCGGCCGCCACGCTTGAGCGCGTGCGCCCGGCGCTGTCGGCCATGGGCACGTCCATCACGCCGGTCGGCGATGTAGGCAGCGCGCACGCCATGAAGGCGCTGAACAATCTGGTTTCGGCGGGCGGCTTCCTGATCGGCGTGGAAGCCATGCTGATCGGCCAACAATTCGGCCTGGACCCGAACGTGATCGTGGATGTGTTGAATGCATCCACCGGCATGAACAATTCCACGCAGAAAAAATTCAAGCAGTTCGTGCTGTCGCGCGAATTCAACTCGGGTTTCGGGCTGGATCTGATGGTGAAAGACCTGGGCATTGCGCTGGGCATCGCCACCGACACCGGCACGCCCACGCCGTTTGCGTCACTGTGCCGTGAACTATGGGCGTCGGCGGGCAAGACGCTGGGCAAGGGGCAGGACCACACCGCTGTGGCGCGCCTGTCCGAACAGTTGGCGGGCGTGGAGCTGGGCGCAAAGAAAGTGGCTTCCTAGATTCCCTCTACGGCGCGGCACGGTCCGCGCTTTTTTTTAAACCTGCATCACCCACAACCGCCGGCACCAGGCGGAGGGGCCGGCTATCGCCGGCACATACAGCAAGGAGCGAGACATGAAGAAGACATTCCGGGCGGCCCTGGCCGTCGGCCTGATGGCGCTTGGCGCCAACGCAAGCGCGCAGGACTACCCCACGCGGTCCATCTCGATGGTGGTGCCCTATGCGGCGGGCGGCTCTACGGATGGCCTGGCCCGCATCGTGGCGCAGGCCATGGGCGAGAACCTGGGCCAGACCATCGTCGTGGAAAACCTGGGCGGCGGCGGCACCATGATCGGTAATCAGCGCGTGACGCGTGCCGCGCCCGACGGCTACACCATCACTTTCGGCAACATGGGGTCGCTGGCGATTGCGCCGTCGCTATATCCCAAGGCCAAGTTTGATCCGCGCCGCGACATGGCCGCCATCGGCCTGGTGGCCACGGTGCCGATGGTGCTGTCGGTCAGCAAGAAAAGCGGCATCACCACGCTGCCCGACTTCGTTGCGCGCATGAAGAAGAACGGCGCGGACGTGAACTTCGGCAACGCGGGGTCCGGCTCCACCAGCCACATCGCGGCGGCCACCTTCATGCACGTGACCAATACCAAGGGCATGCAGATTCCGTATCGCGGAGCGGGGCCGGCCATCGCCGACCTGATGGCCGGCACGGTGGACGCGGTGATTGACCAGACCGTCACGATGATTCCCATCCACGAAGCCAAGCGCGTCACGGCCCTGGCCGTGGCCAGCGCTTCGCGCCTGCCGCAGATTCCCGATGTGCCGACGTTTGCGGAAGCCGGGGTGCCAGCGTTCAACATGAGCGTCTGGAACGGCATCGCCGCACCGGCCGGCACGCCGCCCGCCGTCATCGCGCGTTTGGAACAGGCCTTGGCGGCGGCCCTGAACAGCCCCGGCGTGCGGGATTCGCTGGACAAGCTGGCGGCGCAGGCGCCCGTTGGCAAGGACCAGGGCGCGGCGGCGTTCCAGGCCTTGATCGCGCGTGACGTGCCGCATTTCGCGGCCTTGATTCAAGACGCCAACATCACCGTCAATTGAAGGCCGGGGTGGCGCCAAGCTCTTTGGCGCCGCCCTGGTCCGCTGGCATGATCACAAGACGATCATCAGCCTAGGAGACTTACGCATGAGCTCTTTCCCGTCGCCCCCTTCCGGCGAGCCGCAGCAACAGCCCCCGCTGTGCCTGGCGCCCTTGCCCGACATGGACGCCGCCACCTTCGACATTCCGCCCGGCGCCTGCGACACGCACGCGCATGTCGTCGCCGCCGACAGCAGCGCGTACCCGCTCGTGCCCGAGCGCACCTACACGCCGCCGCCCGCACCCGAATCCGCCTACCTGGGCATGCTGCGCCAAACCGGCATGTCGCGCGGTGTGCTGGTGCAGATCAGCGTCTACGGCACCGACAACCGCTACATGCTGGAAGTGCTGCGCCGTCACCCCGAGCAATTGCGCGGGGTGGGCGTCGTCGCGCCCGACGTCAGCGACCAGGAACTGGAAGCCATGCATGCCGCCGGCGTGCGTGGCCTGCGCATCAACGTCTTGTTTGGCGGCGGCATCGGCTTTGACGCCATGGAAACGTTGGCGCACCGCATTGCCGGCCTGGGCTGGCACATGCAGTTCCTGATGGATGCGCGCCAATTGCCCGACCTGCTGCCGCGCATGCGCAAGCTGCCGGTGCCGGGTGTGGTGGACCATATGGGGCACATGCCGGTGGGCGATGGCACTGACAGCGCGGGCTTTCTGGCCTTGCAGCATCTGGTGCGCGACCACGGCTGGTGGGTCAAGCTATCAGGCGCCTATCGCATCAGCGACCGCTTCGACGATTTCAGCGACGTGACGCCGTGGGCGCAAGCGCTGATCGACACCGCGCCCGACCGCATGCTGTGGGGCAGCGACTGGCCCCATGTGCATCAAACGCGCATGGTCAACACGGGCCGGCTGCGCAACCAGTTGGCGCAGTGGGCGCCGGATGCCGACGTGCGCCACCGCATCCTGGTCAGCAACCCCGAACGCCTGTACGGCTTCACCCCGGCGCGCTAAGCGCACGCCCCTTCAGAACCATTCAAGAGACAAACCATGCAGTGGTATAGAGAGCTGAACAAGACCGAACGCCGCACCTTCATTGCCGCGTTCGGGGGCTGGGCCATCGACGCCCTGGACTTCATGGTGTTCACCTTCGTGATCGCCACCCTGATGAGCCTGTGGGGCATCGACAAGGGCCAGGCGGGCATGCTGGGCACGGTCACGCTGCTGTTCTCCGCCATTGGCGGCTGGCTGGCCGGCATCCTGGCCGACCGCTATGGCCGCGTGCGCGTCCTGCAATACACGATCCTGTGGTTTTCGGCCTGCACCGTGGCCATAGGCTTTGCGCAGAACTTCGAACAGTTGTTCGTGCTGCGCGCGTTGCAAGGCCTGGGCTTTGGCGGCGAATGGGCCGTGGGCTCGGTGTTGATGGGCGAGATCGTGCGCGCCGAACACCGGGGCAAAGCGGTGGGCACCGTGCAAAGCGGCTGGGCCGTGGGGTGGGGCGCGGCGGCGATCCTGTACACCGTGGCGTTCTCGTTGCTGCCGCCCGAATGGGCCTGGCGCAGCCTGTTTTGGATCGGCGTGTTGCCCGCCTTTCTGGTGCTGTACATCCGCAAGAACGTGCCCGAACCCGAAGTGTTCAAGCGCGCGCAGGCCAAGGTGCATGCCGGCGAGGCGCGCGCGTCGTTCTGGACGATCTTTTCGCCCGCGCTGATCAAGACCACCGTCATCACGGCCATTCTTTGCACGGGCGTGCAGGGCGGCTACTACGCCATCACGACGTGGTTGCCCACTTACCTGAAGGTGGAGCGCCAACTGTCGGTGCTGAACACGGGCGGTTACCTGATGGTGATCATCTTGGGCTCGTTCTGCGGCTACATCGCGGGGGCCTATCTGGCCGACCGCCTGGGCCGTCGCGCCAACCTGTTGATCTTCTCGGTGCTGTCGACCATCAGCGTTTATGTGTACACACAAGTACCGCTGACCGATCACCAGATGCTGTTCCTGGGCTTCCCGCTGGGCTTTGCCGCGTCGGGCATCTTCAGCGGCATCGGCGCTTACCTGACCGAACTGTTCCCGTCGGGCGTGCGGGCATCGGGCCAAGGTTTCGCCTACAACTTCGGGCGCGGCATCGGGGCGTTGTTTCCCAGCCTGGTCGGCTTTCTCAGCCAGACGCATGGGCTGGGTTGGGCCATCGGCGCGTTTGCCACGGGGGCGTATGCGGTGGTGATCGTGACGGCGTTGCTGTTGCCTGAAACCAAGGGGCGCGTGCTGGAATAAGCCGGCCCCGGCGGGTAAAGGCATTCAGAGGCCTGGGCATCCGCCCAGGCCTTTTGCTTGCTGTCTAGGGTTTACCCGATATGGTCGCAAGCCTTAAATTTGTATGATGACCCGATAAATTCAACACAAGAGACATCCCATCATGCTGGCCCAGCCGCTGCGTTCCGCGCCGAACCTTACGCGCCATTTTTTCCAGACATGCACCCCTGCCCATCAGGGGTTTTTTCATGACTGATGAAGCCCGCATCCGCGAAGAAATCTGCGTCGTCGGCGCCAGTCTCTACCAACGCGGCTACACCGTGGGCGCGGCCGGCAACATCAGCGCCCGGCTGGATGATGGCTGGCTGATCACCCCCACCGACGCGTGCCTGGGCCGGCTGGACCCCGCCGATCTGGCCAAGGTGGACCTGGACGGCAACTGGGTGTCGGGCGCCAAGCCGTCCAAGACGCTGGTGCTGCATCAGGGCATCTATCGCGCCAGCCCCGAGTCGCGCGGCATCATCCACACGCATTCCACGCATCTGGTGGCCTTGACGCTTGCCGGCGTGTGGCGGCCCGACGACGTGCTGCCGCCCATCACGCCTTATCAGGTCATGAAGGTGGGCCGCATTCCCTTGATCGCCTATCGCCGGCCCGGCGACCCGCAAGCCGCCGCCGAGGTGGCCGCCGTGGCGGGCCAGGTGCGCGGCGCGCTGTTCGAAAGGTTGGGGCCGGTGGTGTGGGAACGCTCGGTTGCGCAGGCGTCCTACGCGCTGGAAGAGCTGGAAGAAACCGCCCGCCTGTGGCTGATGAGCCAGCCGCGCCCCGAGCCGCTGTCCGAGCAGGCCATCGACGAGCTGCGCGTCACCTTCGGCGCGCGCTACTGACCCGCATTGGCTTGCCTGCCGGATTGCTCTCGTAGTCGCTCTCGTAGTCACTCTCGTCGTCACGCTCTTCGTCGCTTGCTTGGGTGGCGCATTTAAGCGCCGCCCACGCCACCCCAATATCCAAGGACCCGCCATGCCGCGCCTGGCCGCCAACCTGACCATGATGTACAACGAGCACGCCTTCCTGGATCGCTTCCAGGCCGCCGCCAGCGACGGGTTTCAGGGGGTGGAGTTTCTGTTCCCCTACGACTTCGCCGCCGCCGACATCCGCGCGCGGCTGCAAGACAACGGGCTGACGCAAGCGCTTTTCAACGCGCCGCCCGGCGATTGGGAAGCGGGCGAACGCGGGATTGCGTCGCTGCCGGGCCGTGAAGACGAATTCCTGCGCGGCCTGGACCAGGCGCTGGGCTACGCGGCGCAGTTGGGCAACCGCAGCCTGCACGTCATGGCGGGGCTGATTCGTCCTGAGCAAGATCGCGCGGCGCATCGCGCGGTGTACGTGCAGAACCTGGCGCGCGCCGCCAGCGCCGCCGCCTCGGCGGGTATCACTATCGTGATCGAACCCATCAACACGCGTGACATTCCCGGCTTCTTTCTGAACCGCCAAGACGAGGCCCAGTCCATATGCGCCGAGGTGGGCGCGGCCAACCTGAAAGTGCAGTTTGATTGCTATCACTGCCAGATCGTCGAAGGCGATATCGCCGTGAAGCTGGAGCGCGACATGGCCGGCATCGGGCACATCCAGATTGCTGGCGTGCCCGACCGCCACGAGCCCAACCTGGGCGAACTGAACTATCCGTATCTGTTCGACCGCATCGACGCGCTGGGCTATGCCGGCTGGGTCGGCTGCGAATACCGCCCCAAGGCCGGCACGCGCGCAGGTCTGGGCTGGGCCCAGCCTTATCTGGCCAAGCACTGAGTCAACAAGAAGCGAGCACCCCACCATGAACATCCTGATTACCGGCGGCGCCGGATTCCTGGGCCAGCGGCTGGCTCGCAAACTGCTGGAGCAGGGCACGCTGACGCTGGACGCCAACGGCCCGCAAGCCATCACACGCATCGACCTGCTGGACGTCGTCAAGACCGACGCCTTCACCGCTGACCCGCGCGTGCATACGCGGGTGGGCGACATCGCCGACCCCGATGTGCTGCGCGCAGCCATCGACACCGATACCCGCGCCATCTTCCATCTGGCCGCCATCGTCAGCGGACAGGCCGAAGCGGATTTCGATCTGGGCATGCGCATCAACCTGGATGCCTCACGCGCCTTGCTGGACGTGTGCCGCGCGCTGGGCCACCAGCCGCGCGTGATCTTCACCAGTTCGGTGGCGGTCTACGGCGGCGACTTGCCCGACACCGTGCGCGACGACACCGCCTTGAACCCGCAATCGTCCTACGGCACGCAGAAGGCCATTGCCGAACTGCTGCTGGCCGACTACACGCGGCGCGGCTTTGTGGACGGGCGCGTGCTGCGCCTGCCCACCATCAGCGTGCGCCCCGGCCGGCCCAACGCGGCTGCCTCGTCGTTCGCCAGCGGCATCATCCGCGAACCGCTCAACGGCGAAACCGCCGTGTGTCCGGTTGGCCCCGACACGCGCCTGTGGCTGCTGTCGCCGCGCGGCGCCATTCAGGCCTTGATTGCCGGCTGCGAATTACCCGCGGATGCCGTGGCCGACCGCGCGCCGATCAATCTGCCGGGCGTGTCGGTGACGGTGGCCGACATGGAACAGGCGCTGCGCGAGGTTGCGGGCGACGCCGTGGCAGACCGCATCACCTGGCGGCCGGACGACAAGGTCGAGCGCATCGTGGGAAGTTGGCCCGGCCGCTGGGACACCACGCGCGCCAACCGATTGGGCCTGGCGGGCGACAAGAGCTTTGCCGACATCATCCGCGCCTACCTGGCCGACGACCTGCCGCGTTGACGCGCGGCGCGACGCCTCTGCATCGACACGCCGCATCGACACGCCGTTTCGCCATTGCGTACCGATACTTTCCTATCGCCACTCCCATCGACATTCCGGACCCTATCGCCATGAGCCATCCGCAACCCACCCCCCGCCGCGTTGGCGTCATCGGCCTGGGCGCCATGGGCGCGGGCATCGCCCAGAGCCTGCGCCGCGCCGGCCACGATGTGCACGTCCATGACATCCGCCCCGAGGCCGCCGCCGCCTTCGCCGAGCAAGGCGGTGTGGCCTGCGCCACCTTGGCCGACATGGCCGCCGCCTGCGACATCGTGGTGAGCGTGGTCGTCAACGCGCAGCAGACCGAGGCCGTGCTGTATGGCAGCGGCGGTATCGCCGCCGCCCTGCGCCCCGGCGCGGTGTTCGTGATGTGTTCCACCGTGGACCCCAACTGGTCCATCGCGCTGGAAGCCCGCCTGGCCGAGCAGGGCGTGCTGTACCTGGATGCACCGATCTCGGGCGGCGCGGCCAAGGCCGCCGCCGGCCAGATGACGATGATGACGGCGGGCAGCGCGGCGGCCTATGCCGCCTGCGGCGCGGTGCTGGAATCCATGGCGGGCAAGGTCTACCGGCTGGGTGACCGCGCGGGCGCGGGCAGCAAGGTCAAGATCATCAACCAACTGCTGGCCGGCGTACACATCGCCGTGGCCGCCGAAGCCATGGCGCTGGGCCTGCGTGAAGGCGTGGACGCGGACGCGCTGTACGAGGTCATCACGCATAGCGCCGGCAATAGCTGGATGTTCGAGAACCGCATGCCCCATGTGTTGGCGGCCGACTACACACCCTTGTCGGCCGTGGATATTTTTGTGAAGGACCTGGGGCTGGTGCTGGATACCGCGCGGCACAGCAAGTTTCCGTTGCCGCTAGCGTCCACCGCGCATCAGATGTTCATGCAGGCGTCCACGGCCGGGCATGGGCGCGAAGACGACAGCGCCGTCATCAAGATTTTTCCGGGCATCAATTTGCCGGAGGCCAAATGACCATCAAACTGGGCTGTATTGCCGACGACTTCACGGGCGCCACCGACCTGGCCAACAACCTGGTGCGCGCGGGCATGCGCACCGTGCAAACCATAGGCGTGCCGGGCGAGCCCCTGCGCGCCGACGCGGATGCCGTGGTGGTGGCATTGAAAACGCGAACGCTGCCCGTGGATGACGCCGTGGCGCAGTCCGTGGCTGCATTGCAATGGTTGCAGCAGCAAGGCGCCGAGCAGATCTACTTCAAATACTGCTCCACCTTCGACAGCACGCCGGCCGGCAATATCGGCCCGGTCACCGATGCCTTGATGACGCGGCTGGGCACGCGCTTCACCATCGCCACCCCCGCCTTTCCCGACAACAAGCGCACCGTCTTCAAGGGCTACCTTTTTGCGGGCGATGTGTTGCTGAACGAATCGGGCATGCAACATCATCCGCTGACGCCGATGACCGACCCGAACCTTGTGCGCGTGTTGCAGGCGCAGACCGCGCGCAAGGTCGGGCTGATCGACTACAGCGTGGTGGCCTTGGGGCCCGACGCGATTCTTGCGCGCATGCAGGCCCTGAAAGACGAGGGCGTGGAGATCGCGATTGTGGACGCGGTGTCCAACGACGACCTGCTGCGGCTGGGCCCGGCGCTGCGCGGCATGCCGCTGGTGACGGCGGGTTCTGGTGTGGCGATTGGCCTGCCGGGCAACTGGGGCCTGACGCCCGCCAGCGCCGCCAGCCAGGCGCGCGCGCCCGGTTTGCAGGCCGTGGTGGCGGGTAGCTGCTCCAGCGCCACCAATGCGCAGGTGGCGGCCTTTATTGACGCAGGCCGGCCAGCGCTGGCGCTGGACCCTTTGCGGCTGGCTTCTGAAGAAGACGTCGTGGCACAGGTGTTGGATTGGGCCGAGCCGCGCATGCAGGATGGCCCGGTGCTGGTCTATTCCACGGCGCAACCCGACGCGGTCAAGGCGGCGCAGGGCGCGCTGGGCGCGGAGCGTGCGGGCGCCATGATCGAAGCGGCCTTGGCGCGCATTGCGGTCGGGCTGGTCGAACGCGGTGTGCGCCAATTGATTGTTGCGGGCGGAGAAACCTCGGGCGCGGTGGTGCAGGCGCTGGGCTTGCAACAGATGGCCATCGGCGAGCAGATCGACCCGGGCGTGCCGTGGTGCGCCGGCTACACGCCGGTGGCCGACGCCGAGCTCAGCATCGCGCTGAAGTCCGGCAACTTCGGCACGCGGGACTTCTTCACCAAGGCATTCGGCTGACGCCGCAAATCGAAACAGCAACAGACAGGAGCAGGGCATTGGCCAGCAAACAAAACACCGAGCTCAAGGGTGGCTTGAAGTCGCGCCATCTGACGATGATGTCGATCGCCGGGGTCATCGGGGCGGCGTTGTTCGTCGGGTCCGGCAAGCAGATCGCGCTGGCGGGGCCGGCCGTCATCCTGGCCTATCTGGGCGGCGGCATCCTGGTCATTCTGGCCATGCGCATGCTGGGCGAAATGGCGGTGGCGCAGCCCGACACCGGGTCGTTTTCCACCTACGCCGACCGCGCCATCGGGCGCTGGGCGGGCTTCACCATCGGCTGGCTGTACTGGTACTTCTGGGCCTTGCTGATGGGCTGGGAAGCCTATGTGGCCGGGCAGATTCTGCACGGATGGTTTCCGATGGTGCCGGACTGGGGCTATGCGCTCTTCATCACCGTGGCGCTCATCGTCGTCAACTTCATGAACGTGCGCAACTACGGTGAATTCGAATTCTGGTTCGCGCTGATCAAGGTGATTGCCATCGTGGCGTTCCTGATCATCGGCAGCCTGGCGGTGGTGCATCTGTGGCCCTGGGGCGAAGCGCGCGGCGTGTCGCAGTTGACGGCGCAGGGCTTCATGCCCAATGGCATCAAGTCGGTGGTGGTGGCCATGCTGGGCGTGATGTTCGCCTTCATCGGCGCGGAAATCGTCACGGTGGCCGCCGCCGAATCGGCCGACCCCGCGCGTGAAATCATCAAGACCACGCGTTCGGTGGTGTGGCGGATCTGCCTGTTCTACGTGGGGTCCATCTTCATCATCGTCTGCCTGGTGCCCTACAACGACCCGTTGCTGTCGCAGCCCACGCATGGCAGCTACAACGTGGCGCTCAGCAGGCTGGGCGTGCCGTACGCGCAGGCCATCGTCAACTTCATCGTGCTGACGTCCGTGTGCAGTTGCTTCAATTCGGCCTTGTACACGGCATCGCGCATGCTGTATTCGCTGTCACGGCGGGGCGACGCGCATCGCATCATGCAAGTGACCGGCCGCCGCACCGGCACGCCGTATGTGGGCGTGCTGATTTCCAGCGCGTTCGCGTTCGTGGCGGTCTGGATGATGGCCACGTCCAAGATGGATCTGTACGACGTGCTGATGCAGGCCACCGGCACCATCGCGCTGTTCGTGTACCTGGCCATTGCGCTGTCGCAGTTGCGCATGCGCTATCGGCTGCAAGCGCAGGGCGTTGAGCTGAGGTTCAAGATGTGGCTGTTTCCGTGGCTGACCTATGCGGTCATCGTGTGCATCATCGCCGCGCTGATCACGATGGTGGTGGAAGGCACTTACCGCAACGAAGTCGCCTACACGTCTTTGCTGGCGGGGGGTATCGTGCTGATGGGCCTGGCCGCGCAGCGCTGGGACATCGGCACCCGCCGGCGGCGCGAGCTGCTCAGCGGTGCGCCCGGCTAAGCCGCTTGGCCGCGTTCACCATGTGGATGCGCGCTGCCTCGCGCGCGCCTTCCACGTCTTGCTGGCGGATGGCTTCGACGATGGCAACGTGTTCGTGCAGCACATCGCGCATCAGGTCGGCATGGCGGGCTTCGTTGCCGCGCGTCACGCGGGTGGCGGCTTCCAGGAATTGGCTGACGAACGCCAGCGTGGTCAAGAAGTAGGGGTTGCCCGTGGCGCGCGCGATGCTGCGGTGAAACGCCACGTCTTCCTTCACGCCGTCGCCGCCGTCCGCCACCGCCTGTGAAATCGCGGCCAGCGCGCGGTCAATCTCGGCCATGTCGCGCTTCTTGCGCACCGCCGCGGCCTGGGCGGCGATTTCGGTTTCCAGCGCGCGGCGCAAATCCACAATGTGCAGCACCGCGTCCAGTGAACTGAGTTCGGTGGCGTCGATGCGCAAGGCTCGGTTGCCGCCAAGGCCGGTCACGTAGACGCCGCTGCCTTGCCGCGCTTCCACGATACCGTCCTGCCGCAGCCGCGACACGGCTTCGCGGATCACGGTGCGGCTCACGCCAAACTGCTCGGCCAGCGCGGCTTCGGTGGGCAGCTTTTCGCCCGGCAGCACGCGGCCGTCGTCGATTTCGGCGAGCAGGCGCTTGGTGACCGTGTCGGTCAACGTGGGCGGGGACGGAAGGCGGGGGAACACCATGGATGTTGACTGCGGGGGTGGGGGCGATCAGTGAGGTTTGCCGGCCGGTTTTCAAGGCCGTCGGCAGGCCCGGCGCCCATGATAACCGGTCGTCCGCCCGGGCTAGCGCGAGGATCTGGCATGGGCGTCGAGCAGGCAGTCGATGAAGCACTGCGCGGCGGGGGTAGGCGGGGAATCAGCCCGGGTCAGAATGGACACGCGCGCGGCCGGCAGCTCGTGGGACAAGGGCACCATGCGCAGGTCGCGCGGCAGCAGCCGGTGGTCAAACAGATTGCGCACGAAGATGCCCAGCGCGTCGCTGTCGGCAATGATGGCCAGTGCCACCGCGATCGACTGGCACGGAATCACATCACTCGGCGCGGGCAGCTTGTGCGCCGCGAAGGCCAGCCGCAGCAGGTTGGCGGGCGCCTGGATGTTGCCGGGCAACAGCCACAGCGCGTCGTGCAGGTCAGCCAGCGTGCGCGCGTGGCGCAAGGGGTTGCCCGCGCGCGCGCCCACCGCCAGCGGCAGCGTGAAAAGCGTGGTGCGGGCAAAGCCGTCGTCGATCTCGCCGTCGTACTCGGTTTGCACCAGAAAGTCGTAGCGGCCGGATTCCAATTGCTCGTGGCTGAAGGGCGGCGCCACTTCATTGAAGGCCACGGCCACGCGCGGCATGCGCGCCCGAAACGCCGCCAGCGCGGCGGGCAGCACCGTCAAGGCGGCCGAACTGATGGCCAGGTTCAAGGAACCCCCTTCACCGTCGCGCATCTGCCCGATCTCTTCCTGCGCGCGCCGTGCCTCTTGCAGGATCACCACCGCGCGCTTGTACAGCGCCGCGCCGTAAGGCGTGAGTTCGACGCCGCGCGCGCTGCGCCGCACCAGTTCGGCGCCCACGCTTTGCTCAAGCTCACGCAGGCTGCGCGTGGCGGCGGGTTGCGTCACGAACAGGGCGCGCGCGGCCGCGCGGATGCTGCCGTGTTCGGCAATCAGGACGAAGGCGCGCAATTGGCGAAGGTTCATGGGGCAGGGCTATAACAAAAAGGTTTCACTGAAACAAAAATACTGTCTTTTCCTTATCGTGCGCCATCCGTATATTCACGCGGATGGGGCGGGCCAGGGGCCGCGTGGTCCGCGCACCGCCTCGCAACGGACATCAAGGGGAAAACATGTCTATCGCCATCGCCGCCGCATCCGGCCGGCAGCAGCCTTTGCATTCGTCGACGATGCGCCGGCGCGTGATCGCCGGCACCACCATCGGCAACGCGCTGGAGTTCTTCGACTTCACCGTCTTCACGTTTCTGATGCTGGTCATTGGTCCGCTGTTCTTTCCGGCGGCCTCCAGCTATGGCCAGTTACTGCTCACCACCGCCACCTTTGGCGTGGGCTTTCTGATGCGGCCGGTGGGCGGCATGCTGATCGGTTCCTACGCCGACCGCCACGGTCGCCGCGCCGCCATGACGCTGACGCTGTGGCTGATGGGCCTGGGCTGCGCGCTGATCGCCGCCGCGCCCACCTATGCGCAGATGGGCGTGGCCGGCCCGGTGCTGATGGTGTTGGCGCGCTTGATTCAGGGCTTCGCCGCGGGTGGCGAGGTTGGCGCGTCGACCACGCTGCTGGTGGAACACGCGCCCGCCGACAAGCGTGGCTTTTATTCAAGCTGGCAGTTCGGCAGCCAGTCGCTGGGGGTGATGCTGGGCGCGCTGACGGTGGCGCTGCTGACGGCCACGCTCAGCCAGGAACAGATGCAAGCCTGGGGCTGGCGCGTGCCGTTCGTGATCGGCATCCTGACCGTGCCGGTGGGGGCCTACATCCGCCGCAACCTGGAAGAAACCTTGGAGCCCGCGTCGGCCTCCGCGCGGGAACCCATGCCGGCATCCACGCATGCGCCCGAGGCCGCGCCCCAGGCGCGCACCCACCAGCCGCTGCGCCGCGTCTTCACCGAACACAAGGCGCTGGTCGTCAAAGGCATCCTGCTGGTGATCGGCGGCATGGTGTGCGCGCAGATCATCGGCTTCTACATGCCGGCCTACGCCAACAAGGAATTGGGGCTGCCTGCCACGTCCACGCTGTTCGCCAGCGTGGTGCTGGGCGCCATCGGCTTTGTGATCGCGCCCTTTGTCGGCATGCTGGCTGACCGGGTGGGCCGCAAGAAGGTCATCTTCTGGTCGCGCGCGGCCACGGTGTGCGCCTTGCTGCCCTGCTTTCAGTGGCTGGTGTCCGCGCCCAGCACGGCGCGGCTGATGACGGTGATTGCGCTGCTGGCCGTGTTGCTGGCCTTGCAGACGGCGCCGGTCATCACGATGCTGCCCGAGCTGTTTCCGAAGGCGGTGCGCACCACCGGCATGTCTGTCGTGTATGGTCTGGGCATCTCGGTTTTTGGCGGCTTTGCGCAGTTCTTCGTGACCTGGCTGCTGCACGTCACCGGCAACCCCATGGCGCCCGCCTGGTACTTGATGGTGACCGTGACGCTTTCCACCGTGGTGCTGTTCTGGATACAGGACCGCACCGGCCATGCAATCGACACTCAGGAGGCATGATGCCCAGCAGTACCAGCTACTTTCCCCGCAGCTACGCGGAATCGCGCGAACGATTCCTGGCTGACGCCGAGCGCCTGGGCGCCGCCGTCGCGTCCTACCCGATCGAGGCGCGCGGCAGCGAGGGCGAGGCCTTGGCTACCGACGTGGCGCTGATCGGCGCGCCCAATGCGCAACGCCTGTTGGTCATGACGTCCGCCACGCATGGCGTCGAAGGCTTTTGCGGCGCGGGCTGCCAGTTTGCCTTGATGGACGACGCGCCGATGTTGAAACGCGCGCGTCAGGCGGGCGTGGCCCTGCTGCTGGTGCACGCGGTGAACCCCCACGGTTATTCGTGGATGGCGCGCACCGACGAAGGCAACGTCGATTTGAACCGTAACGTGCAGCCTTTTGATGGCACGCCGCTGCCCGCGAACCCGGGCTACGGCGCGCTGCATCCGCTGCTGCTGCCGGCGCAATGGCCGCCGTCGGAAGACAACCAGCGCGACGTCGCCCGCTATGTGGCCGAACATGGGCAGGCCGCGTTCGCGCAAGCCGTGTCGCGCGGCCAGTACACCCATGCCGATGGTCTGTTCTACGGCGGCGCCGCGCCCGCCGCATCGCGCGAAAACCTGCGTCGCATCCTGGAAACCCATGCCAGCGCCTACGCGCATATCGGCTGGATCGACGTGCATACCGGCCTGGGGCCGCGCGGCCACGGAGAAAAAATCTACGCCGGCCGCCGCGATGACGCCGAAGTGGCGCGCGCGCGCCAATGGTGGGGCCTGGACATCGCGGTGCCGTTTCAGGGCACGTCGGCATCGGTGGACATTACCGGCCACCTGGCCAGCCTGATCTACCAGGCCTGCCCGCAGTCTTCCCCCACGCTGATGGCGCTGGAATACGGCACCGTGCCGTTCGACGACGTGGTGCTGGCGCTGCGCGGCCGCAACTGGCTGCGGGCCAACCCCGATGCGCCCGCCGCGCTGCGCCGCGACATCCTGCAAGCCACGCAAGACGCGTTCTATTGCCACGCCTACGACTGGCACGGCATGGTGCTGGGCCAAAGCCGCGTGGCCGTGCTGCAAGCGCTATGCGGGCTTGAAGCCGCGCATTGACCCCCAGGCGCGCGTCTAGCGCCGCCATCCTGAACGTAAACCCCGGGTGCAACCTGCTGCCGTCAAAACGTCGCGGCGGGTTGCACCCGCGCGTTTGCACCGCGCTACGGAATTACCCGCGTGGCATGCACCACGTTGGGTAATCCCTAGTTGAAGCGCGCAGCAACCCGTCGATATGCTTCGGTTAACCGAAGGAACCAAAGAGTTCCAAACGGAGGAGTTTGAAACCGAGCCGGCACCTCGCTGACAAGGAACACAGGATTTGCATAGCGCGCCTCCCCTGAACTCGGCCGCCACTGCCGCCCAAGCCACGCCCATACGCGTGATTCCCTGGGCAACATGGCTGCACCGGGTCTTCGTCGTATTGATGTATGCGTTCATGCTCTGCCCCATCGTGCTGGTGGTCTGGTTGAGCTTCTTCAAGGACGCCATTCTTTACTTTCCCCCATCCGGCTACACGCTGTCCTGGTACGTGAAAGCGTGGGACAACCCCGCGTTCGCCAACGGCTTCCTGTTCAGCCTGCAAGTGTCGCTGGTGGCCGCCGCCATCGGCGTGGTGATGGGCGTGCTGGCCGCCGTCGGCATTGCGCGTTACCGCTTCCAGGGCAGCAAGGGCGTCAACACCTTGCTGCTGTCGCCCTTGCTGATACCCGGCATCGTGGCGGGCGTGGGCATCTACCTGTTTTATCTGCGCGCTGAAGAAGTGCTGGACCAGGACATCGTCGGCACCTTCGGCGGCCTGATCATTGCGCACGTCTGCCTGACGATTCCGTGGACGGTGCGTTTGGTGACGGCGGGCATGGCCGGGCTGGATGGCTCCATCGAGGAAGCCGCGCGCAATCTGGGCGCCAGCGCACCCAAGGCCTTCATGCGCGTGACGCTGCCCATGCTGCGCCCGTCCATCGTGGCGGCCGCGCTGTTCAGCTTCGTGGTGTCTTTTGAAAACCTGGAACTGTCGCTCTCGCTGGTGGGGCCGGGCCGCACCACGCTGCCGATCGCCATCATGCAGTACTTGGAATTCAATCTGGACCCGACCATCGCTTCGGTGGCTTCGGTGCAAATCTTGCTGTTGGGCATCATCATGCTTGTGACCGACCGCTATGTGAAACTCAGTCAGGTGGTGTAAGAAAATGGCGAAGGTCTCAATCGAGAATGTCCGCAAGCAATTCGGTGCGGCGGTAGCGGTTTCCGATTTTTCACTGGAAATCGCGGAAGGCGAACTGGTCACGTTCCTGGGCCCCAGCGGCTGCGGCAAGACAACCACGCTGCGCATGATTGCCGGCTTCATCACACCCACCGCCGGCCGCATCCTGATCGGCGACACCGACGTGACCCGGCTGCCGGTACACAAGCGCGACACCGGCATGGTGTTCCAGCGCTATGCGCTGTTTCCGCACATGACGGTGGCCGAAAACGTGGCGTTCGGGCTGGAGATGCACAAGGTGCCCAAGGCCGAGCGCGATGCCAAGATCCGCCGCGTGCTCGACATGGTGCGCATGACCGAACTGCGTGATCGCTATCCGCGCCAGTTGTCGGGCGGCCAGCAGCAACGCGTGGCCATTGCACGCGCGCTGGCCATCGAACCCAAGGTGTTCTTGCTGGACGAACCCCTGTCCAACCTGGACGCCAAGCTGCGGCTGGAAGTGCGTGAAGAAATCCGTTCCTTGCAGCAGCGTCTGGGGCTGACCACCGTGTTCGTCACGCACGACCAGGAAGAAGCCCTGGCGATTGCCGACCGCATGGCCATCATGCATGACGGCATCGTGCAGCAAGTGGGCGCGCCCGATACCTTGTACGAACACCCCGCCAATCTTTTCGTGGCCGACTTCCTGGGCAAGATGAACGTGTTTACTGGCCGTGGCCAGGCCGATAACCAGTTCCATACCGACGCGGGCCAGCGTATCACCACGCCGGGCGGGGCAGGGGCCACGCATGTGGGTGTGCGGCCCGAGCGCGTGCGGCTGGCTGAGCAGCCTTCCGGCGGCAACGCCTTGCCGGGTGTGGTGGAGTCGTCGCTGTACCTGGGGTCGGTGCTGGAAGTGCGCGTGCAGCTGGAAGGCGGCAACCGCATGATCAGCCAGGTGGCCAATGGGGGCGCGGGCCGCGCGCAGCCGGCGCCCGGTGCGCGCGTGTACGCGTGCTTCGAGCCCGAAGACTGCGTGGCCTTCACCCAATAGGAGCCGCCATGACAACTGCAACCGTAGACGGGCGTCCCAGCCGCTGGCTGGGGCCGGGGCTGGCCTTTCCGGCATCGCTGGTGGTGCTGGTGATCATCATGGTGCCCATCCTGCAACTGGCGCGCTACAGCTTCAACCAGTTCGACCCGGTCGATCTGATGCAAACCGCCTTCACCTTCGAGAACTACGCCAAGTTCTTTGGCGATGCGTATTACCGCGACATCTTCTTCACCACCTTGTGGGTGGCGGGGCTATGCACGCTGCTTGCGCTGGTGCTGGGCTTTCCGGTGGCGTACTTTCTGGCGCGCACGCAGAGCAAATACAAAAGCCTGTTCGTGATCCTGCTGGTGTTTCCGCTGATGGTGGGCAACGTGGTGCGCGCGGCGGGCTGGATGGTGGCGCTGGGCAATGCGGGCGTGCTGAACGCCACGCTGCAGGGCCTGGGCCTGATCGACAAGCCCATCTCGCTGATGTACACGCCCACGGCGGTCGTCATCGGCACCACGGCCGTTGTCATGCCCTACCTGATCCTGACGCTGCAAAGCGTGCTGGAAGGCATGGACCTGTCGGTGGAAGAAGCCGCGCGCAACGTCGGCGCCAGCTTCTTCACCACGTTTCGCCGCATCGTGCTGCCGATTGCCGCGCCGGGCGTGGCGGCGGGCACGATGCTGGTGTTCATCTTGTGCATGAACGCCTACGCCACGCCGGTGCTGCTGGGCGGTTCCGGCCTGACGATGATGGCGCCCGCGTTGTATGACCAGATCACCCGCGCATCGAACTGGCCGTTCGGCGCCGCGCTGGCCGTCATTCTGGTGTGCGGCACGCTGATCATTGCACTGCTTTCGAACTGGCTGATCCATCGGCGCTACATCAAGACCATGGCGTCTTGAGCCCGAGCCACAACAAGGAAATTTCATGGCATCCGTATTGTTCAAGAACGCGAACCTGCTCGACCCCTTGCTGGCGGACCTGCAGGAAGGCCACCACGTGCTGGTTGAGGATGGCGTCATCAAGGAAGTGTCGGACAAGCCCATCGCGAGCGCGTCGGCGCAGGTGATCGACGCCGCCGGCCGCACGCTGATGCCTGGCCTGATCGACCTGCATGTGCATGTGCTGGCCACGCAACTGAACCTGAGCACGCAAGGCGTGCTGCCCGATGCGCTGGTGATGATGCGCGCCGTGCCCATCATGGCGGCCATGCTGCGCCGGGGCTTCACCACCGTGCGCGATGCGGGCGGCGCGGGCTGGGGCCTGAAGTGCGCCGTCAACGAAGGCACGGTGAAGGGGCCGCGCCTGTTCATTTCGGGCCGCGCCATCAGCCAGACGGGCGGCCACGGCGATCCGCGTCCGCGTTCCGACCACCTGCGCCCGATGAGCTTTTGCGGTTGCTGCTTCCGCGCGGGCGACATCGGCCGCGTGGCCGACGGCATCGACGACGTGCGCAAGGCCGTGCGCCAGGAACTCCAGATGGGCGCCGACCAGATCAAGATGATGGCTTCGGGCGGCGTGGCATCGCCGACTGATCCGATTGCGTCCTACGGCTATTCGGAAGAAGAAATTCGCGTCATCGTTGACGAAGCCGCCAGCCGCCAAACCTATGTGATGGCGCATTCCTACACGGCCGACGCCATCGAACGCGCCATCCGCAACGGCGTGCGCACCATTGAACACGGCAACCTGGTTGACGAGCGCGTGGCGCGCTTCATGGCCGAGAAGGGCGCGTTCGTGGTGCCCACGCTGGTGACGTACGAAGCGCTGGCCAATGAAGGCGCGGACTACGGCCTGCCGCCCGATTCGGTGGCGAAGATTGCCACGGTGCGCACCGCCGGGCTGCATTCGCTGGAGATCTACAAGAAGGCGGGCGTGAAGATCGGCTATGGCTCGGATCTGCTCGGCCCGTCACAGCGCCTGCAAAGCGATGAATTCCGGATTCGCAACGAAGTGCTGTCCGCGCAGGAAGTGATCCAGTGCGCCACCACCACCGCCGCCGAAGTGCTGAACCAGGTCGGCCAGTTGGGCCGCATCCAGGTGGGCGCGCTGGCGGATGTGTTGTTGGTGGACGGCAACCCGTATCGCGACCTGTCCTGCCTGCTGGGCCAGGGCGAGCACATCGACCTCATCATGAAGGAAGGCGTCATCGAACATAACGGGCTGGGGGGGTAAGCACCATGAGCGATCCCACGTTTTCGCAATCGGAAGTTGGTGAGGAATCGCGCGACGTCAATGCCGCCAAGGGCTGGCATCCGCCGTCCGCGCCGGCATCGCGCGATCGCGGGCTGGGGCCATTTCCCCGGCTGATTTTGCGCGGCGCCACCATCATCGACGGCACCGGCGCGCCGCCCTGGGGGCCGGTGGACATCGTGATCGAGAACGACCGCATCACCGCCCTGGTCAACGTGGGCACGCCACACAAGGCCATCGACCCCAAGCGCCGGCCTGGCCCTGGCGACCACGAGATCGATTGCCACGGCAAGTTCGTCACGCCTGGCTTCGTGGACGCGCATGCGCACATCGGCACGCCGTATCACGCCATGAGCGGCATCGTGCCGCCCGCCGACTACATCTACAAGCTGTGGCTGGCGCATGGCGTGACGACCGTGCGCGAGATGGGCGCGATGGGCGGCCTGGGCTGGACGATGGAGCAGCGCGAGCTCTCGGCCGCCAACAAGATCGCCGCGCCGCGCATGGTGGTGCATTCGGTGTTTCCCGCCGTGAACGACCGCGTCAAGACCATCCACACGCCCGAGCAGGGCCGCGAATGGGTGCGCAAGCTGGCCGCGCGCGGCGCGGACGGCATCAAGTTCTTTGGCGCACCGCCCGCCATCATGGAAGCGGCGCTGGACGAGGCCGCGCAACTGGGTCTGCGTTCGGGCTGCCACCACGCGCAGATGGCGGTGACGCGCGTGAATGCGCTGAAGTCCGCGCGCTGGGGCCTGACCAGTTCCGAACACTATTACGGCCTGCCCGAAGCGCTGTTCGAAGACCGCGTCGTGCAGTCCTTTCCCACCGACTACAACTACAGCGACGAGTACTACCGTTTTGCCGTGGCCGGCCAGACCTTCATGCAGGCGGCGCAACCGGGTTCGGCCAAGTGGCGCCAGGTGATGGACCAGTTTCTGGAGCTGGGCCACACCTTCGTGCCCACCTTCAACATCTACGACGCCAACCGCGACCTGATGCGCGCACGCCGCGCCGATTGGCACGACGACTACACCTGGAAGGCGGTGTGGAAATACTTCCAGCCGCAACGCGGCGGGCACGGCGCCTACTGGTATCGCTGGAGCACCACCAACGAGATCGAGTGGAAGCAGAACTACCGTTTGTGGATGCAGTTCATCAACGAATACAAGAACCTGGGCGGCCGCGTGTGCGCGGGCAGCGATTCCGGTTTCATCTTCCAGATCTACGGCTTTGGCTTCGTGCGTGAACTGGAACTGCTGCAGGAAGCAGGCTTTCATCCCATTGAAGTGCTGCGCGCGGCCACCTCGCAAAGCGCCGCGCTGCTGGGCATCGATGAGGACACCGGCTCCATCGACGTGCAAAAGCGCGCCGACCTGCTGATCCACGACCAGAACCCACTGACCGATTTCAAGCTGCTGTTCGGCACCGGCGCCATGCGCTTGAACGACGACACGGCCAAGGTGGAATGGAAGCGCTGCCTGCAAACCACCATCAAGTCCGGCGTGGTGTATGACACCGCCGAACTGCTGGCGGACGTGCGCAAGATGGTCAAGGACAGCTGGGCGGAAGACCCCGATGGCGAGCGCCCGCCGTTTGGTGGATCGCCCGCGGGCTCGCCTTGCGATAGCGCGGATCAGGCGTCCTGACATGGCCGTCGACCTGTTCCTGTTGTGCGGGTTCCTGGGCAGCGGCAAGACCACGCTGCTGGTGGATTACCTGCGCGATCCGGCCTCCCGCGATACGGGCGTGATCGTCAACGAGGCGGGGGAAATCGGCGTGGACGGCGCCATTGTGGCCAACGACAGCGACAACGTGCCGATGACGCTGATGGCCAATGGCTGCGTGTGCTGCTCGTTGCGCAGCGACCTGGTCTACACCTTGAGCGCACTGCTGGACGCGCCGCGCCCCGAGGGCGAAGGCCCCTTGCAGCGCGTGATCCTGGAATGCAGCGGCTTGTCTCGGCCCGGCCCCATCATCGCGTCGCTGGCCGATCCTGAACTGGCCAGCCGTGGCCTGCGGCTGACTGTGGTCTGCACCGACGATTGCGCGCGCGACCCCGATGCATTGGCAGAGATGGACGAAGCCATGGCGCAGTTCGGCGCCGCGCACCGCATCGTGTTGACCAAGACCGACCTGCTGCCGGCATCCGCGCTGGATGCCCGCGCCGCGCGCGCCGCCGTGTTGAATCCGCTAGCGGACGTGATCGCCGAACCCGACCGCCGCCGTGCCGTGCAGGCCGCATTCGCGCCGTCGCAAGGCGTGGCCGACCTGGCGGGTCTGGCCGCGCGGATGTTGGCGGCAAGCAAGCCCGGTTTGGCGCACCCGCGCATCCGCGTCATGGCCGCGCGGGCGCGCGAGGGCATCAGCTGGACCGATTTTTCAGAATGGCTGGATAACCTGGCGGGCTTGTGCGGCGAACGTTTGCTGCGCGTGAAGGCAGTGGTGCGCGTGGCCGACTGCGCCGAACCCATCCTGATCCAGTCCGTGGGCACGACCTTCAGCGCGCCGCAACGGCTGAGGCGCCAACCCGACGCCAGCGCCGCCATCATCGTGATCGCGCGCGACATCGATGCGGATGACATCCGCACCTTGGCGCCCGATGCGTCGGTGGAAATGCTGGCCTGAACGTATGCAAGAACCCTGGCTGCGCGGCCGGGTACCGCCGCACCGCGCAGCCGCACCGTAGCAAGTTGCTAGTCCCCCTTCGATACGAGGTTGTTATGCAAGAGAAAAACCTGACTCGCCGTGGCTTCATCAAATCCGCCTCTGGCCTGGCGCTGGCCCCCGCGTTGGGCTGGGTGCCTGGCATGGCGCTCGCCGCCGACAAACAGATCGTCGTGGGTACGTGGGGCGGCGATTACCAAAATCTGCTGCAGCAGATCATCAACCCCATCGTCACCAAGCAGGGCGTGAACGTGGTGTACGACACCGGCAACGCGGTCGGTCGCGTGACCAAGCTGCGCGCCGAAAAGAACTCGCGCCGTGGCAGCATGGATGTGGCGCTGCTGGGCGAAGTCGACATGTACGACGCCGAACGCTCGGGCACGCTGGAACCCATCGACGCGAAGAAGCTGCCCAACCTGGCGCACGCCATCGCCGCGCTGAAGACGCCGTATTCCATTCCGCACATCTTCAGCGCCATGACGCTGGTCTACAACACCGAAAAATTCCCCACGCCGCCGGACTCGCTGGAAGTGCTGCTGGACCCGAAGTTGAAGGGCCAGGTCGGCTTCTCGGACATTCTTTATCTGTACAACTCGGTCTTCGTCGGCTTGGGCGCGGGCGGCGACACCAAGAGCTTTGACGGCGGCAAGCGCTTCCTGGCCAAGCTCAAGGGCAACGAGCCGCGCATCTACCCGTCCAACGAAGCGGTGGCATCCGCCTTCAAGTCGGGCGAGATCGCCATTGCATGCATGTGGAAGGCGCGCGCGCTGCAATGGAAAGACAGCGGCCTGCCGCTGGGCTTCGTGATCCCGAAGGAAGGCTCGGTGCCGGTGTCGTTCGAGGCCGGTGTGGCCAAGAACAGCCGCAACAAGGACGCCGCATGGGAATACCTGAACGCCATGCTGGACCCGACCGGCCAGATCGGTTTCGCGGAAAAGATGGGCTATGCGCCCACCGTGACCAACGCCGCGCTGCCGGAAAACCTGAAGCGCGTGGGCTTCACCGAGGCTGAAGTGAAGCTCTTGAAGGCGTATGACTTGAAGGGCCTGACCGAAGGCAAGGCCGACATGCTGGAATTCTGGAACAAGGAATTCAAGGCGGGTTGATAGTGGGTTGATAGCGGGTTGAGAAGGCAGGGGCCGGCGCGGCCGGCCCCTGCGCAAACCCTCACCCGCGCCGCGCCGCCTCGATCGTGGCAACGTCGATCTTGCCCATCGTCATCATGGCTTCAAATACGCGCTTGGCGGCGGCGCGGTCAGCGCCCGTGTAAGCCTCGGTCAACACGCGCGGCGTGATCTGCCACGAAATTCCCCACTTGTCCTTGCACCAGCCGCACTCGCTTTCCTGCCCGCCATTGCCGACGATGGCATCCCACAAGCGGTCGGTTTCCGCCTGGTCGTCAGTGGCCACCTGAAACGAGAAAGACTCATTGTGCTGGAACGCCGGGCCGCCATTCAGGCCCAGGCAGGGGATGCCCATCACCGTGAATTCCACGGTCAGCACATCGCCTTCGTCGCCGGAAGGGTAGTCGGACGGCGCATGGTGGACGGCGCCCACCGCGCTATCCGGAAACGTCTTGGCATAGAACCGCGCCGCTTCCAGCGCATCGCTTTCATACCAAAGACAAATGGTGTTCTTGGGAATCATCGGGGGTCTCCTGGTTGGTTGAAAACCCGTCGACGCCTGGCGCCCGAACCACCGGCGCACATCACGTGCAGGGGTTCGTGGTGTTGAGGATACTCGGTCAGTGGAGCCGATTCTCGTTCGCCAAATCCCGTTTCAACTGTCAGGTTTTTGTGGCAAACGGCGCGTCGTTTGTGTGTATCTCAATTGAGATACATAATGGCCGATCCATCCCCGGAGACTTCCATGGCACCCACTTCAATGTTGCACGTCCGTGTCGACGACAAGCTCAAGGCCGAAGCGGCGGAAAAGCTCGCCAACGTTGGCCTGACCATCTCGGATGCGGTGCGAATTTTGCTAACGAGAGTGGCAAAAGAAGGCGGTTTGCCCGCCGGCCTGGCCGTCGACGCCATGAGCTACGACTCGTGGTTTCGCGCGAAGGTGCAAGAGGCCTTGGCCGACACGCGGCCACCGGTCGCCCATGAAGCGGTCATGGACGAGGCTCGTGCCCTGATCAGCAAGAAGAAGCGCCGTGCCGGTTCTTGAATGGCGCGAAACGGCTCGCGAGGATTTGCTGGCGATTGTCGATTACATCTCGGACGATAGCCCGGCCGCGGCGCTGCGTTTGGTAGATGAAATTCAGAAGAAAGTGGCCAAGCTGCGTGAGCGCCCACGGCTGTATCGCTCGGGACGAGTAGCGGGCACCAGGGAAATGGTGATTCGGCCGAACTACTTGGTCGTGTATGCGGAATCGCCTCACGCCGTGACAATTTTGCGCGTTCTGCACGCCGCACAGCAATGGCCGCTCGATAGCGCCTGATCCCTAAACCGTGACACGTTCGCGTCAGTTCATCGCCAAACTTTCATCGCTTTGAATCTGAAATGTTATATCATCCATCCGCGTTTTGTAATGATATAACATCCGAGAGAATACGATGAAAGGCAAGAAACTGGGGTTCAAGAAGGGAAGCCGCAAGATCGCCATCGCCCGGCCAGCACGCCGTGGCAGCCTGAAACCGCTGGTGTGTTCGCTGATGCTGATCGCACCCGTCGCGCAAGCCGATACCGAGGTGGACAGCAAGCGCGCCAAGACCTTGGCGCCGATTACGGTGTCCGCCAACCCGCTGGGCTTGGACCTCAACAGCACCACGCTGCCGGCCTCTGTGTTGGAAGGCAACGAGCTGATAGAACGGCGTAGCGGCACGCTGGGTGAGTCCCTGACGAGCCTGCCCGGTGTCAACAGCGACACGTTTGGCGGCGGCGCCAGCCGTCCGGTGATACGCGGCCAGACCGCCCCGCGCGTGAAGGTGCTGTCCGATGGCTCCGAAGTGATGGATGCCTCCAGCATTTCCCCCGACCACGCCGTGACCGTCGAGCCGCTGCTGGCCGAACGCATCGAAGTGCTACGCGGCCCGGCGACGCTGCTGTACGGCGGCGGCGCCATCGGCGGCGTGGTCAACGTGGTGGACAAGAAGGTGCCCACCGCCGTGCCGGAAAACGGCGTTGAAGCCGAAATGGAATTGCGTGGCGCCACCGGCACGAAGGAACGCGCCGGCGTCGTCGGCATCACCGCGGGCGAAGGCCAGTTTGCCGTGCGCGTCGAAGGCATGAAGCGCCGCACCAGCGACTACGACGTGCCCGATTGGCCGGGCGGCAAGCTGGAAGGTTCGTACAGCGAATCCAGCCAGGGCTCCGTCGGCATGTCGTGGATCACGCCGCGCGGCTACGTCGGCCTGGCGTTCACGCACCTGGAAAGCAAGTACGGCTTGCCGGGACACAACCACGAATACGAAGGTTGCCACCCGCACGGCACGCACCTGCACTGCGGCGGCCACGACGATCACGACCATGAAGAAGAAGGCCATGAAGAAGAAGGCCACGACCACGATCATGAACACGGCGGCGTGCCCTATGTGAAGCTGCGCAGCAATCGTCTGGACCTGCGCGCGGAATACCAGGACCCCTTCGCCGGCTTTGAAAAGATCCGCGTGCGCGGCGGCTTGACCGATTATCAGCACGACGAGATCGAAGGCGGCGAAGTCGGCACGCGCTTCAAGAACAAGGGCTACGACCTGCGTGTGGAATTGCAGCACAAGCCCATCGCCGGCTGGCGCGGCGTGGTGGGCTTCCAGAACGCCTACAGCGATTTTCGCGCTGACGGCGAAGAAGCCTTCCTGCCACGTAGCCGCACGCGCTCGAACGGCCTGTTCGTGCTTGAGGAATACCAGTTGAACGACTGGCGTTTCGAAGTGGGCGCGCGCCAAGACTGGCAACGCATTTCGCCTGAAGGCGGCGCATCGCGCAGCAGCCTGTCGGGTACGTCCCTGTCGGCCGCGGCCATCTGGGACTTTGCGCCGCAGTACTCCGTGGCGCTGT
This sequence comes from Achromobacter spanius, assembly GCF_003994415.1. Taxonomy (NCBI): domain Bacteria; kingdom Pseudomonadati; phylum Pseudomonadota; class Betaproteobacteria; order Burkholderiales; family Alcaligenaceae; genus Achromobacter; species Achromobacter spanius. Next base: position 6,089,290 of record NZ_CP034689.1, on the reverse strand, counting down.
CGCTGTCGCGTTCGCAACGCCTGCCGAACGCGCAGGAGCTCTACGCGGATGGCGTGCACCTGGCCACCAATACCTATGAATTGGGCAACGCCGACCTGGGCCGCGAAACCTCGCACAACATCGACCTGACCTTGCGCAAGCACGCGGGCGACACAACGTTTTCCGCCAGCGTGTTCCACAACCGCGTAAAGAACTACATCTACGCCAACACGCTGGACCGCTACGAAGACTTCCGCCTGATCGAGTACACGCAGCGCGACGCGGAATTCACGGGCGTGGAAGGCGAGCTGCGCCATCAGTTCACGCCGATATTCTCGGCCGCCGTATTCGGCGACTACGTGCGCGGCAAGCTGACGGGCGGCGATGGCAATCTGCCTCGCATCCCGGCGGCGCGCGCGGGCGTGCGTGGCAACGTAAAGTGGCAACAGTGGTCGGGCGGCGTGGAATACGCGCGCGTGTTCTCGCAAAAAGACATCGCGGCCTATGAAGACAGCACGCCGGGCTACAACATGGTCAACGCCGTGGTCGCCTATCGCGGCCGCTACAACGCGACGGGCTACGAAGTCTATCTGCGCGGCACCAACCTGCTGAACAAGCTGGCCTACAACCATGCGTCGTTCATCTCGTCGGTGGCCCCGCTGCCGGGCCGCAGCGTGTTGCTGGGTGTGCGGTTGACGTATTGATGCGCTGCGTCAATCGACGAGGGGATTACGCCCTTGGGCTGACGTAATCCCGGTGCTGCGGGCTGCGTGCGCGAAACAGTGTGGCGGTGTGCTAAGTTGCCGGAAATCCCGCCCGGACCGGAGCCCCGCCATGCTGAAATTCGCCGCCAATCTGTCGATGATGTATCAGGAACACGCCTTCCTGGACCGCTATGCCGCCGCCGCGTCGGACGGCTTCATGGGGGTGGAATGCATGTTTCCCTACGCCGAGCCCGCCGCCTTCGTGCGCGAACGCATGGATGCGGTGGGGGTGTCGCAAGTGCTCTTCAATGCGCCACCGGGCGTGACCCGCCATGGTGAACGCGGGCTGGCGGCGCTGCCTGGGCGGCAGGCGGAATTTCAGGCAGGCGTCGAACAGGCGCTGGCCTACGCAACCACGCTGTCTTGTTCCAACGTGCACGTCATGGCGGGCCTGGCGCCGGACGGCGTGCCGCGCGAGGCCTTGCTGGATTGCTATCGCGAAAACCTGGACTGGGCCGCGCGCCAGGCGCGGTCGGCGGGCGTGACCTTGCTGATCGAGCCCATCAATACTCGCGACATTCCAGGCTATATCCTGAACCGCCAGGACGAGGCCCACGCGATCGTGCAGGCCGTCAATGCGCCGAACCTGAAAGTGCAGATGGACCTTTACCACTGCCAGATCGTGGAAGGCGACGTCACCACCAAACTGCGTGAATACCTGCCAACGGGCAGGGTAGGGCATTTGCAGATTGCGGGCGTGCCGTTGCGCCAGGAACCCGATCGGGGCGAGCTGGATTACGGCTGGGTGTTCAGCGTACTGCGCGAATTGCACTACACCGGCTGGATCGGTTGCGAATACCGCCCCGCGGCCGAGACGTCGGCGGGGCTGCGTTGGCTCAATGCCGCGCGCGCGTGATTGCTAGGCGCCCCACCGGCTTTGCGCTTCTGCTGTTCTCGTCTCCCTTTCTTCCGCTGCGCGTCTTCCGGTGACCGTATCCCGGCGACCGTTTACGGTAAATTCCCGGGCTTGCGTGCGCATCGAAAATCATTAATATGTTAATTAAAAATTTATCCGATCGTGGTTTGAGGAGACCAGGGACATGACTAGCAGCTTCCTGCCGCGCGCGTTGCTGAAGGCGGCGTTGTTCAAAGTGGCATTGAGGGGCGCCGCCGCGCTTTGCGCCGTGACGTTCACCGTGTTGCCCGCCGCCGCATCGGCGGCGGAATTCCCCGACCATTCCATCCGATGGCTGGTGCCGTTCAGCGCTGGCGGCGGTAGCGACATCGCCACCCGCATCGTCGCCAAGCACGTGGGCGATGCGCTGGGGCAAACCGTCGTGGTGGAAAACCGACCGGGCGCCGCCACCATCGTGGCCGCGCAAGAAACCGTCCGCGCCGCGCCCGACGGCTACACCTTGATGACGGCGGGCATGAGCACGCTGGCGTTGAACCCCTGGCTGTACAAGAAGCTGCCCTATGATCCGGGCCGTAACCTGACCCCCGTGTCCACGTTGGTGGCCTTGCCCATCGTGCTGGTGACTTCACCCGGTTCCGACTTGACCGACATGCCCGCCGTCCTGCGTTACTTGCGCAACGAGCAGCCGGGCAGCTATGCGTCCTTGGGCGTCGGCAGCCCGCACCACCTGGCGATGGAGCTCTTCCTGGAATCGATCGGCGGCCGCGCGACCGCCATTCCGTACAAGGGCACGCCGCCCGCCTTGCAAGACGTGGCGTCCGGCGTGGTGCCCATGATGATGGCGGACCTGGCCGCCGCCCGGCCGCTGATTCAGGCGGGCAAGCTGCGCGCCATTGCCGTGCCGGCCGCGCAGCGTTCGGCCCAGTTGCCGGACGTGCCGACGTTTGTCGAAGCGGGCGCGGATCCATTCGAGGCCGCGGCCTGGCAAGGCGTGGTGGCGCCGGCCGGCACGCCCGCGCCCATCGTCGACAAGCTCAGCCGCGCCATCGTGGCGGCATTGCGATCGCCCGACGTGGTCAAGCAACTAAGGTTGCAGGGCATGGAACCCACGGGCAGCACGCCGGGGCAGTTCGCCGACTATGCCCGCGACGAGCGCGAGCGCTGGGGCGCGGTGATTCGTCACAAGGGCATTTCGGTGGAATAAGCGCCCGGCGCGCGCGCTCTTGATCTTGGCTCGGGGCGCGCGCCCTTGATCTTGCCAGCGCGCGCTTAGCCGCGCACTGGCGTGCCGCTAGTCGTGCACCGGCGCCTGACGCTTCTTGCCGCGCTGCGCGGTGGCCGCGCAACCCGCCGACGCAATGATGATGCCGCCGATGGCCAGCCATTGCGTCTGGGTCAGATGTTCGTTCAGCACGATGACGCCGGCCAGCGCGCCCATGGCGGGTTCCATGCTGAGCAGCACGCCGAACGTTTTCTGCGGCAAGCGCCGCAGCGCCACCATTTCCAGCGAATAAGGCAAGGCGCTGGACAGAATGCCCACGCCGATCCCGGCCAGAATCAGCGAGGGGTCCAGCAAGGCCATGCCGGCGTGCGCCGCGCCCACGGGCAGCGCCACCATCGTGGCCGCCAGCAGGCCCAAGGACGTCGCCTGGCCGCCATGCACATTGCCCGCCAATTTGCCGAAGATGATGTAAAGCGCCCAGCACACGGCGGCGGCCAGCGCGTAGGCAATGCCGGTCGGGTCCAGATCGTGCAGGGATTGGCCGGTGGGAATCAGCAGCACCAGGCCGCCCAGCGCGCAGGCGATCCACACAAAATCGATGGCGCGCCGCGACAGCACCACCGCCAGCGTCAGCGGCCCGGTGAATTCAATGGCAATCGCCACGCCCAGCGGCAACGTGCGCAGCGCCATGTAGAACAGCAGGTTCATGCACGCCAGCGTTACGCCGTACAGCGCGATCTTGGCGGCGTTTTGCCGGGTCAGCGGAAAGCGCCACGGACGCCAGAACGCCATCAGGATGATGGCGCCGATAACGATGCGATAAGCGGTCGTGCCCTGCGCGCCCACTTCCGGAAACAGCGATTTGGCAAACGAGGTGCCGATGCATAGCGACGCCATCGCGCCGATCAGCGACAGCGTGGGCAGCAGGGTGGAGGCGGGAGCGTTGTGCCCGGCGTTCAGGGTGGTGGCGGTCATGGGGACTGGGTAAGGCGCAATGCAGCGGAATGCAAAAAAACCGAGGGAGCGGGTGAAGGGTTCCCAGTGTAAGCAAGCCGTCTGATTATTTCCTGCGTCCGGCAGGGGCAAAATGAAGTTTCCCGTCGAATTGGGGCCGGAGTCTGTTGCGGCCAGGATTAGAATCTGCCGAGGGCCGATTTTCTTCTGCTTCTTATTCGCCTCGGCCCGATTCCCCTGCGTTTCCAAGCCCCCATGGAACTAGACGATTTCGACCTTCAAATTCTGCAAAGCCTGCAGGAAGACAACCAGCGCACCAGCCAGGACGTTGCCCAGCGGGTAAACCTGTCGCCTGTGTCCTGTCTGCGCCGCATGAAGCGCCTGCGCGAAGCGGGCGTGGTGACGGCAGACGTGTCCGTGGTGGACCCGGCCGCGGTGGGGCGCGGCATCATGATGGTGGTGCTGGTGTCGCTGGAGAGCGAACGCGTCGACAAGCTTGACCTGTTCAAGCGCGCCATGCTGGGTGCGCCCGAGGTCATGCAATGCCTGTCGGTCACGGGCGAGGTTGACTTCGTTCTGACGCTGACCATGGTCGACATGGCTGACTACGACACCTTTGCCCAGCGTCACTTCTGGGGCAATCCCAATGTCAAGCGTTTCTCCACCTTGGTGGTGATGAACGCGGTGAAGAATACGCTGACGGTGCCGGTGACTACATCGGCTTGAGACCCGTTTGGCGTGCGCCAACACATTCAGGGGCCCAGCCGCAAGGCGCGCCGCGAATCACCGCCCATCATCATCGCGCACCCTCGTTCATCGGCACGTAGGATGGGTGCAGCGCGCGCCGTCGCCCGCAAATACCGCAACGCCTATCGCGCGGAACCCATCAAGCAGCGGTGGATATTCTGCCAATCCAGCCACAACGCAACCGCCGCGTGATGGGTTTCGCGCGATGGGCAGCGGGGGTTCTTGCCTTCAATTGGGCGCGCTGCACCCATCCTACATCGTCGCGATCGGCGTCACCGATGACCGATCGCGTGCGGCAGGCGCAGCCGTGGGGCGGTCAGCATGAAATGATGCCGGCCATTGGTTTCAAGAAATTCCGCCAGGTCCCGGATGGGGCTGCGATCTGCGCGCGCCGCTCAGTACGGCGTCCAACGCCGCGCCCGCTTCTTCCGACACGCTGCGTAAATGCAGGTCGCGTTGTGGAAACGCAATCTCGATGTCTGCCTGCCGCAGCGCGTCAACCATGCGCGCCATCATGTCGCTGCGGATGTTGATCCAGCGGTCAAAGTCGTAGGTCCAGGCGCGGACGCTGAAATCCAGCGTGCTGGCGCCAAAGCCCATGAACAAGACGGTGGGCGCCGGTTCGACGACAACGCCGGGCGTGTCGCGGGCCACGGCGTCCAGCACCTCGATCGCGCGCTTGGGCTCGGTGCCGTAGGCCAGGCCGATACTGACTTCGATGCGGCGGCTGCGGTCCAGCAGGGTCCAGTTGGTGAGCTTGTCGGATAGCAGCGTGCCGTTGGGCACGATCACATCGGCGCCGTCGAAGGTCTTGATGCGGGTGGCGCGCATGCCGATGTCGCGCACCTGGCCTGATGTGCCGCTGATTTCCACGACGTCGCCCGGCTGTATCGGCCGTTCGAACATCAGGATCAGGCCCGACACGAAGTTATTCACCACCCCTTGCAGGCCGAAGCCGATGCCCACGCCCAGCGCGCCGAACACGATGGTCAACTGGCTGGTCTGAAAGCCCGCCGCCGACAGCGCGATGCCCAGGCCCAGCAGCAGCACCAGGTAGTACGACAGCGACGCGATGCTGTTGCCCACGCCGCGCGGCAACGCCATGCGGGTCAGCACCTCGTCGCGCAGGATCAGGCGGATGGTGCGCGCGGCCCAGAACGCAATCACCACGGAAACCAGGAAGAGCAGCACGTTGCCCAGGCTGATGGACACTTCGCCCACGGTCAGGGTGTAGGACAGCACCTGCGTGGTGAACGCATAGGTGGCGCGCAGGATGCGGAAGCGGTCCATGGCGTAGACCGCCCAGCCCAGGAAGGCGGCGACGGTCAGCAGACGGATCAACAGTTGCACCAGCGGCGGCGCATGTTCGCGCGCCAGCCGGAAGCGCGCAATGCCCTGGCGCGCCAACAGCACTTGCATCAGGGTGATGATGACGGTGACGCCCGCGTAGAGCACCAGCCCGAAGTAGCCGCAACCGATGACGGCGCTGGTCAGCATTTCCGCCAGCGAGACATTGCCGAACAGATTGGCTGCCAGCGACACGCACAGCAACGCGACCGCGCCCCACGCGATGGCGCGCAGCATGCCTGCCAGGCGGGCGGAAGCGGGGGGCGGCGTGTCGCGCCGACGCCGGCGCAACAGCCACACGATGGCGGCCAGCGACACCGCGGTCAAAGCCACGGTGGAAAGCCGGTAGAACAAGGTGTTGGCCAGGAACAGGAAGCCCAGCCGCTCCGCCAGGAACAGGGCGGTGATGGCATAGGGCCAAAGATCCAGTTGCCGGCGAGCGGACGGCGGCAGCAGACGCAGTACCGGCACGGCCGCCAGCACCAGCGCTATCTGCTGCACCATCAGCGGCGCGTCGGGTTCCAGCGCCAGCACCGCCACCATGGAAAGCAGCAGCCAGGCGGACAAGGGGCGGCCCAGCACGCCCGCGGCGGTTTCGCTCATGACGCCCGCGCGGATGGCATCGCGGCTCTTCCTGGCCAGCCACAGCAGAAACACCAGCAGCACGATCTGAATCACATGCAAGGCGCGCTGGTTGCCGCTGCCGGTGCCGCTGTAGTCGCGCGCGAAGCGGGCTTCGATGTCGATGCCGGTGCTCAGCAAGGCCATGGTGTCTTCGCTGGTGTCTTGTGTCTTGCCCAGGTCCCAAAGCGGTGGCGAATCCACGCGCATCAGGCGCGCGTCGATGTCGTTGATGGCTTCGGCCACGGCGCGCTGGCCCGCCTTGATGCGCTCTTCGACGGCGTTGGCGCGTAGTTCAAGCTGGGCTTGGTTGGACAGCGGACCGGATAGCGCCAGCGCGGCGGCGGTCAGTTGCGCCACCACGGCATCCACGCGGTCGGCCAGCGCGGGCGGCAGGCTGGCGGCGGCGGTGGAATTCTTGATGGCGTGCCAGGCGTCGCGGCGGCGCAGCAGTTCGGCGGCGTCGCTGGCGTACCAGGCGGTGGCCTGGCGCAGGTCTGCCTGCCAGCGCGCCAGCCGATGGGCGTCAAAGACCCAATGCCGTTCCAGACTCTCGACGCGCATGATGGGCAGGGTGCGCAGCTGGGCCGGTTGGAATTCGTAGAGCTTTTCGTCAGCCGATTTGGCGATTGCTTCCAGCGCCGGGCCGAGCTTGGCGTCGGGGTCGGTGGTGGCCACGCGCTGCATCACGCCTTCGGCGTAGCGCGTGTCGCTGTCGGCGCGCAGCGGAATGTCGCCCATCTGAATGACGGCGGGCGCGGCAGGGGCGGTGGGGGGTGTTGCGGCCGGCGGGTCGGCCCAGGCGAGCCGCGCCTGGGTCAGCCCCAACAGGCCAAGAATCAATCCGAACAGGACATACAGGGTGCGTGCTCGGACGCGCATGGGCGGCTCCGTGGGGGGGCTGCGAACGGGAGGCTATCCACTCTAGCGCATCACCAGTCCGCCGTCCACGAACAGCACCTGCCCGGTCATGAAGCCGCTCCAGTCGGACGCCAGGAACAGCACCGGGCCGGCTACATCCTCGGGCCGGGCGATGCGGCGTAGTGGTGTGGCGGCAATCAAGGTGTCGCGGAATGCCTCCTGCGTGCCGCCGCTGGCCTCGGTTGGGTAGACCAGACCGGGCGCCACGCAGTTGACCCGGATGCCGTAGGGGCCCAGTTCGGCCGCCAAGTTGCGGCTGAACGCCACCAGCGCCGCCCGGGCGGTGGTGTAGTCGTGGTACGGCACGACGGGGTGCTCGATCAGGTTGCTGGCGATGTTGACGATGCAGCCTTGGGCGCGCTGCTTGAAATGCGGCAGCGCGGCGTGGCAGACGTTGAACGCGGCGCCCACCGATCCCTCGAACTGCGACTGGTAGTGCTGCCACGACAAGGCGTCGAAGGCCGTGCGCTGGCGGGGGTCGAACGTGTAGTGCCGCAGAGCATTGTTGACCACGATATCCAGCCGGCCGGCGTCTTGCACGATGCCGTCCACCATGGCGCGTACCGCGTCCGCCACGCCCACGTCGGCCTGCACGGCCCAGGCGTCGCCGCCCGCCGCCTGGCATTGCGCCACCACGGCCTCGGCGGCGGCGCTATTGCTCAAATAATTGACGACCACCGTCGCGCCTTCGCGCGCGAAACCGCGTGCGATCTCGGCGCCAATGCCTCGGCTGGCGCCCGTTACCAATACGACCTTGCCGGCGAATTTCTTTGAGGCGTCCATGTCAGTCTCCCGGCAGCAGGCCGGTGTCGACCACGGCTGCGATGTCGATGGGCTTTTCGATCAGGCCCAACGCGCGGTAGGCGTCGGCGGTCTGTTGCAGCGAGCCCAGGTCGAGCGCGCCCAGCGGCCGACCGGCGGCGGTCGCGGCCGCATTGCGCAGCCGGATCACTTCCAGGCTGATGGCGCGGTCGGTGCCGTCGATGGCGCGTTTGCCGGCCAGGGTGGCGGCTTCTTCCGGCTGGGCGATCATCCATGCGGCGCTGTCGCGATACGCCTTCAAAAATGCCCGCAGCAGCGGCTGCTTTTGTTGATAGACCGCTTCGCGCACCACGAACAGGTCGCTGGACACGTTGAGCGTGTCGCGCACTTCCATGACGTGGACCTCGCCCAGGCCGCGCCGCCGCCCAACCAGCAAGCCCGTGTCGGTGGCGGCGGTGGCGTCTACCTGGCCTTGCAGCAGCGGCGCGAAGTTCAGCACGCCGGTCACCACGATTTCCACATCGGCTTCGGTCAGGCCCGCCTGATGCAGCATCACCAGCAGGTTCTGGCGGGTGCCGCTGGCCAGGCTGTAGACGCCGATGCGCTTGCCCTTCAAGTCGGCGGGCCGTGTGATGTTGGCCGACTTCAGCGACACCACGTTGAACACGTTCTGCGGATAGATGTCGTAGATGGCGCGCAGCTTCTCGCCCTTGTCCAAGGCCATGAAGAACGAACCGGGGTCGGTGAAGGCCACGTCGGCCTGACCGCTGAGGATGTTGCGGATGGCGTCGCCGCCGCCCGCGCCGGGCAGGTAGACCAGTTCCACGCCCTGGGCCTTGAAGAAACCTTTATCGGGTTCGGCCAGCAGATTGGTGATTTCGCTGATGGGCTTGCTCCAGCCGGCCACCGTGACCCTGCCGGACGCGGCGGCCTGGGCGTTTTGGGCGCGCGCGGTTCGCGGCGCCAGGGTGGCCAGGGGCGTCAGCGACACGGCGGCAAGGCTTGCGGCGGCGGTCAGCAGGGCGCGGCGGGTGGGGTGCGGAGGCATGGAAGGGGTCCGGAAGAGAGTCATGATTGATCGGCATAGGGGCGCAGCAGGCGCCGTTCCAGCAGCAGCGTGGCCTGATAGCCCAGCAATCCGATGATGGCGATGGCGGTCAGCGCGGCGAACATCAGGGGCGTGTCCATCATGCCTTGCGCGGCGATGATGACGGCGCCCAGCCCCCGGCTGGCGCCAATGAACTCGCCCACCACGGCGCCCACCAGCGCCAGCACCAGCGCCACGCGCAGGCCGGCCAGAATGCCGGGTAGCCCGGCGGGCAGTTTCAGGCGCAACAGGGTCTGCGCACGCGTAGCGCCCAGCATGCGGAACAGTTGCAGCCGGTTCGGGTCGACCTGCCGCAAGGCGGTCAAGGTGTTTTCCATTAAGGGAAAAAAGCAGATCAGCGCGGTCATGACCACGGTGGGCGCCATGCCGAAGCCGAACCACAGCACGAACAGCGGCGCGAGCGCCAGCTTGGGGACCACCTGGCTGACGATGACGTAGGGCTTGAGCACGCGGTCCAGCAAGGCGGATTCCGCCAGCGCCACGCCGATGCCCAGCCCCGCCGCGCCGCCGATCGCCAGGCCCAGCAGCATCTCGGCAAGCGTCGCGCCGATGTGGGGCCAGAGGTAGCCGGTGGCAAGACTGGTCCATAGCGTCTTCGCCACAGCCGTGGGGGCGGGCAGCACCAGTGCTGATATACCCACCTGCCGCACGGTGATTTCCCACGCGGCCAGCAGCAGCACCAGCAGCGCCAGGGCAAGCAGGCGGGGCTTGATCGTGGCCTGGGTCGCCGCTTTGATGGCGCTCGGCTTCATGGGCGCGCCCCGTTCATGAATTCAAATACCTGCGCGCAGGCCGCATTGAATGCCGCGCCATGGCGCATGGCTTGCGTGCGCGGCGCGGGCAGGTTCACCGGCAGGTCGGCAAGCATGCGGCCCTGGTGCATCACCGCGACGCGGTCGCCCAGGTACACCGCTTCGCTGATGTCGTGGGTGACGAACAGCACGGTGGTATTGCGCAGGCGGCACATGCGCAGCAGGTCGTCTTGCAGCTCGCCGCGCGTGATGGCGTCCAGCGCCGCGAACGGTTCATCCAGCAGCAGCAAGGCCGGTTCAAGAATCAAGGCCCGCGCCAGCGCCACGCGGCTTTGTTGGCCACCGGATAGCTGGCGGGGATAGTGTTGTGCATGGTCGGACAGCCCCAGCATGGCCAGCAAGCCGTGCGCGCGTTCCAGGTCTTCCGGCAGCGGCCGGCGTTGCAGCGACACGGGCAGCAGCACGTTGTCGACCACGCGTTGCCATTCCAGCAGCGTGGGTGCTTGAAACACATAACCCAGTTGCGGGCCGGGCGCGGCGGGCGTGCCGTCTTGCAGCACGACGCGGCCGGACTGCGGCGTGATCAGGCCGGCGGCAAGTTTCAGCAGCGTCGTCTTGCCGCAGCCGCTGCGGCCAACCAGGCAATGAAAGCCGCCGGCTTGCAGGCGCCAGTCGATGCCGTTCACGATGGGCGCGCGGCCGGGGTAGGTGTAGACCGCCTCTTCGATGTGAAGAAAGGGCCGGGACGGGTCCGCCATCATGGTTCGTACGGCGCGTAAGGGTCGGCGGCGGCTTCGGCGGATTGCTCGATTTCGGTCATGCGAACCAGATCCAGCAGGTTGAAGCGGCCGTCGTGATGCCAGCCGGCTTCGGGCAGACTCATCGCGCCGATGGCGCTGATGCGGGTGACGCCCGCCGCGCCCAGTTGATCGGCCAGGCGGTAGAGCTCTTCGGGCGTGGCTGCCACGCCCGCTGTTTGCAGATAGCGGCTATGCGCGGCCACCAACGGCGCCACGTCATCCAGCGTGTCGACGCCGGCCACCACGATGCTGCGTTGCAGAGCCGTGGGCGCAAGCGGCGCGGCGGCATCGGTGTACGAGACGCTCCATGCCGCGTCGGGCTCGCCGATCAGCGCGTCGGCCCCACCATCCGGCAACTGCCATTCGATGGTCTGCCGCCACTTCGCCACCGCGGCGGATTCCGCCAGGTCCAGCGCGCGGCGCGGAAAGCGGCGTTGCAGATTGGCCAGTTCGCCCGCCAGATAGCCGGCAAAGTCGCGCGGCGATACCGGGCCGCCGCGCTGCACGTAGAAAACCTGGGGCGAGTAACAGCCCTGCTGGTCGTAGCGCATCACATCCCAGGCCGCGCGACGAGCCAGGGCGGGGCCCTTCTGCGCGTCCAGCGCCGCCGCGCTGACCACGCCAAAGCCCAGCTTGTGGCCATGCGCCAGAAAGCGCGTAGTGACGGGCAGGCGTTGCTGAATGGCGTGCAGCGCGTCGTTGCCGCCGTAAGCCACCACCGTATCCGCCTGCGCGTAGAGCGCGGCGGCATCGTCGTCCCCCGCGCCGCGCCACCACACCACGGCCAGGCAATCGGCAAGCGGCGGATGCACTTCCGCCAGCAGGCGCGCGAACCAGCCGGCAAACAGCGGCTCGGCGCTGGGCAGCTTGCCGATATTGCCCGCCTTCACCAGCAGCCCGCAGATCAGGCTCCACAACGCCAGCGCGGGCACGTTGCCCGCCCAGCTATGCACCAGCAACTGCGGGCCATGGGCGCGCACCGCGCCGCCTTTCGGCGCGGGCTGAAAGCCGTCCAGCACCTTGGGGTTGGCGAAGTCCTCGGCCACAAAGCGGTGCAGTTGCGGCGCGCGAAACGTCTTGAAAAAGCCGGTGAGGCCCAGCCGCACCATCTGCGCGTCGTAGCCGCTGACGATCGGCAGCAGCGCGTCGGCTTGTTGCCGGTATGGGTCGTTGGGATCCAGCAGGCGAGCGATGGCGCGGTCGATGACGTTGATGATTTCCGACACCGTCATCGTCTTCAGATGCTGGGCGCTGGCCTCTTTGACGCGCTGCGCCAGCGCCCGCATCTGCGGGGCGGTCAGCACCGGCACGGCCACGTCGACGCGCTGGCCATCCTGCTCGAAGGGCAGCGTCTGCCATTGGACATCGGCCGAAGCCAGCCCCGGCAGATAGCCCGCGTCGATCCGTTGCGCGTTCATGGCCGCGTGGACTGAATGAATTCTTCGACCGCCAGCGAGCAACCCTTGGCCTGCGCGCCCTCGGCGCGGCCCAGCAGCAAAAAGCCGCCGTCGGCGGGTTCGCCCACGTCTTCGGTAAGGATGGTGCTGACCGAATTGAAGTTGCCCAGGTCGCAATGCGCCAGAATGCCGCGTTCGCCGGCCGGCACCGTGCGCCCCGTGACAGGGTCCACCAGGCGCGAACGGATCCAGTGCGGCCCCGATTTCACGGAAGGGACCATGGCGTTGCCGTCGTCATAGAACTGCGTGCTGAGTTCCGTCATGCCGTACATGTTGATGCACAGCGCGCGCGGCACGCCCAGCAGGTCCGATAGTTCGGCATAGAACGTGTCCAGCGGCAATTCGCGCGATTGGCCCTTGTAGCCGCCGGTGTCCAGAATGCGGCTGCCCGGCGGCAGGCGGAACGTTCGGCCTGCCTTGCGCAGCGCGTCGATCACATGCACGAAGCTGAAGCTGGCGCCCAGCAGGGCGTAGGGCTCGCCATCGCGCTCGGCGGCTTCCAGGCGGCGCCACAAGCCATCAAGATCGATGCCCTGGGGCGACATGAAATAGCGGCTGTCGTCGCTGCCAAACGCGGTCTTGGCCAGCGCCAGGTAATGCGCCAGCGACGAATTGGGCATGGCGACTTCGTCCGGGAACAGAATGCCCATCGGCAAGCGCGGCGTGCCCCGCATGACGCGGGCGGCGAAGTTGCGCGTCATGGACAGGTCGTAGACGTCCAGGTGCGGGTGGAAGTGGCGCCCGCGCATGTCGGCGCGCGTGGTGCCGCTGGTCATGAAGACGCGCTCGTCGGGGCGGGCGGGTTCACAGCGCAGTTCCATCGCCTTGAAGGCGTCGATGGGCACGGCGGGAATGTCGCTCCAGGTCTTCACATTGCGCACCGTCGCGCCCCGGCGCTGGCAGAACGCGCGGTAGGGGGCGTTGGCGCCGTACTGATACGCAAACAGCCGCAGCGCAAGCTGATCAAACTGCGCGTCGGTGCAGCCGTCCTGGGCAATGAATTCAAGGAGTTCCGCGACGGGCGGGGCGGCGTTGTTCATGGGCGTTCGTTGATTCCAATACAGGGAAGCTCCGAAGCCCGCCCGCACAAGCGGCGCAAAGGCGCGGCAGGGCGAATGCTCTTCTTACGCCGGCATGAACCGGGTCAAGTTCGCGGGTTTGATTCTCAGCACTGGCGTGCACCCCGGAGCAGAGGCAATGTTAACCCGCAATGCGGGGGAAGTTTCGGGCCTGCCAGCTACCGAGGTCGCCCAGCGTCAATCCACTTCTGCGTCATGCCTCTAGCCAGGTTATAGCGGGCGCAGTTGTATTGCTCGAGGTGGTCCAGTTCAGTGTTCGCGATGGTGCGCAATGCCTCGACGTCGTCGGGCTCTACCGACACCTCCGACAATGTGTCCGCCAGCGTTCGGCGATAGAAGACGACGAACTGCATGATCTCATTGAGGCTCTGTCGATACCGGGCGCGAAGCGGGTCGGGGACGGATAGGGAGGCGCGCAATACGCTGTACTTCTGGATGGATCGACGATAGATGAACTCAAACAACTCCACCGCTGCGGCGACGTTGCGCTGTTCATAGACGCCAAGCATGGCCATGGCGTAGTCCGTGCGCTCCACATCCAGGAAAGACAGGGGGGCGCAGTTATGCAGCAAGAGCGGCATGTTGGCGCTCAGGCGACTTGTGCGCTTGTTGCCGTCCGCGAAGGGCTGTAGATAAGCCACATTGACCCAAAGGAAGAATGCCGCTTCAACCGGATTGTGAATGTGGCGAGCCTTGTCGACGATGGCATTCAGTGACTCTTCCAGGAACGTGGGGATGTTGTTTGGTGAGTAGACAGAGCCATCTATATTCACCAGACGTCGACGGAAGCGGCCTATGTCGCGTGAGTCTCGTAATAGATCCCTCATTAACTTGGCCTGCAGGTCGACGATGACCGGCACGGTGATGCCTTCGGTAGGCACCGCGTCGACCAGGAACTCGATGGCGTTCTTGTGGTTCAGCAACATCAGGGTGTCTTCGTCGAGGGGGTCGGCTTGCTCGCCAAGCTCGAAGAGTTCCTTGGTGTCCAGCAAGCTCTTGTTGTTGCCCTCCAGGCGCGACGATGACCAGGACAAGTCGATAAGCAATTGCTCCAGCACCTCGCGGGCGTACGTTCCCGCGGGTTGCTGATCTTGGCTACGGCCTGCGTTGTACAAGTCCGTGGCGAGCGTCGGTGGCAGCAGGCTGGACTGATTCGGAACGTAGTTAGCGACGAAGCTGCTTTCGTAGCCCACCGGGTGGCGGGTTCCCAAAGGTGCACGCAGCGCTTCAATCAATGGCAAGGCCGCTGGCGACCACTGCAGCCGGCCAGTGGGTGGCGGCGCGCTTGCGGGTGTTGCGGGTGTGGGCAACACGGCCAGGGCAGACTTGGCCGCTTCGGTGGCCATGTAGCGGGTGGCTCGGCCTGCACCCAGCTTTTCCAGAAAGCCGGTGGCGACCAAATCCCGCAAAATCCGGTTGATGGTGGGCCGGGAAACTTGAAGGATTTGCTCTAGTGCTCCAGGTTCTATGGGCCGCTTGGCGGCCAGTATCTGGCGCAGCATGGCTTCATGCCGGGGTGACAGGCTGGCAAGGGTAGGCGGGGTCATCAGGGGCGGGACCTTGTCGATAGCGCGGCGGGCTAATCTTGTCTCAGTGACAAGATTAAGGCTCAAATCTTATCATCTGACAAGATTTCGATAAGATTACGATAAGGTTAGGATTCGATGATAAGAAAGGCGTCGTAAGAAAGAAGGGCAGCGCCAAACGCAAAAAGCCCCGCCAAGGCGGGGCTCAATGCTTGAATTTTTGGTGGCCTGGGGCGGAATCGAACCACCGACACAAGGATTTTCAATCCTCTGCTCTACCGACTGAGCTACCAGGCCAACACGTACACCGGTGCAAAAAGCCCAGCGCGGCGGCTGGGCTTTTTTGAGATCTTGATATTGCTACCGCAACCCCAATAATTCTTTTGGTGGCCTGGGGCGGAATCGAACCACCGACACAAGGATTTTCAATCCTCTGCTCTACCGACTGAGCTACCAGGCCAACGAAGTCCGCAACTATACACAATTTTTTTGGGCCACGCCAGCAAGGCGGGGCCAGATCGCCAACTATTTTTCCTCCCCGGTTCCCGCCCCGACTGTTGGGTGAATGGCACGGAAAGGTGCGACGCAGGGTCGCGGCTGGGGGCGGAACTGCGCTGGGGATAACCCGCAGGGGTATAATCTTTCAGTTATTTCGTGGCAGTCTTTTACGCATCCTCCATGTCGGTAGCTGTCCTTGCCTTCGGTCTGAACCACACGTCCGCGCCGGTTTCGGTTCGCGAGCGCGTGTCCATGCCCGTCGATCTGGTCAAGCCCGCGCTGGAAGGCCTGCGTTCGGCATTCGGCGGTTCCGTCCGCGAAGCCGCCATCCTGTCCACCTGTAACCGCACCGAGATCTATTGCGCCGCTGACGGCCACGTTGCCGATCAATTGCCCGCCTGGCTGGCTGAACACAACCGCCTGGACGCCGGCACGCTGCGCCCGCACCTGTACCGCCATCACCAAGACGACGCCGTGCGTCACGCTTTCCGCGTGGCCAGCGGGCTGGATTCCATGGTGCTGGGTGAAACCCAGATCGTCGGCCAGATGAAAGACGCCGTGCGCGCCGCCGGCGAAGCCGGATCGCTGGGCACCTTGCTGCACCAGATGTTCCAGCGCACGTTCTCGGTGGCCAAGGAAGTGCGGTCGCAAACCGCCATCGGCGCGCAGTCGGTGTCCATGGCCGCCGCCGCCGTCCGCCTGGCCGAGCGCGTGTTCGGCAACCTGGACCAGGCCCGCACGCTGTTCATCGGCGCGGGCGAAATGATTGAACTGTGCGCCACCCACTTTGCCGCGCAACGCCCGCGCAGCATGGTCGTGGCCAACCGCACGGCCGAGCGCGCCGAAATCCTGGCCAACCGTTTTTCGGCCAGCACCATGAAGTTGGCCGACCTGACCGAGCGCCTGTCGGAATTCGACGTCATCGTGTCCTGTACGGCAAGCTCCCTGCCCATCCTCGGCTTGGGGATGGTGGAACGGGCCACGCGCCTGCGCCGCCACCGCCCCATGGTCATGATCGACCTGGCCGTGCCGCGCGACATCGAACCTGAAGTCGGCCGCCTGGACGACGTCTACCTGTACTCGGTGGATGACCTGGGCCGCCTGGTGCAGACCGGCACCGACGCGCGCCGCGCCGCCGTGGTGCAGGCCGAAGCCATTATCGAAACCCGCGTCCAGGGCTTCATGCACTGGATGCAGTCCCGCGAAGTGGTGCCCGTCATCCGCGACCTGCACCAGGCCGCCGAAGACGTCCGCGCCGCTGAACTCGAACGCGCGCGCCGCCTGCTGGCGCGCGGCGAATCGCCCGAAGCCGTGTTGGAACAACTGGCGCATGGGCTGACGCAAAAATACCTGCACGGCCCGCTGGCGGCCTTGAACCGCAGCGAAGGCGACGACCGCAAGCAACTGCTTGCCTGGATGCCGCGCCTGTTCCCCGGCCGCGACTCCCGCCGTTAGCGAATCTGCCCCACGTCCCGCCTCCTGGCGGGCGTTCGTCTTTGTGGGCGCCCGCTATTCCTGTTTTCTCTTTGGTCATTCCCCATGAAATCTTCCATGCGCAGCCGGCTGGAGCATCTGTGTAACCGCCTGATCGAGGTGGACGCGTTGCTCGCCCAACCGGAAACCGCGTCCGATATGGACCGTTTCCGCAAGCTCTCGCGCGAACGCGCCGAGCTGGAACCCGTGGTGGAGGCCTTCACCGCTTTCGCTCGCACCGAGGAAGACCTGGCGACCGCGCAGGAAATGCTGTCCGACCCGGACATGAAGGCCATGGCCGAAGACGAGATCAAGTCGGGCCGCGTCAAGCTGGAAAGCCTGGAAAGCGCGCTGCAATTGCTGCTGCTGCCGCGCGACCCCAATGACGGGCGCAGCGTGTTCCTGGAAATCCGCGCGGGCACGGGCGGCGACGAAAGCGCACTGTTCTCGGGCGACCTGCTGCGCATGTACACGCGCTACGCGGAAACGCGTGGTTGGCGCGTCGAGCTGATGTCGGAAAGCGCCTCGGAACTGGGCGGCTACAAGGAAGTAATCGCGCGCATTGACGGCGACGGCGCCTACGGCCGCTTGAAGTTCGAGTCCGGCGCGCACCGCGTGCAGCGCGTGCCCGCCACCGAAGCGCAGGGTCGCATCCACACGTCGGCCTGCACCGTGGCCGTCATGGCCGAAGCCGACGAGATGTCGGAAATCGTCATCAATGCCAATGACCTGCGCATCGATACGTTCCGTGCCAGCGGCGCGGGTGGCCAGCACATCAACAAGACCGATTCCGCCGTGCGCATCACGCACTTGCCCACGGGGCTGGTGGTGGAATGCCAGGACGACCGGTCCCAGCACCGCAACAAGGACAAGGCCATGCAGGTGCTGGCCGCGCGTCTGAAAGACAAGGAAACGCGCGAACGCCAAAGCAAGGAAGCCGCCGAGCGCAAAAGCCTGATCGGCACGGGCGACCGCTCCGAGCGCATCCGCACCTATAACTTCCCGCAGGGCCGCGTGACGGATCACCGCATCAACCTGACGCTGTACAAGTTGCAGCAGATCATGGAAGGCGACCTGGAAGAGCTGACCGGCGCGCTGATCGCCGAGCATCAGGCCGAGCAGTTGGCGGCGCTGGGCGACGACATCTAAGGCGGCGCCATGACGACGCCCCAGCTGAAAAGCCTGCTGCTGGACACGCGCCTGCCGCGCCTGGAAATTCGCATGCTGCTTGAACACGTGCTGCAAAAGCCGCGCGCCTGGCTGCTGGCGCACGACACCGACCCGCTGTCGCCCGATGTGGCGGCGGCGTTCGAGACCTTGCTGGCGCGCCGCCTGGCCGGTGAACCCATGGCGTATCTGCTGGGCCATCGTGAATTCATGGGCCACCGGTTTCGCGTCACGCCCGACGTGTTGATACCGCGCCCCGACACCGAAGTGCTGGTGGAAACCGCGCTGGAATGCGTGGCGGGTATCGCGGGGCCGGCCGTGCTGGACCTGGGCACGGGCAGCGGGGCCATCGCCATTTCGATCGCCCTGGCGCGCCGCGACGCGCGGGTGATGGCGTCTGACCTGAGTGCCGCCGCGCTGAAGGTGGCGGCGGCCAACGCCTGGGACTTGACCGCGTCGGTGCGTTTCGTGGAAGGCAGTTGGTTTGACGCCGTGCCCGCGGGCGAAGGCTTTGACCTGATCGTGTCCAATCCGCCCTATGTCGCCAATAACGACCCGCACCTGGACCAGGGCGACTTGCGCTTCGAACCGCGTGGCGCGCTGACCGATGGCGCGGGCGGGCTGGAAGACCTGGGCCGCATCGTGGCCGGCGCCGGCGCGCACCTGAAGCCGGGCGCGCAGCTATGGATGGAGCATGGCTGGGACCAGGCGCAGGCGGTACGCGGCTTGCTGGAGGACGCGGGCTTTGAATCGGTGCACAGCCGGCATGACCTGGCGGGCATTGAAAGAATTTCCGGCGGGCGCTGGCCGGCCGGGGGGCGTTGACCGTCCCGGTTGTTACAGATTTTCAGGGCGGGAAACCCGCGAAAAGCCCGCCCGGGGCGCCCGGCGCGGGGGGCAGGTATCCGCCCAGCTTTACGGGTATTTACGGCCGTTTTTTCCGCTGTACCTATAATTGGCGTATTCCGTTATGCCTGTCCAAGAGACCACCATGAGCGACGTTCAAGAATTCATCCGCGAAACCGTGACCCAGCACCCCGTCGTGCTGTTCATGAAGGGCACTGCCCAATTCCCGCAATGCGGCTTTTCCGGCAAGGCCATCCAGATCCTCAAGGGCTGTGGCGTGAAGAAGCTGGTTACCGTCAACGTGCTGGAAGACGACGAAGTCCGCCAGGGCATCAAGGAATTCTCCAGCTGGCCCACCATCCCCCAGCTTTACGTGGCGGGCGAATTCATCGGCGGCTCGGACATCATGAACGAAATGAATGAGTCCGGCGAACTGAAGACGCTGCTGGAGCAATCCGGCGCCACGGCTTAAGCCGCCCATGCGGCGACTTGTCATCGGCATCACGGGCGCCACCGGCGCGCTCTACGCGGTGCGCATGCTGCAAGCCTTGCGTGGCGTGGACGATGTTGAGACGCACCTGGTGGTGTCGGCGTCCGGCGTGCTGAACATCAAGCACGAAATGGACGTCAGCCGCCACGACATCTATGCGTTGGCTGACCACGTGCATTCAGTGCGCGACGTGGGCGCCACGCTGGCCAGCGGCGCGTTCCAGACGGCGGGCATGGTGATCGTGCCATGTTCGATGCGCACCCTGGCGGCCGTGGCGCATGGCCTGTCCGATAACCTCATCACCCGCGCCGCCGACGTCACCTTGAAGGAACGTCGGCGCCTGGTGCTGATGGTGCGCGAAACGCCCTTCAATCTGGCGCACCTGCGCAACATGACCGCCGTGACCGAAATGGGCGGCATCGTGTTTCCGCCGCTGCCGGCGTTTTATCACCGCCCGGCAAGCATTGAAGAAATGGTGGACCACACCGTGGCGCGCGTGCTGGAAATGTTCGACATCGTCGTGCCCGGCCCGCACTGGGAAGGCATGAAGTAGCCGACTTGCTTCGGTAGCGTGCACATGTAGCGTGAACATCTAGCGTGAAGATGAAGCAGCCCCGCATGCGGGGCTGTTTGCATGGTGGTCGCGCGGGCTTACTCCACCAACCCCAAGCCATTCAGCGCGGCCAGGTTTTCCGGCCATTGGCGCGCGCGCGCGTTTTGCAGTTCGATGCGCGCCCAGGCCATCCAGCCCGCCCACTCAATCCGCTTGTCCCATGCCGTGCCCCAGGCTTGCAAGGCCGCCAGGCCCGCTGCCGCATGCGCTTGGGCTGCATCGAAATCGCCCGCGGTCAGCGCCAATTGCGCCAGCAGCAGGCGGGGTTCACCCACCCAGGGGTTGTGTTCAACGGCGGCTTCCAGCAGATGGCGCGCGCTGTCCATTTCCGTCAGTGGATGCATGCGCGTGATGACTTGCCAGTACAGCGCGCTGGCGGCCGCCTCGTCGCGCGCGCTGAGCGTGGCGCGGCAGGCGTCGAACGCCGGGGGAATGGGGATGCCCGTATCGGCGGGCATGCGCGACAAGGGCGCCAGCAGGTGCGACAACATCGACAAAATGTTCGACGGCGGCTTCAGCGGACCGGGCCACAGCGACGACGCCCAGTTCGTTTTCAAATCGCGCCGCTGCTGCTGCGGATAGCCCGCGAAGATCTCGTCTTGCCAGCTATGCCATTGTTCGCCGATGTCGGCGGCGGACACGACGATGAACGCGGCAACCTGGCGTGGCGTCAACGTAAAGACCTGCCCGTTGGCGCCTTCAAGCGTCATGCCGTCGTGGCCCGTGCCTTGGCCCGCCAGCACCACCTGCACGAACTTCGTGCGCGGCATCTCGCAGAACAGGCTGACCCAGGCTTCGGCCTCTTCGCCCAGTACCTCGCGCAGGGTCGAGCGTTCGCGCTCGCGGTCAAACAGCGTCAAGTCCACGTATTCGTTGCCGTAGACGCTGTGGAACAGACCCAGCATTCGCACTTCGCGTGGCTGGTTCCACAGCGCCAGCGTGCGGTACACGCCCAGCAGATGATGCTTGAAGGTGCCGGCCTTGTGCCAGTCTTCGCCGGCGCTGCGGGCGAACAGCAAGTCCAGCAACGCGGGCAGGTCGGCATCGATGGCGGCGTAGTGGTCGGCAAGCAGCGCGCGCGCGTGCGGGTGGAGTTCGTGGGTGGTGGACATGGCGCAAGGCGTGTAATTGAAAGCAGCCGCTATTGTGTCCGCATGAGGCGGGCTTGTCATGGGGCGGTGCTTTATACGATTTGGCTCATATCAATATGAATATTCATCGCTTCCAGTTTGGTAGCGCGCTGCATAGAATCGCGGGTCATTCTTTTTACATGCAGAGCTTCCTATGCGCCTTCGCCATACCCTCGCCATTTTTGCCGCCGTGCTCGGATTCGCCGGCACCCAAGCCATGGCGCAGGACGCCGAACTGAAGGTGGGCGTCACCGTCGGCCCACACGCGCAAATCGGTGAAGTGGTGCAGCAGGTGGCGGCCAAGCAGGGCCTGAAAGTGAAGCTGATTGAGTTCAGCGACTTCATCCAGCCCAACGCGGCGCTGGACGCCAAGGAGCTGGACCTGAACATCTACCAGCACAAGCCCTTCCTGGACTCGCAGAACAAGGCGCGCGGCTACAAGCTGGTGCCGGTGGCGACCGCCGTGGTGCAGCAGATGGGCATCTATTCCAAGCGCCTGAAGTCGCTTGACGAGCTGCCGCAAGGCGGCAAGGTCGCCATTCCCAACGACCCGACCAACGGCGCCCGCGCGTTGCTGGTGTTGCAGGCGGCCAAGCTGATCAAGCTCAAGGACGGCGTCACGGTGACGGCGTCGCTGTTCGATGTGGTCGAGAACCCCAAGAAGCTGAAGTTCATCGAGATCGAAGCGGCACAGTTGCCGCATTCGCTGTCGGATGTGGACGCCGCGGCGGTGAATTCCGCCTATGCCATCCCGGCCGGCCTGTCGCCCGCCAAGGACGCGCTGGCGCTGGAAAGCAAGGACGCGCCGTTCGCCGCCGTGGTGATTGCCGCGCGCGAAGACAACAAGAATGACCCGCGCATCGCGCGCTTCATCAAGGCGTACCAGTCGGACGAGGTGAAGGCGTTTGTGGCCAAGCAGTTCCCGGGCGCATATTCCACGTCCTGGTAAGCCGCCATACCTGCCATACCCGCCATACCCGCGCCGCCTGCAACGGGCGCCGCGTCTGACGCACTGCGCGTCAGGCGTACTTGCCCGTCAGCCCGCCGTCCACCACCAGTTCCGTGCCGGTGATGTAGGACGCATCGTCCGATGCCAGGAAGGCCACGGCCTTGGCCACTTCCCAGGGCGTGCCCATCCGGCCCATCGGCACCTGCTTGTCGCGCGCGGCCAGCGCCGCCTGCAGGTCGTTGGGGTCGAACATGCGCGCCACGTTTTGCGCCACGCGCGGCGTGTCGATCAGGCCGGGAATGACGGTATTCACGCGAATGCCGTCGGCCGCGTATTGCTGCGCCGCCATGCGCGCAAAATGAATCACCGCGGCCTTGCTGACGCTGTACGCCAGGTGCGGATAGCCGGTATAGCGGATGCCCGCGATGGACGACACCGCCACGATGGCCCCGCCGCCTTGCTGGCGCATCAGCGGCGCCAGCAGGCGCGTGGCGATCAGCAGGCTGGTCACGTTCACTTGCTGGATACGGTTCCAGTCGTCCAACGAAATGTCTTCCGGCCCGCCCACCTTGCCGATGCCCGCATTGGCTTGCAGGATGTCGATACGCCCGTAGCGGCGCAGCGCGGCGTCCACCGCGGCCTGCATGGCGTCCGGGTCGGCCACGTCCGCCTGCACGGGCAAGGCGCTGCCGCCCGCCAGCTCGACCTGATGCGCGGCGTCTTCGGCGGCAGCAAGGTCCACGTCCAGCGCCACCACCGCCGCGCCTTCGCGCGCCAACGTCACACAGCTTGCACGGCCGATGCTCCAGCCGGTGGCCGACGCGCCGGCGCCTGCCACCAAGGCGATCTTGCCTGCCAGGCGCGCGCTGCCAGGGGTGGGGGCGGTAGCCGTTGTGGCAGCATTGGCCGTGTCCGTCATGCCGAGCCCTCGCCGTCCTGCTGATGCGTTTTGCCCTTGCCCACATAGGGAATGGCGTGGTCGATGGTTTCCCAGATGTAGCGGCCCGACGGGCTCTGCTGCTCTTCGGCCACATGCGACACCAGCCCGGCCGCGCGCGAGATGACGGCAAAGCCGCGCATCAGGTCGGTGGGCACGCCGATCTCGCTCAGCAGCGCCGCCACCGCGCCCGTGGCGTTGATGGTGATGTGCTTGCCATAGGTTTCGTCTACCGCTGTCGCCAGCAGGCGCAGCGCCCGCAGCGATGCGCCGTCCAGGTCCGGCTCGGCTTCGGCCAGCGCCAGCAGCTTGATCGAACGCGGGTCGTCGGGCTTGTGCAGATGGTGACCAAAGCCGGGCAGGGCGCGGCGCTGTTCACGGAACTCGCGCGCGATGGCCAGCGCTTCGGCCCGGCCATCCGCGGCTTGCTTGATGCGGTCCAGCAGGCGCGAGCAGTTTTCCATGGTGCCTACAAACTGACTGCCCACGGCCATCAGCCCGGAGGCGACCGCGCCTTGCAGGTTCTCGGGCGCGCTCATGTAGATCAGGCGCGTGGCGATGGCGCTGGGCGTCATGCCGTGTTCCATCAGCGTCACCAGCACGGCGTCAACGATACGCATGTCCACGGGGCGCGCGTCACGCCCCAGGATCTGCATGATCATGACTTCGGTAAACGTCTTCTTGCCGATCAGGTCTTCAACCAGATCCACATCCCGGTAAGACATGCCGGTCAGGTGGTGGGCGCAAAGACGGGTCTCGGGGGTAGTGCTCATGCGGTTTCCTTTTGCGCGGCGTCGCGCACGGCGTTCTTCAACACCTTGCCCACGCTGGAGCGCGGCAGGCTGTCGTGAAAATGGAATTGTTTGGGCGTGGCAACCGGGCCCAGCAGCGCGCGCACATGCGCTTTGAGGGCTTCGGCGTCGGCCTGCGCGCCGGGGTGTAGCTGGACGGCGGCGTGCACGGCCTCGCCCCATTTGTCGTCGGGCAGGCCGAACACCGAGCATTCGTACACCGAGGGGTGCGCCGACAGCGCGTTTTCGACATCCACGGGATACACGTTGAAGCCGCCCGTGATGATGACGTCGCGCAGGCGGTCTTTCAGGTACAGGAATCCGCGCGCATCGATCAGGCCGGTGTCGCCCGTGTGCAGCCAGCCGTCCACCAGCGTTTCGGCCGTTTTCTCGGGCAGGCGCCAGTAGCCGGTCATGGTCAGGTCGCCCTGCACCACCACCTCTCCGATTTCACCCCGGGGCAGCAGCGCGCCATCGGCGCCCATGATGGCCACGTCCGACAGCCAGGTCACCCGGCCGACCGAGGCGCGGTTCTCGGGCGTTTCCAGGTCGGCGGGGCGCAGCACCGTGACGATCTGCGGCGCTTCCGTCTGGCCGTAAGTGGTGCCCAGCACGGGGCCGAAGAACTCGCGCGCGCGGTCGACTTTTTCCGGCGGCATCGGGGCGCCGCCGTAGATCAGGTTGCGCAGCCTGGGGAAGTCGGCGCGCGACACGCCTTCCTGCGCCATGATCATGTAGATCAGCGTGGGCGGCATGAAGCTCAGCGTGCCGCCCCGTTCGCGAAACGCCGCCGTGATGCTGGCCGGCGTCACGCTGTCCAGCAGCAGGTGCGCGCCGCCACACGCCAGGATGGGCAGCAGATAGGTGCCCGTGCCGTGCGTGATGGGGGCGGACACCACGTAGCGGTCGTCGCTGCTCAGTTCCCAGCTGGCGATCTGGTTGATGATGCCCGCGTTCCACGCGCGGTACGGTTGCATCACGCCCTTGGGCAGCCCGGTCGTGCCACCCGTGAACTTGATGGCCTGCGTGGCATCGCGTGACAAGTCGTGGCGCACAGGCTCGCGCCCGGCATAACGCTTGAGCAGCGTGCCCGCCGCCAGTGCTTCCGCGCTGTCGTCCAGATGGATGCGCGCGCCATCCGACGCGCGCGCCAGCGGCGCCCCGACGCCGTCGACGATGACGATCGACGGCGCCGTGGCGTCCAGGATGCGCCCGATCTCGCGCTCGGTGCTGCGGTAATTAAGCGGCACCCAGACCTTGCCGCTGGCCATCACCGCCAGCAAGGCCAGGATGTGCCGCGCGGAATTGCCCGCGCAGATGGCCACGCGGGTTTGCGGCTCGGGGTCCAGGTCTTGCAAGGCCGCCGCCAGCGCCCGCGTGTCGGCCGCGAGTTCGGCGTAGGTCACGACGCCATCGGGGCCGTCCAGCGCCACGCGCTGCGGATACTGCTCGGCGGCGCGGAAGAAAAAATCGATCGGGGTCACCTGGTGCTCCTTGAAACCTAGTTGGCCTTGATGTTGGCGCGCTTGACCACGGCGGCCCATTTGTCGATTTCGCTGGTGATCTTCTTGCCAAAGGTCTCGGGCGAATTCGGCGGCTGCGGCGCGTAAAAGCCCGCCTGCTTGTATGACGCCTGCACCGCCGGGCTGGCCAGCGCCTTGTTCAAGGCCTCGTTCAAGCGCTTGACGACGGCGTCGGGCGTGCCAGTGGGCGCCATCAGGCCGAACCAGGATTCAACGTTGAAGCCGGGCAGGCCGGATTCAGCCAATGTGGGCACGTCGGGCGTGGCTTCCAGCCGCTTGGGCGACGTGACGCCCAGCGCGCGCAGCTTGCCGGCCTGCACATGCGGCAGCGACGACGGCAGGTTGTCGAACATGGAATCCACCTGGCCGCCCAGCAGATCGGCCACGGCCGGGCCGCTGCCGCGATACGGCACGTGCAGGATGTCGGTGCCGGTTTCCATCTTGAAGAGTTCGCACGACAGATGAATGGACGAGCCGCTGCCTGACGAGGCGCAGGTCAGCTTGCCAGGGTTGGCCTTGGCGTAAGCGATGTATTCCTGCACCGTCTTGATGGGCACCTTGGGATTCACCACCAGGATGTTGGGAATGGTGGCGACCAACCCAACGGGCTTGAAGTCCTTGAGGATGTCGTAGTTGAGCTTGCTGTACAGCGAGCGATTGATGGTGTTGGCGATGGAACCCATGTACAGCGTGTAGCCATCGGCCGTGGCGCGCGACACGATTTCCGCGCCGATGTTGCTGTTGGCGCCCGTCTTGTTCTCAACGACGAAACTCTGCCCAAGCTCTTCAGACAGCGACTTGGCCATCAAGCGCGCGACGATGTCGGTGGCGCCGCCCGCGGCGTAGCCCACCACGATGGTCACGGGTCGATCCGGATAGGGCGCGGCCGCTAGCGAAGCGCCATTGAGGGCAAGCGTGCCGCTCAGGGCGGCCGCGATGGCGGCCAGCCTGCTGGTGAATGTCTTCATTGTTGTCTCCGTCCTGTTTGTCTAGTATTTGGACAAATCTCTGTCTGCCCGTCTTCATATTGGGCTTAGTCCAGGGCGTCATCAACGCAGCGTGTCCAAAATATGAACAAACTTGAATCGGAAGAGACTGGTCCGCGCATTTTGCGTCGTGGGCTGCGGGTGCTGGGGGTGTTGCGCCAGGCCGGGGCGGCCGGCATGCACGTGACTGATATCGCGCGTGCGGCGGGAATGCAGCGGTCTACCGTCTACCGGTACCTGGATGTGCTGATGGAAGAGGGCTACGCGCTGCGCGAGCCGAATGCACCGCGCTGGCGGATGGCGGAACTGGGCGTGATGATGGCGGACGACCCCCACGCGCAGGCGGTGCGGCGGCTGCGGCCGATACTGCGCCAGATCAGCGATGTAACGGGTGATTCCGCCTTTCTGATCTGCCGCGCAGCGAACGATTCGCTGTGCCTGCACCGCGAGGTCGGCAACTATGCCGTGCAGGTGCTGGCGGTCACGGTGGGCCATCGCCAACCCTTGGGGGTGGGCGCGGCGGGGTTGGCCCTATTGGCGGCCTTGCCGCCGGGCGAAGCCGATGACGTGGTGACGCAAAACGCGCAAGCCTTGAGCGCGTATGGCGGCATGACGGCCGCGCACATGCGGCGCCTGGTGGAGAACACGCGAGGCCGGGGCTGGTCGGTGGTGGGCAACGCCGCCGTGCCCGGTGTGCTGGGCGTCGGCGTGGCCTTGTGCGATGCCAGCGGCTACCCGCGTCTGGCGGTCAGCGTGTCCAGCGTGATCGACCGCATGCAGGCCACGCGCCAGCGCAGCATTGCCGAGCTGATCCGTACGCACCTGGCGCAGGACGCAGCCAGGCTGTAACCGTGACGCGGCGCGGGCCTATCAGGCCGCTGCCGCCGACGGGGGCGCGCGATACGTTTTCTGGTAGTGCACCGTGAACGTCTTGAAGGCGTCCAGTGCCTTGTGCGGGTCGTGGCCGGGCTTGACCAGGAAGCTGTTGAAGCCGACACGAGCCTGGTAATGGATGGTGTCGATCATCACGTCGCCCACTGCGCGCAGTTCGCCAGCCCATTGATATTGCGTGCGCAGCAACTGCGCCAGCGAATAGCCGCGGCCATCCGTGTAGTTGGGAAAGTCCACGGCGATGAAGGCGATGCCGGCCGGGTTCAGGGTGCCGTCGACGTCAAGCAGGTCATGCAAGTCGGCGTCGGGTTCCAGCAGCACGGCCACGGGATGCTGGTGGCGGCGCAAGGTGGCGCGCGAGGTCTTCCAGGTGGATAGCGGCACCACCCAGCCGGGTTCGTCCGTGGGAACCTGGCCTTCGGCCGCCACTTCGGGTTCGGGCACGAAAGGGCGAGACGTATCGGCTTGCAGGCGGCCATCGCGGATCAGGTGCGGGCCGGGGGCGTCGTGGGCGTAAAGGTCAGACATGGGCGGGCTCGGCGCTTTGTACGGGTTTGGCGAAGGCGGGATCGGCGTAGACGTCTTGCTTGAAGGGGTCGATGCCAACGCGGTCCACCACGTCGATGAAGCGCTCGGTTTCGCTGTCGCGCAGGCCCAGGTAGGTGCGGATCAGGCGGTCGACCACGCCGGGCACCTGGTCGCGCGCAAACGAGGGGCCGATGATGCGGCCCACGGCGGCGCCGCCACCACGGGTGGATTCCAGGTCGGGCAGGGGCTTGGCCGCGCCGTTCTGGCGGCCACCCAGCGTCACCTGATACCACTCTTCGCCGGCCTTATCGACGCCCAGGATGCCGATGTGCCCCACGTGGTGGTGGCCACAGGAATTGATGCAGCCCGAGATGTTCAAGTCCAGTTCGCCGATTTCGAACAGGTAGTCCAGGTCGTCGAATTGGCGTTGGATGGCTTCGGCCACGGGAATGGACACCGCATTGGCCAGCGCGCAGAAGTCGCCGCCGGGACAGGCGATGATGTTGGTCAACAAGCCGACATTGGGCGTGGCCAGGTTCAGCGCTTCCAGCTTCTGCCACAGCTCGTGCAGCCGCGCGCGGCGCACGTCGGCCAGGATCAGGTTCTGCTCGTGCGAGACGCGCAGTTCGCCGTAACCGTAGGCATCGGCCAGGTCGGCCACGGCGTCCATCTGGTCGGCGGTGATGTCGCCGGGCGGTACGCCGGTGGGCTTGAGCGAAACGGTAACGGCGGCGTAGCCCGCGACCTTGTGCGCGTGCACGTTGGTGCGCAGCCAGCGCGCAAAGCGCTTGTCGCCGGCGGCCAGGGCGTCGGTGTTGTCGGTGTCTTGCGCGGCGGCGGCATCGTATTGCGGCCAGACGAAGCGGGCCTTGATGCCGTCAACGAATTCCTGAGTGATGGTGTCGGGGCCGTCTTTGATCAACTGCCACTGTTCATCGACCTGCTGGGCATAGACTTCGGGCGTCAGGTCCTTGACCAGGATCTTGATGCGCGCCTTGTACTTGTTGTCGCGGCGGCCATGCAGGTTGTAGACCCGCAGTGCGGCTTGCAGATAGGTCAGCAGATGCTGCCATTCCACGAAGGGGTTGATGAGTTTGCCGACGATGGGCGTGCGGCCCATGCCGCCACCGACCCACACGCGAAAGCCCAGCTTGCCATCGCGTTCAACGGCTTGCAGGCCGATGTCGTGCACGCCCACGGCCGCGCGGTCTTGCACGGCGCCGCTGACGGCGATCTTGAATTTGCGCGGCAGGAAAGCGAATTCGGGGTGCAGCGTGGACCATTGGCGAATGATCTCGCACCAGACTAGCGGGTCGACGAGTTCATCGGGGGCGACGCCGGCGAAGTGGTCGGTGGTGGTGTTGCGGATGCAATTGCCGCTGGTCTGGATGGCGTGCATCTGGACGGTGGCGAGTTCCGCCAGGATGTCCGGCACGTCTTCCAGCTTGGGCCAGTTGAACTGGATGTTCTGCCGGGTGCTGAAGTGGCCGTAGCCGCGATCCCACTTGCGCGCGATGTGCGCCAGCGTGCGCAATTGGCGCGACGCCAGCATGCCGTACGGAATGGCCACGCGCAGCATGGGCGCGTGGCGCTGGATGTACAGGCCGTTCTGCAAGCGCAGAACGCGGAATTCATCTTCGGTAAGCTGGCCGTCGAGGAAGCGGCGCGTCTGATCGGCAAACTGCGCCACACGTTGCTCGACAAGCTGCTGGTCGACGGGGTCATACACGTACATGTCTACTGCCCTTGTAGTCTTCTCGGTTCGAGCCTTTTTGCGCCCGGCGCGGGGCGGCGGAAAAGGGGATTCATAACCGTAACAGGCAGCAGATATCAGCGTCTAAGTCATTCTCGTAATAAGAAAATAAGGCGGCGATCCGGCGGGTCAGCGCGATTCGGTCACCGTCACGATGGCGATCGGAAAATGGCACGTAGGATGGGTGCAGCGCGGCACGGCCGGGGCAAGAATCCCAACGCCGACCGCGCGAAACCCATCAAACGCCGGTGAACAAACGGCAATTCCCGCCATGGCACCAACACCGTCCGATGGGTTGCGCGCGTTCGGCGTTGGGGTTCTGTTGGCGGCCCTCCCGCGCTTCACCCATCCTACGATCAGCGATTGGCACTACGCTGCGCCGATTCCGCGCACGATGTGCTCCAACAATTCTCTTGCCGCTGGGGAAATGTGGCGGCCGGCGCGGCTCAGGACGTGCAGGCTGCCTTGATTCAGGATCGGGTTGGCTAGTGGCAGGCTGGCCAGGCGCTGGGCGCGCATGTCGGCGGTGACGGCGATGGGCGGGGTCAGCGCGTACCCGATGCCCGCCGCCGCGAACTGCCACAACGCTTTGAAGGACGACGTGGTCAGCACGTTGCGCAGCCGCACCTGTTCGCTGATTTCGGCGGCCTGGATGTGTTGTCGCACCCCGAACCCTTCCTGCATCGACGCGCCGGGGTAATCGGCCAGGTCCGTCAACAGCAGCGGCCGGTCCAGCCGGGTCAGCGGATGGTCTTGCTGCACGATGGCGCGGATGGGTTCGGGGCGCGAATAGTGCGTACGCAGGCGCGCGTCGTTGGGCGGCTGGAACACCAGTCCGATGTAGGCGCGGTCGTCCACGATGCGCTGCACGATTTCCGACGTGCGGGCCACGTCGATGTCCAACGTTACCTCGGGATGACTGCGCCAATAGCCGGGCAGCACGCGGTCGAACATCAGTTCGACGAAGCCTTCACCCAGCACCAGGTCGATATGGCCACGTTCGGCGTTGCGCAGGCTGTCGATCTCGGAAAAGAAGCTTTCCTGGATGTTCTGCTGGCGCTTCACATAGCGCGCCAGGATGTGGCCGGCGTCGGTGGGCACGACTCCGCGCCCTCGGCGTTCGAACAACGCCATGCCGCAGTCGCGCTCCAGCGCGGCAATGGCGCGGCTGACGGCAGACGGGTCCATGTCCAGCACTTCAGCGGCGCCGCGCACGGAGCCCCGGCTCATGACCTGCATGAAATAGTGGGTGCGGCGGGCGTCTAGTTTTTC